>NZ_JACANU010000030.1:0-5957 GCF_030329325.1 Acinetobacter sp. 226-1
GAGCCTGTAAATTCATTTATGTAATTTTTCTAAAATTAACATAATGCACATTATGCGAAATCAATTTTATTAGTTGATAAAATTCAATAACTTAATCAGAAATTAAAAGCCCAACTCTCAGCAGTTGGGCTTTTTTAATGATTTATCACGTTCCACGCTTAATAAGTGAACAATGTTCCACGACTTTGTTTAGTTCAAAACAACAATGATCGCCATGAATCAGCGCCAATTTCAGCCTTTCGGACTGAAATAATGACCCTGATCCCTGCCAATCGACTTAAACGAGCTTAGAGCGCATTTAAGACGGTTTTATATTTATTATTTAGTGTGTTTGTTGGGATTGAATAAACTCAGTAGCTCATCACTCGGTCTTTTAGCCTGATTAAATCCCTTTCCATCAGATACGCTATTTAATATTGAAATATCCGAAAAATCTTCAATGCTAGTTTCCACTACTGACTTGGGCTTATTTAAAGGTTTTTCTGTTTTGAACTGATCAGAATGCTTAATCCTAATATTCACGACATCGTTCGGCAAAATCCTGCTGCTGCCTTTCAAGAAATTTTTATAGAACCGTTCAATCGAGGATCTGACCACATCAACACCAAATTCAGCTTTGATTTGCGCTGATATTTTAGGGAAGGTCAGTCCATCTTCTTGTCTTAATTCGAGGATGCGTAAGCCTATTTCTTTGGTGATTTTATAGTTTTCAGACATTGCATGAGCCTAAAGAGTGGATAGGGCAGTTTAGCGCACTATAGCGCAGTATTCAAAAGTATAGGGGGCAGTATGGAGCACTATAGCGCAGTATTAAAAAATATAAGGGGCAGTATGGGGCACTATAGAGCAGTTTGGACGTTATCTATTGCTATTAAGCGAGTCAAAAGCGGAAAAAATAGGGTTTAAGGGCATATTTTTCTATCGCAGGATAGGCACATGCCGTCAAAAATGGTACTAAATGCTAGCATTTGAAAAAATACACTCTTAAAAATTATCTTGGGCGTTCAACCTGTATGTCAAAAATTACCATCGTAGAAGCAGCAAAACAGTTCAACGTCACTCGACCTAGAATCTATCGATCTATCAAAAAAGGTGAACTCACCACGACGTTAAGCGATGATGGTGTACAGCTTGTTCAGGTACAAGATATGATCCGACTTTTTGATAATGTGCCAAAAAAAGACGTTCGCAAAGTTGTTCAGGGTAGTGTTTCTGATACAGATTTGAAATTGGTAAAATTACTCGAAGAACAGCTTAAAAAAGCCGAAGAAGACAAAGCATTTTTAAAGCAGCAGATAAATGATTTAAGAAAAGATTTTGATGAATATAAACTCAGAATTGAACATCAGCCACTTACAGAATTAAAAACAGACATTACAAGTAACGAACATGCTCAAGGAACAGAATCGTTACAGGTAGAACATAGTGAAAAACGAACAAGTGAACAGCCTGTTCTAGAACAACCGAAACAAGAAGCTGAAAATAAGCCAGTAAAAAAAGGATTGCTGCGGAGATTGGTCGGTGAGTTTTTAAAATAATTTGAGCAGAAATTGGTGATATTTTTGTCGTTCAACATTCATTTTTTTAAAAGTGCTGTTTAAACAAAAGAAAAAGCCCTGAATGTCTTGCAACACTCAGGGCTTTCGCTTTATATTCAGCGGTACGCAGTTATTTGATGTTGGACCATCGAATAACGAAGATCATAAGGTTTGGCGACCGTTATGATTTCACACTATGGCTTGTACCTGAACTCTATTTTCACAATAAAAAGTGTTTAGTTCAAGACCTAAAATGATAAGTCTTCGTTAATACGTGTTTAAAACCATCAAATAAGCTCCTAAAAGCGGGTTTTGCCTCCCTCTGCGTATTCGTTTTATACGACTGGCATGTGGTGTGGGTGGAAGGAACAAGCGACGCTAGCGCACCACAGCGATTGTTTTAGAGGGATATAAGAATCTAAGGCAAGAGTTGCTACTAGGGGAAATCGACGAAGCAACAACGTCAGGAGTAGTTCAGGGAAGCTTTAAATTGTATGTTGGGGAAACCCTCGCAGAGATAAGCGAACTGTTCGGTTTGAGAACGTGTCGATGCGGTGTGTGAAATCGTAATCTCAGCCTATGTAGGAAAGCACAATTACCTACTGTCGTGGACGACCGATGCGTGGCTCCGTCAGCCCAAAATTGGTACTCGGCAATACTCTGAGGGCTTTGTCTTTTGACAGGCTCTTAGGGTGAGTATTGCCGAAACTCACTCAACGTTCACCATCAGCCCAGAGGGCTTGCCCGAAGGCTAGGGTGATCGGGGAGTGAGTGAGAGCATTTATTAAGTGTTATTGTCGGTATTACTTGTATAGTTTTACTTTACGAATTGGTGTATAGTAAAACTATACAAAGGATTAATTCTTGTGATTATAGATTTTAAACATAAGGGACTAGAGCGTTTCTTTAAAACCAGTTCTACAGCAGGGATTCAGTCAGTACATGCAACAAAGTTAAAAAGACAATTAACGGCTTTGAATGAAGCACAGAGTATTGATGAAATGAACTTTCCAGGATGGAAGCTTCATCCTTTGAAAGGAAAGTTAAAAGATCATTGGGCAATTACGGTTAATGCGAATTGGCGTATGACTTTCATTTTTAAAGATGGTAATGCCTATATTGTAGATTATCAGGACTATCATTGAGGTAAATATGATGATGAACAATCCAGCACATGCAGGTGAACTTGTTTCAGAATGGCTAGATGGCCTGAAAGAAGAAGGACAAGCGATTACCGTTACAGAGCTTGCTGAACGTATCCAAGTTACGCGTGTACTACTTTCTCGTATTATCAATGGTAAAGCACCGATCACAGCAGATGTGGCTTTGCGCTTACATGATGCTTTAGGGATCAGCGCAGACCTGTTAATGCGTGTTCAATCAAAGCATTCACTTTGGATGGAATCACAAAAACAGCGTCCACAGATTCAGCCATTTTTTATTAATTGTTAAGTATTATAAATTTTATTTTGACTTGAGTTAAAGACAATGCGTGTAACATTTGAATATCTAAGTAAATTTAAAACGTCTAATAGAATATTTGAGGGTAGAAATGTTTCTTTAGAAGCAATAAAGATATTGAATGAGCAAAAGTATAAGATAGAAAAAGAATACGATATTTTTTTATCACACTCTTTTCAAGATGCTGAGACGGTATATCTTTTATATGCTTATCTTAAATCTTTAGGATGGTCAGTATATGTTGATTGGATTGAAGACTCACAGTTAGATCGACAGAATGTAACAAGAGCCACAGCAGAACTTTTAAGAATACAGATGAAAAGGTCAAGAATTCTTGTATATGCATCTTCTAATGCATCTAAAGATTCAAAATGGATGCCTTGGGAGTTAGGATTTTTTGATGGGTATAAGCCCAATAAAATAGCAATACTGCCGATAACTCATGAGAGAGACAAATATAAAGATTTTGTCGGAGTAGAGTATCTGAGCCTTTATCCTTATATAGATATAGGAACAACGGAATTGTGGCTAAAAGACCCCGAAAGTCATAATTACCTCAAGGAGCTAAATACTTTCATTACTAAATAATTTTCTAATACACCTTGAAAAAATAAAAATCAAATCAATATCTTATTTTTTATATAAGAGAATTTTTTTATGGCAAATCATGCCGTTTTTATTAGTTATGATCATTCTGAAGATGTTCACTATAAGCGCTTACTCGAAGCTTGGGATGCTAATACTAATTTTGACTTTCAATTCGAAAATCATAGTGTTCGTCAACCAATTAATAGTACATATGCTCCAGCAATTAAAACAGCAATTACTAAAAAGATGCAAAATGCCTCACATCTTTTGGTGATTGTTGGTGCAAAGAGCTATACCAGTAGTTGGATTGAGTGGGAAATTAATAAAGCTAAAGAATTAGGTTTGAAAATAGCAGCCGTAAAAATCAATAGCACTTATTCAAGCCCTACAAATTTACTAGGTTGTGGTACATCTTGGGCAACTAGTTTTACCAAAGATAAAATTATTGAAGCACTAAATAAAGCATAAAAATACGAGTAGTAAAAATCATGTCAGAAAAAATTTGCTTTGTTGTAATGGGATTTGGAAAAAAAACTGATTTTGCTACAGGGAGAGTATTAAATCTGGATGCTACATATGAGCATATTATCAAGCCAGCCGTAGAACAAACAGGATACAGGTGCATTCGTGCGGATGATATCAATCATAGTGGCATGATTGATTTGCATATGTATCGAATGTTACTTATTGCTGATTTAGTGATTGCTGATATTTCCACTACGAATGCGAATGCTCTTTATGAATTGGGCATTAGGCATGCATTAAAAAATAAGACAACAGTTATTTTAAGTGAGGATAAAACACCTCTTCACTTTGATCTAAATCACATTGCTACAATTCAATATGAACATAGTGGTGATGATATTACTACGACTGAAAGTCAAAGAATGATTACTAGACTAACTCATGTGATCCGAGATGCAACTGCTGGGCAGGATCCAGATAGTCCAGTCTATACATTATTGCCAAAGTTAAGGATGCCTGTATTAGATTCCGAAGAAGTAGAAGCAATTGTTGAAGAAGCTCAAACAATAGAAAATACATGGAGCACACTTCTTGGGGATGCTGAACGTTATATAAAAAATTCAGAATTTGGAAAAGCTAAAGCAAATTTTGAAGAAGCTCTAAAATTAAATCCCAATGATAGTTATTTGATTCAAAGACTTACGTTGGCAACATATAAGGATGAACAACCCAACAAAGTTGGAGCATTGATGGATGCTATACAAATACTTACAAAGCTAGATTTTAAAAACTCAAATGATCCAGAAACAACGGGTTTAGCAGGTGCTATTAATAAAAGGCTTTGGAATGAAACAATGAGTCCTCATTTCTTGGAAGAAGCTATCGTTGCTTATAAAAGAGGATTTATACTTAAACGAGACTACTATAACGGTGAAAATTTGACTTTATGTAACTTATTAATGAGTGAACAGCAAGTTAAAGGATCTAATATTGAAACATATCACCTAGTTGAAGCTTATAAAGTAGCAAAAGATGTGTTGCAGACTGTTAAAAGAATGTTGGAAATAACTTCTTCAAGCCAACGAAGTGATTATAAGTGGATATTAGCAACTACAGCTAAGCTTTCTTTCTTCTTGAAAGAAGACTATTTAGCTTATGAAAAAAAATTTGAAGAATTAGCTGATGAGTGGGAATTAAGTAGTTATCTAGAGTCTAAAGATGTCTTTTCTAAATTTTTAGAACACTAAAATAATTTTCAGGAGTCATTTTAATTGTATAAAAATCGCCATAACGTATTCATTAGTTATCATGATAAAAATGATCGTGAGTACAGAGATAAGTTTGAAAAACTTTTTCATGATACTTACGACTTGCTTATATCAAAATCTGTGCAAGATGGTGATATTGCTGAGAATGAACCAGCAGACAATGTACAACGTATTATTAGAGATGATTATTTAAGAGATTCTACTGTTACAGTGGTGCTAATTGGAACAGAAACATGGAAGAGAAAACATGTTGACTGGGAAATAGCTTCAAGTATAAGGAAAACCAAGTATAGCTCTAGATCGGGTTTAATAGGTTTACTCTTACCTAGTCGTGCTGATTTTAAGTCCGAAGGGTTTACCAGAAATACGATTCCACCAAGGTTGTATGATAATCAGAAATGTGGTTATGCCAAAATATACAATTGGAGTACTGATCCTGATTTTATTCATAAAATCATTCATGAAGCATTTCTTCGTAGAGATGAAGTATTTCCTGTAAATTCTCGAACTTTATTTGTGAATAATAGATCTAGTGATAAGTGGGAAGACTAGAAAAATTAGAGCCTGTAAATTCATTTATGTAATTTTTCTAAAATTAACATAATGCACATTATGCGAAATCAATTTTATTAGTTGA
>NZ_JACANU010000031.1:0-1943 GCF_030329325.1 Acinetobacter sp. 226-1
TTGATTGATCGAAATTATTTTCATTGATTGATGGTAGAAATTACTCGAAGTTTATTTGAGAAATATTTGTCAGAAAATTGATGAGCCAAGATTTGGTGTTTTGAATAAAGCACTATTGATTTTAAACTGAAGAGTTTGATCATGGCTCAGATTGAACGCTGGCGGCAGGCTTAACACATGCAAGTCGAGCGGATGAAAGTAGCTTGCTACTGGATTTAGCGGCGGACGGGTGAGTAATACTTAGGAATCTGCCTATTAGTGGGGGACAACATCTCGAAAGGGATGCTAATACCGCATACGCCCTACGGGGGAAAGCAGGGGATCGTAAGACCTTGCGCTAATAGATGAGCCTAAGTCGGATTAGCTAGTTGGTGGGGTAAAGGCCTACCAAGGCGACGATCTGTAGCGGGTCTGAGAGGATGATCCGCCACACTGGGACTGAGACACGGCCCAGACTCCTACGGGAGGCAGCAGTGGGGAATATTGGACAATGGGGGGAACCCTGATCCAGCCATGCCGCGTGTGTGAAGAAGGCCTTATGGTTGTAAAGCACTTTAAGCGAGGAGGAGGCTACTTTGGTTAATACCCAGAGATAGTGGACGTTACTCGCAGAATAAGCACCGGCTAACTCTGTGCCAGCAGCCGCGGTAATACAGAGGGTGCGAGCGTTAATCGGATTTACTGGGCGTAAAGCGTACGTAGGCGGCTTTTTAAGTCGGATGTGAAATCCCTGAGCTTAACTTAGGAATTGCATTCGATACTGGGAAGCTAGAGTATGGGAGAGGATGGTAGAATTCCAGGTGTAGCGGTGAAATGCGTAGAGATCTGGAGGAATACCGATGGCGAAGGCAGCCATCTGGCCTAATACTGACGCTGAGGTACGAAAGCATGGGGAGCAAACAGGATTAGATACCCTGGTAGTCCATGCCGTAAACGATGTCTACTAGCCGTTGGGGTCTTTGAGACTTTAGTGGCGCAGCTAACGCGATAAGTAGACCGCCTGGGGAGTACGGTCGCAAGACTAAAACTCAAATGAATTGACGGGGGCCCGCACAAGCGGTGGAGCATGTGGTTTAATTCGATGCAACGCGAAGAACCTTACCTGGTCTTGACATAGTAAGAACTTTCCAGAGATGGATTGGTGCCTTCGGGAACTTACATACAGGTGCTGCATGGCTGTCGTCAGCTCGTGTCGTGAGATGTTGGGTTAAGTCCCGCAACGAGCGCAACCCTTTTCCTTATTTGCCAGCACTTCGGGTGGGAACTTTAAGGATACTGCCAGTGACAAACTGGAGGAAGGCGGGGACGACGTCAAGTCATCATGGCCCTTACGACCAGGGCTACACACGTGCTACAATGGTCGGTACAAAGGGTTGCTACCTAGCGATAGGATGCTAATCTCAAAAAGCCGATCGTAGTCCGGATTGGAGTCTGCAACTCGACTCCATGAAGTCGGAATCGCTAGTAATCGCGGATCAGAATGCCGCGGTGAATACGTTCCCGGGCCTTGTACACACCGCCCGTCACACCATGGGAGTTTGTTGCACCAGAAGTAGGTAGTCTAACCGTAAGGAGGACGCTTACCACGGTGTGGCCGACGACTGGGGTGAAGTCGTAACAAGGTAGCCGTAGGGGAACCTGCGGCTGGATCACCTCCTTAACGAAAGATTGACGATCGGTAAGAATCCACAACAAGTTGTTCTTCATGAATGTATCTGAGGGTCTGTAGCTCAGTTGGTTAGAGCACACGCTTGATAAGCGTGGGGTCACAAGTTCAAGTCTTGTCAGACCCACCATTCTGACGAACGCGGTATGAAAATACTGAAGCAAACAGAAAATCAGAGCATTGAATCTAAATGATAAGCTGGGGACTTAGCTTAGTTGGTAGAGCGCCTGCTTTGCACGCAGGAGGTCAGGAGTTCGACTCTCCTAGTCTCCACCAT
>NZ_JACANU010000031.1:2043-5565 GCF_030329325.1 Acinetobacter sp. 226-1
CTTATTAACTTCTGTGATTTATCACAGTTTCTAGACCTGACGAAGGCTAGAGCAATCATTAACAGAATATATTTGAGTTGAAATAAATTGTTCATACTCGTTTTAATAAAACACAATAATGTGACACGCAAGTGACATATTAGAGTGAATAAAAGAAATGAGAAACTAGCGATTAAACTGAATCAAGCGTTTTGGTATATGAATTTAGATTGAAGCTGTACAGTGCTTAAGTGCACAGTACTTCGAACTGTATGAGAGTGATGATTAGTCATCATGATCTGTTGTTATCCTACTTGTAGGGATTAACGACTGTTTGGGGTTGTATAGTCAAGTAATTAAGTGCATGTGGTGGATGCCTTGGCAGTCAGAGGCGATGAAAGACGTAATAGCCTGCGATAAGCTTCGGGGAGGCGGCAAATATCCTGTGATCCGGAGATTTCTGAATGGGGAAACCCACTTACCATAAGGTAGGTATCGTATGATGAATACATAGTCATACGAGGCGAACGAGGGGAAGTGAAACATCTCAGTACCCTTAGGAAAAGAAATCAATTGAGATTCCGTCAGTAGCGGCGAGCGAACGCGGATCAGCCCATTAAGTTATATGTGTTTTAGCGGAAAGCTCTGGGAAGTGCTACCGTAGAGGGTGATAGTCCCGTACACGAAAGGGCACATATAATGATGACGAGTAGGGCGAGGCACGTGAAACCTTGTCTGAATATGGGGGGACCATCCTCCAAGGCTAAATACTCCTGACTGACCGATAGTGAACCAGTACCGTGAGGGAAAGGCGAAAAGAACCCCTGTGAGGGGAGTGAAATAGATCCTGAAACCGCATGCATACAAGCAGTGGGAGCCGACTTGTTCGGTGACTGCGTACCTTTTGTATAATGGGTCAGCGACTTATATTCAGTAGCAAGGTTAACCGTATAGGGGAGCCGTAGAGAAATCGAGTCTTAATAGGGCGTATAGTTGCTGGGTATAGACCCGAAACCGGGTGATCTATCCATGAGCAGGTTGAAGGTTGGGTAACACTAACTGGAGGACCGAACCCACTGTCGTTGAAAAGCCAGGGGATGACTTGTGGATAGGGGTGAAAGGCTAATCAAACTCGGTGATAGCTGGTTCTCCCCGAAAGCTATTTAGGTAGCGCCTCGGACGAATACCATTGGGGGTAGAGCACTGTTTCGGCTAGGGGGTCATCCCGACTTACCAAACCGATGCAAACTCCGAATACCAATGAGTACTATCCGGGAGACAGACTGCGGGTGCTAACGTCCGTAGTCAAGAGGAAAACAATCCAGACCGCCAGCTAAGGTCCCAAAATCTATATTAAGTGGGAAACGATGTGGGAAGGCATAGACAGCTAGGAGGTTGGCTTAGAAGCAGCCACCCTTTAAAGAAAGCGTAATAGCTCACTAGTCGAGTCGGCCTGCGCGGAAGATGTAACGGGGCTAAAATATAGTACCGAAGCTGCGGATGTATACTTTGTATACGTGGTAGGGGAGCGTTCTGTAAGCCGATGAAGGTGGATTGAGAAGTCTGCTGGAGGTATCAGAAGTGCGAATGCTGACGTGAGTAACGACAAAACGGGTGAAAAACCCGTTCGCTGAAAGACCAAGGGTTCCAGTCCAACGTTAATCGGGGCTGGGTGAGTCGACCCCTAAGGCGAGGCCGAGAGGCGTAGTCGATGGGAAATTGGTTAATATTCCAATACTTCTGTGTAATGCGATGAGAGGACGGAGAAGGTTAAGTCAGCCTGGCGTTGGTTGTCCAGGTGAAAGGTTGTAGGCATGCATCTTAGGCAAATCCGGGGTGCTCTATGCTGAGAACTGATAGCAAGCTGTACTTGTACAGTAAAGTGGCTGATACCATACTTCCAAGAAAAGTCTCTAAGCTTCAGTTACACAGGAATCGTACCCGAAACCGACACAGGTGGTCAGGTCGAGTAGACCAAAGCGCTTGAGAGAACTCTGCTGAAGGAACTAGGCAAAATGGTACCGTAACTTCGGGAGAAGGTACGCTGCCGATGGTGATAGAACTTGCTTCTTGAGCTGTTGGCAGCCACAGAAACTAGGCCCCTGCAACTGTTTATTAAAAACATAGCACTCTGCAAACACGAAAGTGGACGTATAGGGTGTGATGCCTGCCCGGTGCTGGAAGGTTAATTGATGGGGTTAGCGTAAGCGAAGCTCTTGATCGAAGCCCCAGTAAACGGCGGCCGTAACTATAACGGTCCTAAGGTAGCGAAATTCCTTGTCGGGTAAGTTCCGACCTGCACGAATGGCATAATGATGGGGGCGCTGTCTCCAGCAGAGGCTCAGTGAAATCGAAATCGCCGTGAAGATGCGGTGTACCCGCGGCTAGACGGAAAGACCCCGTGAACCTTTACTGCAGCTTGACATTGAACTTTGATCTTACTTGTGTAGGATAGGTGGGAGGCTTTGAAGTGACGACGCTAGTTGTCATGGAGCCGTCCTTGAAATACCACCCTGGTAATATTGAGGTTCTAACTCTGTCCCGTTATCCGGGACGAGGACCATGTCTGGTGGGTAGTTTGACTGGGGCGGTCTCCTCCTAAAGAGTAACGGAGGAGTACGAAGGTGCGCTCAGCGTGGTCGGAAATCACGCGTAGAGTATAAAGGCAAAAGCGCGCTTAACTGCGAGACCAACAAGTCGAGCAGGTACGAAAGTAGGTCTTAGTGATCCGGTGGTTCTGTATGGAAGGGCCATCGCTCAACGGATAAAAGGTACTCTGGGGATAACAGGCTGATACCGCCCAAGAGTTCATATCGACGGCGGTGTTTGGCACCTCGATGTCGGCTCATCTCATCCTGGGGCTGAAGCAGGTCCCAAGGGTATGGCTGTTCGCCATTTAAAGAGGTACGCGAGCTGGGTTTAGAACGTCGTGAGACAGTTCGGTCCCTATCTACCGTGGGCGCTGGAAATTTGAGAGGATCTGCTCCTAGTACGAGAGGACCAGAGTGGACGAACCTCTGGTGTACCGGTTGTGACGCCAGTCGCATCGCCGGGTAGCTATGTTCGGAAGGGATAACCGCTGAAAGCATCTAAGCGGGAAGCCTACCTCAAGATAAGATTTCCCTAGGAATTTATTCCTCTAAAGAGCCGTTGAAGACTACGACGTTGATAGGTTGGATGTGGAAGTGCAGCGATGCATGAAGCTGACCAATACTAATTGCTCGTGAGGCTTGACTATACAACACCCAAACAGTTGTATGTTTCGATAAATTCAATGCAAAATACTTGATTTAGTGAAAAAGCTAGTTACAATATCAACTCAAATAGATTCCTGTTAATAACTCTTTTGGAAAAAGCATTGGCACACACTGAAAAGTGAAGAAATAAGACCAAAGCAAGTATCCATAAACAGTTTGCTGGCGACAATAGCAAGAGTGAACCACCTGATCCCTTCCCGAACTCAGAAGTGAAACCTCTTTGCGCTGATGGTAGTGTGGGGTTACCCATGTGAGAGTAAGTCATCGCCAGCTTTTAAATCTAAAA
>NZ_JACANU010000032.1:0-5403 GCF_030329325.1 Acinetobacter sp. 226-1
GCCGTAATCTCAGCCTATAAGGGAAAGCACAATTACCCTTTGCGTAGATACGACCGATGCGTGGCTCCGTCAGCCCGAATTAGGTGTACGGCAATACTTTAAGAGCAAGCAAATTTTGCAGGCTCTTAGGGTGAGTATTGCCGAAACTCTCTCAACGTTCACCATCAGCCCCAAGGGCTTGCCCGACGGCTGTGGGGAACTTGAGAGAGTTGAGATCATTTGCTTTTATATTTTGATTTATTTCTTCTTTATATTTCCGTATAGTTTTACTGAACGATTTACTGTATATTAAAACTATACAAAGGTATTTGTTGTGATTGTAGATTTTAAACATAAAGGATTAGAAAAATTCTTTGAAACAGGTTCAACAGCAGGGATTCAATCTGTTCATTCAACAAAGTTAAAACGTCAATTAACAGCTTTGAATGAAGCACAGAGTATTGAGGAAATGAATTTTCCTGGATGGAGGTTGCATCCGTTGAAAGGTAATTTAAAGAATCATTGGGCAATTACAGTCAATGCTAATTGGCGTATGACTTTTGTTTTTAAAGACGGTAATGCTTATATCGTAGATTATCAGGATTACCATTGAGGTGAATATGATGATGAATAATCCAGCTCATGCAGGTGAGTTAGTTGCAGAATGGTTAGACGGTTTAAAAGACGAAGGGCAAGCAATTACGATTACTGAGCTTGCTGAACGTATTCAAGTGACACGTCCATTACTTTCAAGAATTATCAATGGTAAAGCACCTGTGACAGCAGATATTGCTTTGCGTTTACATGATGCTTTAGGAATCAGTGCGGATCTGTTAATGCGAGTGCAATCTAAACATTCACTTTGGATAGAATCTCAAAAGATACGTCCACAGATTCAACCATTTTTTATTAGTTGTTAATTTTAAAATAAATATTTTAGGTAGATTTATGATTGAAAATAAAGTTAGTATAATGAATGAAAGTGGAAGTATTAAATTTAGAGATATTAATCAAGAAATTATTTTAGAAAATTTAGGTAAAAATCTAGATAATCTTAATAAAGTTTGGGTTAATAGTAAATACGAAGAAAATAATATAATATCATCTTTATTAACAGATAAAATAAAAGTTTTAGATATTTCTAAACACAATCTTTATTTTAAAAATACTTTTTTTAAAAGTGATAAAATATACTTCGAAGATATATATGTTCCATTGGATATTCAGATAGATAAAAAAGTTATTAGTTTAAAAAATAATAAGCCATTGGCTGAAGAATTATATTCTATTAATGATGATTTTTTAATAGAGAACATATTTCAAAGAGATAAAAATTCGATAATTAATATCGTTGGTGGTGCCGGTCAAGGTAAGTCTACAGTATTATGTAAAATTTTTATAAATCAATTGAAAAAAGGAAATTTAATTCCTATATATTTATCCTTTAGGAATATTGATAATAATATTGTATCTAAAATAATTCAAATTTTTGAAGATAATGGAATCCCATGTGGTAGTAGTGAAATAGTAGGTTTATTAAGATCAAAAAAAATTCTATTAATTATTGATGCCTTTGATGAAATAAGTGATGAATTATTGAAATCTAAATTAATAAATGAAATAAATAGAATGAATAATACTTATGGAGTTTCTATAATTTGTTCTAGTAGACCTGGAACTAAATTATGTTTTCAAAGTAATGTGAAAAATTATGAGCTTTGTGATTTAAGCTCTGAAAAAGCAGATGAAATTATTGAAAAAACACTAAAAATATATAACTATCAATCTGAAAAAATTCTTCATCTACTAAATGAAGAAAATGGGATTAAGAACTCTTTAAAAACACCATTGTTAGCTGTTTTATTTGTAAAAATATATCCTGAGATGGATATTATACCTGAACATGCTAGAGATTTTTATGATCAAATTTTCTTTTTGTTACATAGTGGGCATGATAAGTATAAAGATGGGAGCCAAATACATAGAAATCTTGTAGCTAAATATAGTCGAGATAATACTAGACTATTATTCTCACTATTCTGTTTTATAACATTTATTAACAACCAAAGTAGTTTTATTATTGATAATGCTGATAGATATTTAAAAGCAGGAGTTAATCACTTTAAGACAAAAATTTCTGAAGAAATTTTAAATATAAATACATTAGATTTCTTACAAGATATCATTGATTGTACATCACTTTTAGTTATAGATGGGGTTGATAAAGGAAGTGATTATTACACGTTTTTACATAAAACAATCCAAGAATATCATGCAGCTATTTTTTTTAGAGATTTTATAAAACAAGAGCTTAGTGAAGAAAAAATTGATGTTTTTATTAATAAATTTATAGATGAAATATTTTTAGATTCTAGTAAAATAATGGAATTTATTAAGTTTTACTCTGTAATTGATAAAAATTTTTCTAAAAAGAAAATTTTATATCCATTTTTAAGTAAATATTTTTTTGAAACAAATAAAAATAGAGAAGAGAATATTGAAAACTGTGCAAATATAATATTTGAAAATTATTTAAAGGATGGAAATCTACATATTCATTCTAAGTTAGAAAAAATAGAAGAGAGCACAAAAGTTCTTCAAGTTTCAGGGTTAAAATATAGTAATTCAAAAAATAAAGAAATTACTGTTTTTACTAGGGATGAAGGAACTCTTCAACTCAATCTTTATTCAACCTTAAGAGAGACTTTTATTAGTATTGCATATATTTATGGGATGGAAGAGAAAGTTAAGGAAAAGTTTGATGAATTAATTGGAATTACTACTGAATTTGCTACTTCTAATATTTTTCCTATCAAAAATAAAGATATTGATAAATTAAGAAAGGGGGAAATAATACATAGAGAGATGAAAGTTAATATTTTAGATCTACTAAAAAATAAAGGTTATTCAGATAATTACAAATCAATATTGAATAAGTTGAAAGAACTTTCCGAGTTGATTTTTGATGATTTATATCTTGTTCTGAAGGCAGATATAGCAAAAATGGAACAGGATATATCTTTAATAGATTCTTCTATAGAAGACTTATTCTCACTTAATTAATTTTTTATTGGAGGTATAACGTGGATCCTGTTACAAGTTCGTTTATGATCGGAATTATGGCTAATGCTTGTTATTCAGTTTTACAAAATTCATCTATCTTTTTGAAAGATAAAGTTAAAGAAAAAATTATCAAAAGTATGACGGAGAATTCCTTAAATTTACCACCTATTGAAACTTTAGAAGTAATAGTTGATAAGTTAGCTTTATTAGAAATAGATGAAGATAGTAGTAGTAAAAAAATTTCTAAAGAAATAGAAGGTAATAGTGACTTAGTATTACACTTACGAGAGCTAGAAAAATTATCTCTTTCTACTACTCAATCTGTTACCAAAACTGTGAATATACAAAATACAGGAACTGGATCAATACAGTTTAGAGATATAACTCAATAGATGTTATTTAAGACTATTTATTTTAAAGGTTTTCTAAAATTAACATAATGCACATTATGCGAAATGCAAATTTTTATTTCATATAAATCATTGCTTTATCGTATAGTAAAAAGCCCAATCACACCCGATTGGGCTTTTTTAGTCATTTTTCATGTTTCACGGCTAATAAATGAGCATTGTTCCACGACTTTGATTAGTCTGATTGCACAATCTTAGCGTTTCAGTGCTGCCAATTGCTGCTGACGTGCCTCAAAATGCGCTTTTAAGCCGTCATGCAGCCAATGCTCAGGATTATTCGCTGCTTCATCTTGCAGACGGATCACTTCGGCATTGATGCTTAAAATGTCCTGTTGGGGATCACTGAGGATCGGATTCAAGCGGATGTGTTCTTGCATACGGTTTGGCATGGTTATCCTCTCACCATCAATTTAAGGGGCTTAAATCGCATCGAGCAGCCTTTATCTTTGCATTTTTATCATCGTTGAGCAAAACAACCAAAACAAACCATTAGAAACTAAAAGAAACCACTTAAAATCGACCAAGAAACTATAACAAACTATTAGAAACCAAAAACAACCAAAAGAAACCAAGCGAATTGAGCAAGAAACCAAAAACAACCAAACGAAACCATCAGAAACCAAAGCAGGAAATTTTTTCTTTTGTTTTTTGATTGCAGGATAGGCTTAAGCCGTCAAAATGGGGTCAAAATGTACATTTTTGCTAGCGCAGGATAGGTCGAAGCCGTCAGAATTATATAATTTTGAAATATACTTTTGATTACTGAAAAATGGGTTTGGGAAAAATTATGTCTGTACTGACGATTGTCGAAGCATCAAAACAGTTTAATGTCACCCGACCAAGAATCTATCGAGCCATCCAAAAAGGGGAACTCACTACTTCATTAAATGAAGAAGGTGTACAGGTGGTTCAGGTACAAGACATCATTCGCCTGTTTGGTAACCAAAAGCAAAAAACTGTTTCTAAAGCTGTTCGTGACACTGTTCTCGATACAGATAAAAAACTGATTCAATTATTGGAAGAACAGCTTAAAAAGGCAGAAGAAGACAAAGCATTTTTAAAGCAACAAATAAATGATTTAAGAAAAGATTTTGATGATTATAAGTTGCGTATCGAACACCATCCACAAACAGAGCAGCGAACAGACGTTACAAGTCATGATCCTGTTTTAGAGGATGAAACATTACAGATCGAACAGCCCCATAACATGACAGAAAAAACAGTGAAAAAGGTCGATGATCCAGCGCAGCAGGACAAGCCAACGAAGAAAAGTTTGTTTAGTCGCTTGGTGAGGGAAATTTTGAAGTAAAAAGACAAAAAAAAAATCAATTTTTAAATTTTGATCATCAAAATTTGAAAATTGATGAAATACCAATAAAAAAGAAAAAGAAAAAGCCCTGAATGTCTTGCAACAATCAGGGCTTTCGCTTTATATTCAGCGGTACGCAGTTATTTGATGTATCAGCATCGAATAACGAAGATCATAAGGTTTGGCGACCGTTATGATTTCACACTAAGGCTTGTACCTGAACTCTATTTTCACAATAAAAAGTGTTTAGTTCAAGACCCAAAATGAAAAGTCTTCGTTAATAAGTGTTTTTAATCATCAAATAAGTTCAAAAATCGAGCTTTGCCCGCTTCTGCGTGTCCGTTTTATACGTTTAGGCATGTGGTGTGGGTGGAAGGAATTAAGCGACGCTAGCGCACCACAGCGATTGTTTTAGGAGTATCTAAGGCAAGAGTTGCTACTAGGGGAAATCGACAAAGCAACAGCGTGATGAGTAGCTCAGGGATGCTTTAAATTGTATGTTGGGGAAACCCTCACAGAGATAAGTGAACTGAACGGTTTGGGAACGTGTCGATGCGGTGTGTGAGCCGTAATCTCAGCCTATAAGGGAAAGCACAATTACCCTTTGCGTAGATACGACCGATGCGTGGCTCCGTCAGCCCG
>NZ_JACANU010000033.1:0-4973 GCF_030329325.1 Acinetobacter sp. 226-1
CCATACTGATAAAAGAGGTTATATTGAGTCGGACAGCCGTGTTGGAGATGCTCAATTCCACTATTTGATTGATCACTTTAAAAAACATAAAAAAGTATATATTCGAGCTCCTAATGGTTATGAATCTACTTTTACTTTAAAAGGCTCAACAAAAGCATTAGGAAATGACTGCAAATCGGGATTTTCTTATTAAGAAAAAATGGCACTAAACAAGCCTAAATCAGATAACAGCCCCTATCTAAGTTTAGGGGCTGTTTTTTTCTCTACTCTAGTATTCTTAATATTATTTCTAATATTTGAAGTAATACTTTAACTAAGTTTAAATAAGACATTTTTACTCCTTTAAGGTTTATTCCTCAAAGGAGTGTGCGGAGCACACTTTTTTTATATTTCTATTTCTTCTGTTACTGTGAGTTTCGTATCTTTTCTAGCCTCGATATCTTCAAATATTTTTATATCAATTCTTTTGAATAATCTAAAAAATTCTTGAGTTGTTAATGTCGTTTTATATGCTTTTACTTTAGGGTGTTTCCTGTCTGTTCGTTTTCCAGTTTTTAACTCTCTATTTACTAATCCAGTATAGATAGTAAGTCTAATTTCGTTAGGATCTAAATCAGATTGTATATAAGCATTAATGCCTAAAATATTTTCATTATTAATTTTACTATTAAAATGACTTTGTATGCTTGTGTGAGCATCATCTAAGGCAACTGTTCCTAACCAATCATTGTATTGTACTGATGCATGTAGAGATTCTTTTTGCATTTTAATTATCCTCATATATTAAATTTGAGATCGATAATATTCGATTATTATAAATTGGGCAAGGACACACAAAGGGTACTCTAGACAAAAACTAAAGTCTTCGCTAGATTACCTTTTGTGCCTTGCAAGGGAAGAATCCCTTGACCCTCTTTTCGACTTTATTTCCGCAAGATTTATGGCCATGAAACATAGCCAAAATTCTTACGAAAAAAAGCCGATCCCAAAACCCAAAAGTACTAAGTATTTGATGAGTTGTTATGAAAGAAAAAACGCTTATAAAACGTAATAAGGAAATCAAAGTCCGTTTAACAGAAGCGGAACATCACGCCTTACTTGAACGTATGGAAGGTGGAGAGCTTGCAACTTGGATTCGAAATACTTGTCTAGATGAGAAGCCAAATAAAAGAAGAAATTATAAAGCGGCAGATCCTCAGCTATTAGCAGCATTAGGACGCATTGGGGGCAATCTCAATCAGATTGCTAGACAAGTAAATACTGTGGAATCTGATATAGAAAAACTTAGAGCCTTTGCAGAGTTGGCAGTTATTCGAGAACAACTACAAGGAATTTTAGCCAACTATGATCGTTAAATTTTTGGGAAATAAGGGCGGTGGTAGTGCAGGTGCAACCATTGACTACCTACTTGGCAAAGATAGGGATAGACCTGGTGCAGTTTTACTGAGTGGAGATCCTGAATTAACCCAACGATTGGCAGATAACTTAGACTTCCAAAATCGCTATACGGTTGGAGTGCTTTCATTTGAGGAATTAGACCTCGAAGAACACCAAAAAGAAGCAATCATGCAGAGCTTTGAAGAAACATTGCTTGCTGGGCTAGAGCGCGACCAATATGACATTACTTGGATAGAACACACTGATAAAGGGCGTTTAGAGCTTAATTTCGTCATTCCAAATGTGGAATTAAGTACAGGAAAAAGATTACAGCCTTATTTTGATCAAGCTGACCGCCCACTTGTAGAAAACTGGAAACAAGTCATCAATTTTGAGCACGGCTTAACAGATCCTCATGCACCAGAGAAAGCTCAAGCAATTAAAACTTTGAATAGCCAAAATCTACCTTCAAGCGTCAAAGAGATTAAAGAGCAAATCGGGACCGCAATTGCTGAACAAATTAGTAATGGCAATATCCAAAATAGGCAAGATGTAGTTGAAACCTTGAAGGGTGCAGGCTTTGAGATTGCTAGAGAAACAGATAGATCAATCAGTATTAAGAATCCTGACGGCAAGCGGAATATTCGTTTAGAAGGCGTAATTTATGAAAATCGACAATTTGATAAACAATTTACAGAAGAACACAGCCGAGCAGGACAGGATTATCAAAGAACAAGCCGAGAACGCTACGAAACAGCACTTGGAAAGCTACACAGCCTTGTTGAAAGCAAGCAACGAGGAAACCAAGAGCGTTTTGAGATCAAACTTACAGATCATCAAAGACCAACAACCGAGCATCAAAAACGCTTTGCGTTTGAATATTCTCACGGGAGCAGTTTTGGGCGGACTGATTATGCTATTCCTCGTATTTCTAGGGATGAACGTATGGTTGGGTTATCAGATCAAGGACAAGAAACAGGAGTTAGCAGAGATCAATCTAGAACTAGACCAATCCCCACTAGAAAAGCGGATATTGAGATCAGTGGAATTTCACGAGAGCAAGGACAAGAAGACCTATTTCATCGTAGCCAAGAACAGCAAAAAAGCGGAAGTATTCGAGAACACCAGCGACCAAAAAGTAATGAAAATCGAGAAATAGGAAATCAATATGACCAACGACTTTATGAATCGCTACAACATCATCTTGAACTCGTTAGAGACGCAATTGAACGAGCTAAGCGAAATAAATCAAAGACAGACCGAGCAGATCGAAGCCTTGAGCGATCAGAATCAAGTATTGAGAGTGCAGAACGAGGAATTGAGCAGTCAAAATCGACAATTAAACAATCTGAACAGCAGATTACGAGAGCTGAACAGCGAATTAACGAAAAAATGAAAGAAAAACAGGCTGAAATCAAAGCAGATCGAGGGTTTTATCGTTGAAACAACAAAATAATCCTAGATTACCCTAGTAAAAAGTTTAAAATAGACAAAACGCCTACTTTTATGAGGTTTTAAAATGCAAGTTATTACAGCAAAAGATGCAAAATCACGTTTTGGTGAATTACTCGATACCATGCAACGAGAGCCAGTTTTAGTGACTAAAAATAAACGCCCTGTTGGTGTTTTCTTATCATTAAAAGATGTGAAAGGTACTCACTTAGAAAGCCTTTTCGATGTTCAGGATGATGATTATGAAGATTGGGAAAAGGAAAAAATTGCAGAAGCTCTAAATGCTTTGAAATCTCATCCATCAGAAACCACAGCGATGAAAACGGTACATGCTACAGCGATGCAAAAAGCACGAGAATTAGTAGCGAGCCGTAGCAGATGAGTTATGACGTTTCCTATTTGCCACAAGCAGAACAAGATTTAATTGAAATTTTGGCATATGGCATCGAAAAATGGGGTGAAAAACTAGCTGAAAGCATGTATCTAAAAATTACTGAACAGCTAGAAACACTCTATTTCTCACCAAATCGAACCAAGAAAAAGGGAAGTCTAGGAACAAGAGAAATGCTTATTTCTGACAGCCCATACCGTGCAATTATTCAAATTGATGAAGAAGCAAAGCGGGTTTTTATTCTAAGAATCCTACATACTTCGAGAAATATATAACTGAATTTTTGTCCATATATTGACAAAAATTCAGTTATAAAATGAAGAAAATCAATAACTTTTAAAACTATGAAAGTTGTGTTAAATTTTCTTTTAGGCGAAAAAAAAGCAGGTCTGCAAACCTACTTTTTTCTCATTGTTTAACAAATACTTAAAGCATCGGTAAACGCAAATTAGTTACTTGTTATTTTACCGATGTTTTGAGCATTTGCAACATATAGGACGTTGCAAAAGGTGAATAACGCTCAATTAAGCGATTTTTTTGAAAATCTTGCTCATAAACCATACTGTGCAGATGATTTACTGTATGGCTTACAAATAAGACCGAAAAAAACGGCAATCAACATGCAATACATACAAGGCAACCAGCCTTGTGTGCTTCATTACTTTTTTTTTGACATAGATCGTTCAGATGCAGTCATGGCATGGCATGACGAAAATTTGCCAATGCCCTATTGGACAGCACAAACACAAAAAAATGGTCATGCGCATATCTGCTATAAATTAGAAATTCCACTATGTACCAGTGAATTTGGCAGTCAAAAAGCAATAGCTTATGCATCAAAGGTACAAGCAGGACTTGCCAACAAACTTGGCGCAGACGTTGGCTACAGTCATCTCATTACGAAGAATCCATTTCATAAAGATTGGCGTGTCACTTTTTGGAGTGAACAAGCTTATACGCTCGATTATTTAGCCGATTTTGTAGAATTACCAAAGAAATTAAGCAAAAAACAGGAAGTTTCAGGGCTTGGGCGTAACTGCACTATGTTCGATACAGTGCGTAAATGGGCATATAAGGCTGTTAGAGCGCATAGAGGGGGTGTTTATAATACTTGGCTAGAGGACGTCACCAAACAGTGTTTAAGCGTAAATGAGACGTTTTTAGAAGTATTACCCTATTCAGAAGTCAAAGCTACTGCTAAGAGTATTGCTACGTATTGTTGGAAGAACGATGCTTATTGCTACCAAGAGTTTATAGATAGACAAAGTAGAAAAGGATCAATTGGTGGGAGAAAATCCAAAGGTGGTGGTAGACCATCTTTAGGAGAACCTTGGATAGAAATGGGAATTTCTAGACGAACTTGGTTTCGAAAATTTGGAAAGAGGGTAGATGAAAATGAAAGTTAAAAAAAATCTTTTGGTGGGGTTTCTTACAATATTTTTAAGCTCAAATATTTTAGCTTGGACAACAGAGACATCTGACGATGTTTGGCGTTCTGGTTGGGGACAAGGAGTTTCTGAATCTGAAGTTACATATGGTTCAGGAAATAGAATATACGTTGCATGTCATGAACCTTCATCTTGGGGAGGAAGCTCTATTTCTATTTCATTAGGAGGAAGGGAATTTCCTAATAGTGAACTTCTAATAAGATTTGATAATGGAAAATTAGAAAGTTTCCATACTGATAAAAGAGGTTATATTGAGTCGGACAGCCGTGTTGGAGATGCTCAATTCCACTATTTGATTGATCACT
>NZ_JACANU010000034.1:0-4937 GCF_030329325.1 Acinetobacter sp. 226-1
TGAATGGGTTCATGTGCAGCTCCATCAGCAAAAGGGGATGATAAGTTTATCACCACCGACTATTTGCAACAGTGCCATGGAGCGTTATATTTGGACGATTAACGGTAAAAAATTCAGCGATGCTGAGCCATTAAAAGTGAAGTATGGCGAGCGTATCCGTATCAAATTTATTAATGACAGTATGATGGCGCACCCCATGCATTTACATGGCATGTTTATGCAGTTGGAGAATGGTCAAGAGTCGGTAGATATGCCGAATAAACACACATTGATTGTACCACCGGGTAAAACAGTCACTGCTTTATTAACTGCGGATGAGTTGGGCGAATGGGCAATCCATTGTCATTTGTTGTATCACATGAGTGCAGGAATGATGAACAAGTTGATCGTGGCAAATGTTAGCGATGAACAAGTGTCTACAACGCCAATTCAAGGTACAAATTCGACTCAAACTCACCAAGTAACTGAGCAAAAAGGAGCTGGACATGCACATCACTAATTTTGTATTTAAAGCGTTTTTTTCTGTTGCGGTATTGAGTTTAACAAGCTTAAGTTTGGCGCACGAAGGGCATCATTCAACTGCTCAGACTGATGGAAAAAATGTACCATCAATGAATCATCAAGCGATGTCTGAGATGGATCATTCACAGCATTCTCCACAAGAGCATGCACAACACATGCAGATGATGGGGAAAATGAATCATGCTGCACATTCAGCACCGATGAACCATCAACATGCAGGTCATCAGCCAATGCATCACAAATCAACAGAGAAACAGCAAGATCAAAAAGTACAGAAAGGAGATCAACATGCGCACCATTAATCTTTTTTCTAAAACTGTTTTAGCAAGCTCTTTGTTGATGGTCAGTGCAGTGAGTTTGGCACATAATGGTGAAGATCATAGTGCGCCTGAAAAAATGACAGTTGCTACATCTTCTAGTCAAAATCAGCCGATGCAAATGGATCGCTCTCAAATGAACCATAGCCAAATGAATCAGGCACAACATCAGGCAACATCTACGGTTAATCATTTACATCATGTACCAGATGCGAATGCTCAGCAGAGTTCGCATTATGATCATCGCTCAGAACACGGTGCGCAAATTTATGCGATTACGACAGTGGACAATAAGTGGCTTGTCAATGAAGATGGCACAGGTGATTTAAAGTCAGAGTTTGAAACCCGTATTGGCACAGATGAAAATAAGCTTTTTATTAAAATTCATGCCGATAAAGAAGAATCGCATGATGCACATTATGATGCCAAACTTTTATATAGCCGTATGATTTCAGACTTTTGGGATGCACAGATTGGTGCACGTTATCGTAGTGAAAAAGTTGAACTCAATGATCATCGCAAAGACACCGAAGAAAATGTTGATGCGGTGATTGGCTTACATGGTATGGCGCCATATTTCTTTGAAACTGATGCTTATCTCTATGCGGGAGAAGACAATTATGCGGGCTTTAGCCTAGAAACGGAACGTGATTTTCTGATTACGCAAAAGTTGATTATTCAACCTTATTTAGAGTTGGATGCTATCTTTAGTGATGACTCTAAATATGCGAAAAAAACTGGTTTAAGCAGTGCAACCGCAGGGTTTGAAACTCGCTATGAAATCAGTAAAAAGATCATGCCTTATATCGACATTGCCTATGAGTATTCAAAAGGTAATGATGAAACGTCGTGGCAAATAGAATCAAACTCTGAGAAAGGTTGGTTATATGGAGCTGGTGTTAGATTTAGATTTTAATTAATTTAATGATTACTAAATAGCTTTATTTAAATAAAACTCTAGCTTAATGTGGCCGGAAGCAAAATGTTAACTTATTTTGCTTCCTTCCATTTAACATAATGGCTGTTATGCGAAGTCGACTTGTTAGAACCCATTTAAAGTGTCTATATTCTCACCAATAAAAATGTCTAGTTTATGATGGTTTTTATCACCATGGACTGGATATAAATATAGATGCTTATCACTATGTCTGACAAAGAAATTCAACGGCTTGCAGTTCTGCAAGACGTTCGAGATCATCGTATTACCCAGGTCCGTGCTGCTGAAATCCTAAATCTTTCCACCCGTCAAATTACCCGGTTATTGCAGAAGCTCAATCAAGATGGTGTCTCAGGTATGGCACATGCCAGTCGTGGTCAACCTGGCCATCGTCGCCATGATGACTTGTTAAAATCAAAGTGCCTTTCCATTATTGCTGAACATTTGCTGGGCTTTGGACCCACCTTGGCGCATGAGAAGCTCAGCAGCATGTTTGACCTGAATATACCGGTAGAAACGCTTCGGCGCTGGATGACGGCCAATGACCTGTGGATTCCGCGATCCAAGCGCCTGAAGCGTCCATATCAGCCACGTTATAACCGGGATTGCTTCGGTGAACTGATCCAAATTGATGGCTCATATCATGACTGGTTTGAAGGTCGAGCTGCAAAATGCTGCTTGTTGGTTTATATCGATGATGCCACTGGAAAGCTGTTGCATCTGCGCTTTTGTGAGGCTGAAACGACCTTTGACTACATGCTTTCAACCCGAGCCTACATTGAACAATACGGCAAACCTCTAGCCTTTTATAGTGACAAGCATTCGGTATTCAGAGTTAATCAGAAATCCAGGCAAGACAGCCAAATTACGCAATTTGGGCGGATTCTGAATAATTTGAACATCGATATTATCTTTGCCAACTCACCCCAAGCCAAAGGTCGTGTGGAACGTGCCAACAGAACCCTTCAGGACCGTCTGATCAAAGAGATGCGCCTGGAAGGCATCGGTTCGATTGCAGAGGCCAATATATGGTTACCCTGCTTTATTGAGCAGTTCAATCAGAAGTTCGCCAAATGTGCGCGAAACTCAAAGAACCTGCATCGGCCATTAACCGAATCTGATCTTGAACTGGATGATATTTTTACCTGGCAGGAACCGCGTAAGGTCACCAAGAATCTGACCCTGACCTATGACAAGTGTATTTATATGCTTGAACCGACAGAGCTGAATCATAAGCTTGTTGGGCAATACATTTCATTTCTGGAGTACCCGGATGGTACTGTGGCAATTATGCATGAAGGACGGAAGATCAACTATAGCGTCTTCAATAAACTGGCTGGACTACAGCAGAATGAAGTGGTTGAGAATAAAAGATTAGGTTCGGTCCTGGCCCATATCCAGCAGCAACATGAGGAATTGGAGAAACAGAATAAACGTTCCCGTCTCAAGAAAAGTATGCCGAGTCGTAAAGCTCAGAAAGTTGTTATTGAACAAAGAAATTTAAATCCTGTGCTTGACTCTTGTAGTTAAAAACAGGACATTTTAAATGGTTTATCGCATAGACATTTTAATTGGTGAATAACACGACTTGAAATGCAATTTGCATTACAATATTCCTAGTACATTAAATACTTGGGAAATATGATGGCTACGTTAACTTCAGGATCGATGAAGCCCTTAAAGAAAAATCTTATTCAATCCTTAAAGAGCAAGGTATTGCACCTACTGATTTCTTCACTAGTATTCTTGAGTATGTTGCTACGACTGGGAAACTGCCTGTCAAAAAAGCTTTGCTTTCGGAAGAAGATGAAGAATTATTAGCTCTTGTCCGTAAGCGCATTAATGATCCTAAAGAGATGTTTGAGGAAGTCACATTAGATGACTTATAAGCTTTTACGTCACAAGGACTTTACAGCAGAATGGGAAAACTCCCTGTTGCTATACGAGATCAATTTAAAAAGAAACTAGCCAAAGTCATAGAGCAGCCACATATTCCAAAGAATATGCTTAGAGGCGATCTTGCAGGTTGCTATAAAATCAAATTATTAAAAGCTGGTGTCCGACTTGTCTATCAAGTTAAAGATGATCAGGTAGTTATCCTGCTCATTACCGTCGGAAAACGAGCTGATAGCATAGTTTATGACGAAGCGAAAAAGCGAATTAAAGACTAAAAATGGGAGCTTAAAGCTCCCATTTTTGGCTTCGTATAAGGTGTATTATGTTAATTTTAGGAAAGGCTCTAGACTAGCAGAATGATTATGTTAGTCTAGAGCATATAATTAACATTATTGAAGTATTTTACATGGCAATTTTTCGACATTCTTCTGCACACTGACGGCAAGCCTCAGCACATTTTTTACAATGATCATGTGAATGTTTTTCACACTCTTCCGCACAATATTCACAGATCTTAGCACAAAGCTCACAAATCTCTTTGAGGAAAGGTGAGTTATGTTGTTGCATACGCACACATAACTGACAAATATCTGCACATTCTAGACAACGTTGAATACATTCACGCATCATCTCTAAATCTTTTTCTTTTAAACAAGAAGTTGCACATTCAGTACAAATAAGTGAACAGTTTGTACATGCAGAAATACACTTTGAAAATTCCGTATTAATCATTTTTTACTCTCAACTTATATAATCAAAGAAATAATTAAAACATAATTTTTTTCTACTAATTATTTTAAATTATTAGTAAATGTAATACATAATGTTAATTTATATGAATAATGTTAATTTTAACTAAATCTTATTTATATTCCAAATTATTAAAAAACAGTTTTTAATTAGGATAGATGATCAAGTATCAAAAGCAGCTATTCTTAAAATAACTGCAATAATTTTATCACTTTAAAAATAGATTTTCCCTCTATTTAACATAATGGTGGTTATACGCAATACACTTGTATATTAATTTAAATATCAGATACTTAATAAAACCTTAAAAAGCCAAAAATGCCCAAAAAGCCGATTTTGAAACAAGTCGGCTTTTTTATGAGCAGTTTTGAAATATTTTGCCAATAAATTTGACTAAAAATTACGCTTCTCAGCTTGAGTGATACAATTTTGTGATACATTATTGTATATACAAATTTGAATGTTTTTTATGGAACAGTATTTTGAATGGGATGAGGCTAAGAATCGAAAGAATC
>NZ_JACANU010000035.1:0-4724 GCF_030329325.1 Acinetobacter sp. 226-1
ACGCCCCAATTCCTAATTTAATTGTCAAAAATCCCGCAAATAAACATGTACAGTTGATTTATTGTCTAAAAAACTGGGTATGCATTGATACAAACAATAAAAAAGGCAATTACAGTGCAAAAGCACACTCGCTCTATAAAGTCCTTAAACGCCATTTAAACGCCATTTTGGGTGGTGATGATGCTTATCATAACTTTATCGCTAAAAACCCCTACAGCAAGCAATGGGACGTTGTTGGGATGCGTTCAACAAGCTATGAGATGTATGAACTTGCTCGAATTTCAGAACTAGAAGTTAAAAGCACAACATTCATTGAGCGACTACAATCGAAGCAGACAGATAAAGCACTCAAACAAGCATCAGATCGTGCAACAGTAGCCAAAGGGGAGCGTAATAACTTCTTGTTCAATACTGTACGTGTACGTGCTTATTCACTCTATAACAAGCATTCAAAGGATTGGACAAGACAGCAGTTTGAGAATTGCATTAATGATTTTGCTCAAGAATTAAATCAAACGAAATGCAGTCCGCAGCTAGAGATTAGTGAAGTTGCTACGATTTGCCACAGTATCGTTAGCTTTTGCTATGGCTCGTTTGGTGAACATCAGAAATATACCAAATCAGAAATTAGTGAGATAGCGTCAAAATGCGGAAAAAAAGGCGGTAAAGCTAAAGGCTACAAGTACGCACAACAACGGCAACAAGCTCGAAAACTGCATAAAATGGGCAAAAAAGCTAAAGAAATAGCTCGAATTACTGGGTTAGCAATAAGTTCAGTCTACAATGCAATAAATGGTTCAAAACAGCCAAAATTAGCTCAAAAACCTATAAAAAACACCTCCCAAAAACCTATTGAAAAAACTATTAAATATCATTGCTTTAACCCCCTATTTTTTACAAATAGCTATCAGTGTAGTGTGCTCTTGGTAAAAGAATTACGTAGTAATTCTCATCCCATAGGCGAGCGAAGCGAGCCAAATCCTTTTTTAAAGCCTTTAATTCTTAAAACTTCAAATATTCAAACTGTGAAACTCTTTAATCAATTAAATATTTAAGCTTAGTCGTAAGCAAAGAGTTTGTTTTTGCTTTTCCCCCCTCAAACAACTCATCTCTTGATTTAGTCCAGTACCACAATTCACAGCTAGCCTTTGTTTTGTGCTTCAACATTTGTACCAAATCTTGAATGCACGAAAACAAGATGCTATCGTGAATTAAGCAAGCCTACCCTGTAGCCACAAAAACACCTCCACTACGTGTAGGATGTTTGTTGTGTCACAGGAGACTTGTTAGGGGTTTCACCCCTAAGACCCCAACCATTGCGAATCCAATTTAGGGAAATGTCATGGCAAAGAAAGAACTAAAAACTGAAGTTAAACGACTACGTTTAACGGAACTAGAAGCTAAACAACTAGAAAAATATTTAGATGACCATGACCTAAACTTTAGTGAGTTCGTGAATGCTTTTATTGGTCAAAAAATTATGTCTGAATTTCCGACTGTTTTGGCTGAACCTTTGGACGTTACAGCCGACAGTAAAAGATCAAAATTAAAGATAGTTCGACAACCGCCAAAGACAGACCCAGCTTTATTATTTCAGATCGGCAAAATTGGCAACAACTTGAACCAAGTTGCAAGGTCGTTAAACCTAATTCAAAAGGATAAAAAATTAATAAATGACTTTTCCTTTTTTGAATGCTTACACACGCTAAGCCTTATACAGTCAGACATACACGAAGTTATAGGCGATTTACCAAAGATCACACGTACAGAAGAAGCAGTCAGCCGAGCAAGGGAAAGAGCATTAAAAAAATCGAGAGGTGAAGTCCTCGATGTACATTAAATTTTTGGCACATGGCAAAGGTGACCCATCAAAAGCAAGCAGTTATTTAATTGATGAGGTTGACCATCTCAACCGCCCACGTCCTGATATTCAAGTTTTGCGAGGAGATCCGCAGACATTTACCGCTTTAGCACAATCAATTCAAAATGATTGGATCTATACAAGCGGTGTTATTGCTTGGTCAAAGTCAGATAATCCAACAGATGCAGAAGTTAGTGAAGTATTAGACGAATTTGAAAAACATGCTTTTGCAGGATTACAGCCAAACCAATACCACTTTACCGCAGTGCTGCATGAAGAAGATGACGGCTCCAAGCATGTACACTTTCTTGTACCACGCATTGAATTAGAAACAAAAAAGGCCCTCAACATTGCGCCCCCAGGTCATGAAAAATATTTCGACCCTCTCCGGGACTACTTTAATTATTCAAAAGGATGGTCACGACCTGATGACCCGACTTTACAGCGTGATACGCAAACCCCTGATCATGTCCATTTTCAAGATAAATCAGCAGTCCGAGCAGGTTTAAAAAATAAGGCTGTAAAAGACATTCGTGAAATCGTTGGAAGTTATATAGAACAACGTGTTGAGCATGGTTTTATCAGAGATAGAAAAGACGTTTTAGATGCTGTTTCAGAGCTGGGAACAGTGACCCGAACAAGTGATCAATTCATTTCATTAAAAATTGCTGGTGCAGATAAGGCGATACGCTTAAAAGGTGCATTTTATGAGTCAGAATTTAGTATCGAATCTTACTTTGAGAATCGAACAAGAGAAGCAGATGATGTCAGCACACCAAGCGGACATCGAGTTATTTCAGCAGAACACAAGCAATTTGCTTTGGAAAACAGTGAAAGAGTTCAGGAACTTTCAGCAAGACGTTCAAAATACAACACAGACCGCTACTTCTCACTTGGCACAGACAAGACAGAATTTAGGCTTGATCGAGACAGAGAGCCTGAATCTACTCAACACATTGAAAGAACAAGTACAGCAGAGCCAAGTACTACAGCAACAGAGCCAAGCATTACAACAACAGGCACAACAGCTCATCATTTCAACGCAGGAAAACAGTACACAGCAGAACGAGCAGATCAAGCACATCAAATACATGCTGATAGCGGTAATTTCTCTATTAATCCTTTTGCTTTTAGCAGTTCTGGTGAAGTAAATGAACGAATTAAAAACATTGATGAGCCAACAAGTCGACTTGTTGAAGAATCAAATCGAAGAACAGAACAAGTCACTGAAATTGTCAGAGAAGTACACGAAGCAATTAATCGAACAAAACGAGCTTTTGATTCAAGAGAACCAAGTCAAATCAGAGTTAATTTTGACGCTGAAAGAGCAGATAGCAAACATCAAATTGAAGAAACCATCGGACGTTTTTTTACAGACGTTCGAATCCAACATGAATCAGCATTTACAAATGCAGTTAAAGAAAGTGTTAGATCAATCGAACCTACAGCATACGGTCAATCAAGTTATTCAGAACAAAATCAGTCCATTACAGCAACAACTTTCGGAACAGATATTGAAACTTTCATCACTGAATACAGCATCAAACAAAGGGATGAACGTAGACGAGCTGTACAACAAGATACAGAGCTTAGAAGAATCAATCAGCAACTTGGGGAAACAGATAGAAAACTTAATGTAATTAGTAGGTTACTTGATCATCCAAAATTTGCAATCCGTCCAAAATCAAGTATTGAAATGACAGACTATTTCAAAAGTATTGGCTATCGTTCACCAACTGCTAAAAATATTCATTCTTGGTCTGAAAAACAGCATGAATCCTTTAGAAAAGGAGATATAAACCAAGTCGCTTATTATATTGGCTGTAAATACAATGAATTGAGCCATTTTAGTCGGTATGAAAAAGGTTTAAATCGAGATGAAATTGATATTGTTCAGAAGAATTTACGCAATGATGAGCGCATAATTGATTTTATGAAGAAAAAGGGCTGTCATTTGAATTATGACAATCGAGAACGCCTAGATCGGACGTTTAAATTAGAGCGATATGCAAATGAAAGTCGCTTAAATGATCTTGTTCAAAAAGAAAATACAGTACAGCCGATAGTTCAGGTGAAACCTGAACCTAAAGCAATTGATCAAGATAATGGATTCACAATGTAATTGACCCTTTATTTTTCTGCGTAGCAATGTTTTACATTGCTGTACTCGAAAAAAAAGTGTCTTAATTTTGAAAAAATTGCAGGTTTTGAGGTGGTAACAGATTTATTTTTGCGAATTTTCAACGAATGAGAAAAAAAATCTTGCAATAGTTGTAGAGTAGCTTCAAATTGAGAGCAATTAGATACATTTTCTTGAATTAGAAAAAGTACAGACCAAAAAAAAGCCCCAGTTTTCGACGACACGTGGCTTCTTTTTGGCTTCATCAGTCGACTTGTTAGTAACTGAATCCACAATGTATTCCCATATTATGCGGTGGATGCAGTGAATTAACAAGTCAAAACTATAGACTTGTTTATGATAAAAACTGTAACAGCGTTTAATTTACGCAAAAAAGCCCTGATTTTTGAAGAACAACAGACTAAAAAGTCTGATCTTGACGCATCTCTTAGCGTTTTTCGTCTTTCAATTCCTGATAATTGCCCACTTTGGACTTCAAAAATCGCACTTGCAGGTGAAAAGCCTTGTTGGTTTCATAAAGATGAGCCTGATTTTGCTGATTTCGCATACTTAAAAACTGCTACAGATTTTAAAGTCGGCACACTGATCATAGATATAGACAAACCTATTGCAGACAGTATCGAAGCCCTCATTTATGGCACTTTAAACGCCCCAATTCCTAATTTAATTGTCAAAAATCCCGCAAATAAACATGTACAGTTGATTTATTGTCTAAAAAACTGG
>NZ_JACANU010000036.1:0-4160 GCF_030329325.1 Acinetobacter sp. 226-1
ACGCAAAGGCCAGGCCTCAGCATTTTATTATGGTGATCCCCTGGGCGAAATGCGCCTGGTAAGCAGAGTTTTTGAAATGTAAGGCCTTTGAATAAGACAAAAGGCTGCCTCATCGGTAACTTTGCAACAGTGCCAGTTTTATTACGAACGTGTTTTGGGTGGACAACGGAAAACATATTTCATCGAAAGACCAAAAAAAGAAAAAACACTTCCTGTTGTGATGAGTGAAGAAGAAACCATTCGGGTACTACGCGCTATTGAAAACGTGAAACACAAGGCTATTCTGATGACTATTTATTCGGCAGGTTTGCGCATTTCTGAATGTATAAACCTGAAAATAAAAGACATTGACTCCAAGCGCATGCAAATTCGTATAGAACAGTCAAAAGGAAAAAGAGATCGTTATACCATTTTATCTGAGAAAACATTAATTATTTTAAGAACATACTTTATGGAATATAAACCAAAAGATTATTTATTTGAAGGTCAAAAAGGTGGCGCATACTCAAGCCGAAGTATTCAAAACATTTTTAAAGCAGCTGTTTTAAAAGCAAAGATTCAAAAGGAAGTTACTGTACATACCTTACGACATAGCTTTGCAACGCATTTGCTTGAGAATGGTACGAGTTTACGTTATATTCAATCGTTGTTAGGTCATTCAAGCAGTAAAACAACTGAGGTTTATACACATATTACCACCAAGGGAATGGAACAATTAAAAAGTCCGATGGATTTGTTAGATATATAGAAAGGATTTGTATATTTGAGCAAAACTTAACAAAAAGCACTATGAATATAAATCCTTTTGAGAGAGTAGAAACGAACGGTAAACGGTTGAAAACGGATTTGTCACTGATAATGAAAGGTTTAGCAAAATAAGATATAGTGGATATATACGCCATTTGGCGTATAGCCACTTGTTATGTGCCATTTTTGAATGACAATGCGAATAGATACAGACAAACAAATGAATTTACTTAGTGATAAGAACGTTGCAATAATTGGTGGTGGACCCGTTGGACTGACTATGGCAAAATTATTACAGCAAAACGGCATAGACGTTTCAGTTTACGAAAGAGACAACGACCGAGAGGCAAGAATTTTTGGTGGAACCCTTGACCTACACAAAGGTTCAGGTCAGGAAGCAATGAAAAAAGCGGGATTGTTACAAACTTATTATGACTTAGCCTTACCAATGGGTGTAAATATTGCTGATGAAAAAGGCAATATTTTATCCACAAAAAATGTAAAGCCCGAAAATCGATTTGACAATCCTGAAATAAACAGAAATGACTTAAGGGCTATCTTGTTGAATAGTTTAGAAAACGACACGGTTATTTGGGATAGAAAACTTGTTATGCTTGAACCTGGTAAGAAGAAGTGGACACTAACTTTTGAGAATAAACCGAGTGAAACAGCAGATTTGGTTATTCTTGCCAATGGTGGAATGTCGAAAATAAGGAGCTTTGTTACCGACACGCAAGTTGAAGAAACCGGTACTTTCAACATCCAAGCTGATATTCTTCAACCGGAAATAAACTGTCCCGGATTTTTTCAGCTATGCAACGGCAACCGATTAATGGCGGGACATCAGGGCATTTTATTGTTTGCCAATCCCAATAATAATGGTGCATTGTATTTAGGAATTAGTTTTAAAACGCCCGATGAATGGAAAAATAAAATTCCCTTAGATTTTCAGGACAGAAACAGCGTTGCCGATTTTTTATTGAAAAGATTTTCCAAATGGAGTGAAGTTTACAAACAATTAATACGTTCGGTATCAACATTTCAATGCTTGCCCACAAGGAAATTTCCTTTGAACAATGATTGGAAAAGTAACCGTCCATTACCCATAACAATGATTGGCGATGCTGCTCATTTGATGTCGCCTTTTGCAGGACAGGGTGTAAATACGGGATTATTGGATGCTTTGATATTGTCTGAAAACCTTACAAACGGAGAATTTACAAGTATTGAAAATGCCATCGAAAACTACGAACAACAAATGTTTGTTTATGCAAAAGATACGCAGGACGAATCGACAGAAAACGAAACCGAAATGTTTAGTCCCAATTTTTCGTTTCAAAAATTATTGAATCTATAAACAGTAAGAAAAAACGGCTACTAACAAGCAGTTTTGCAATAGTGGGGCAGAAGTGCAAAATTGAACTTGTGTGCTTCTATCAACTTTTGTACATTAGCTGCCAGTTTAAGATGGGTGCATTTGAGTATGCCCAAAGGAGCCCGCAAGTATGCGCAGGACGAAGCCAGTAGCCGCGCCGATGGTGGCGCGGGTCTATCTGCGCGTCAGCACCGACGCGCAGGACTTGGAACGCCAAGAGGCGATCACTACGGCCGCGAAGGCCGCCGGCTACTACGTCGCCGGCATCTACCGTGAGAAGGCATCCGGCGCACGCGCCGACCGGCCTGAGCTGCTGCGCATGATCGGCGACCTACAGCCCGGCGAGGTGGTCATTGCCGAGAAGATCGACCGCATCAGCCGCCTACCTTTGCCCGAGGCCGAGCGCCTGGTGGCCTCGATACAGGCCAAAGGCGCACGCCTGGCCGTCCCTGGCGTGGTCGATCTATCCGACCTGGCGGCCGAGGCCCAGGGCGTCGCCAAGATCGTGCTGGAAGCCGTGCAGATCATGCTTTTTCGCCTGGCCTTGCAGATGGCCCGCGACGACTACGAGGACAGGCGCGAACGCCAGCGCCAAGGCATTGAGTTGGCCCGCCAGGCCGGGCGGTACAAGGGCCGCCGTGCTGATCCGAAGCGCCGCGCCCAAGTTGTCGCGCTGCGCAAGTCCGGCTACAGCATCAACAAGACCGCCGAGCTGGCCGGGTACAGTGCGGCCCAGGTGAAACGGATATGGGCCGAGGTCAGCCAGGCCGAAGCGAAGCAGCACGGCGCGTTCGTGGAGGACGCATTGACGGAAGCCGATGCCCTGGCCGCTGTCGGCCAGGATGAGCGCCAGGAGGAAAGGGCATGAAGAAGCCGAACCAAGACGACGAGCCGTTTTTCATCACCGAGGAGATTGCGGCCGAAATGATCGCCGGCGGCTATGAGTTCGAGCTGCCGCCCATTCCTTGCACCATCCGCCTACGCGACGTGCTGGAGCGCATGACCGATGCTGAGCTAGCATTGCAGCCGGGCGAGATCGCCGACCAGGAGCGTGAACGCTGCCGGCGCAAGCCGTGTTCAACCTCATGATCTGGTCATGGTATTTTTCATGGCACTGAGCCTGATAGTTCTTGCAAATTGTTGTCACTAAAGGGTTTTGTGTGCTTGTTTACAATCGAGTGGGAGTGACGGGCACTGGCTGGCAATGTCTAGCAACGGCAGGCATTTCGGCTGAGGGTAAAAGAACTTTCCGCTAAGCGATAGACTGTATGTAAACACAGTATTGCAAGGACGCGGAACATGCCTCATGTGGCGGCCAGGACGGCCAGCCGGGATCGGGATACTGGTCGTTACCAGAGCCACCGACCCGAGCAAACCCTTCTCTATCAGATCGTTGACGAGTATTACCCGGCATTCGCTGCGCTTATGGCAGAGCAGGGAAAGGAATTGCCGGGCTATGTGCAACGGGAATTTGAAGAATTTCTCCAATGCGGGCGGCTGGAGCATGGCTTTCTACGGGTTCGCTGCGAGTCTTGCCACGCCGAGCACCTGGTCGCTTTCAGCTGTAAGCGTCGCGGTTTCTGCCCGAGCTGTGGGGCGCGGCGGATGGCCGAAAGTGCCGCCTTGCTGGTTGATGAAGTACTGCCTGAACAACCCATGCGTCAGTGGGTGTTGAGCTTCCCGTTTCAGCTGCGTTTCCTGTTTGCCAGCCGGCCCGAGATCATGGGGTGGGTGCTGGGCATCGTTTACCGCGTCATTGCCACGCACCTGGTCAAGAAAGCGGGCCATACCCACCAAGTGGCCAAGACGGGCGCGGTCACCCTGATCCAGCGTTTTGGATCGGCGCTCAATCTGAATGTTCACTTCCACATGCTGTTTCTCGACGGTGTGTATGTCGAGCAATCCCACGGCTCAGCGCGTTTCCGCTGGGTCAAGGCGCCGACCAGCCCAGAGCTCACCCAGCTGACGCACACCATCGCCCACCGGGTGGGTCGCTATCTGGAACGGCAAGGCCTGCTGGAACGGGATGTCGAAAACA
>NZ_JACANU010000037.1:0-3792 GCF_030329325.1 Acinetobacter sp. 226-1
GTAATTTGTCCTTTAAATTGAACAATCAGCGCGTTAATTTCCTCAGCTTCAATTTGTTTAAATTTGGCATATAGCTGCTCAATCATTGATTTTAGCGAGTTTAAGTCTCTTTTATTCAAATCACTGTTGATCGTAATTTGAGTTTCAATAGCAAAGACTTCACGCTCTCTAGTTGCCTCGTTCAATGCCTCGATGTAGCGTTTTTTTACTTCTGCTGAAGTTGTTTTTTTCGGTTTTTCTTCAACTGGTTCAGGTGCGAGTTCAGTAGTAACCTCAGGCTCAACAACAGTTTCAACTTCTACAGCTGGAGCTTCAACTTCTATAGGATCTAATGAACCGCCGTTCAATGTGATAAATGCACGTGCATGAGCAATAGCATCATCAGAAGTTTTATGTAAAAGCTTTGATGTGATCAAACGTTTTAAATAAGTAGCATTGTCAGCAGTGCTTAGAATTTCAATAGGATGATCTACATCTAAAAGATTAGGTGCGTAGTAATACATTGCAGCATCAATTAAGTCATCAAAGCCTTGAATACACTCAGGTACTTCTAGATCCAATTGACCGATTGTCATAAAACGAGGTGCAAGGCAGAACTCGTAATCAGCACCGAAGAAGACCGTAGCAGGGAATTGACTCAACTCGCCAAAGTCGAGCAGTTGTCCGACTGCACGACACAACACTGCTTGACCAGATGACATTGCTTCAAAAGCTTGTTTAGCGTTTAAGATTTCGGTATTCATGCGGTCCATCCCTCCATATCTGACTTTGCTTGGCATGCGTTGAGAATTTGTGTTTCGTATTTTGAGCCACGGAAATAATTTGCAGGTTTATCCAGATCATTCACAGATTGAGCTTTTTGAATATCTGCAAGAGCCATCTGATAATCATTGTCTACCCGTCGTGAATAAAGCACTGAGTGTGCAAACTTGTAAAAAACGTTTTGGCTGTACACGATGTGTAACAGCAGGGTTGATAGGATTTAGTTTTGCATTCATAATTGATCTCGCATTAAGTTGTAAAAAGCACACGGTTTTGAAAGGTCGGTGTGCTTTTTTATTGTCTGCGAGTTAAAATATACCTGTAAGGTAAAATAAAGCAAATACCTTTAAGGTAAAATTTATTTAAAACTATTTTACTTTATAGGTGTATTAAAAATAAAATGGACAAAAGAAAACCCGCAGAAGCGGGTGAGCGAATGATACTGAGTTATTACAGGCTATCCTTCGATAGTAGCCTTATCTAGATTGTAATGCTTAGATGTGACAAGCAGAAGAAAATCCAAAATGAAGTTAATGATTAGATATATTTTTCACACTGAATATGGAGTTTATTTTTATAGTAATCCATAGAAATAATTAAATCTCTATCTAGTCTGTCTGGTGGATGTTTCTTAGGGGAAATTTTAAAAAGAGCAGGGGCATACTGTTGATTATATACATTAGGGTAATCAATACATAAGATTTTAGCCTTGATTTCAATAGGAGTATTTGGGTCGTCTAGTTGATCCAAAAATTGATTAATTTTGGCATCAGCTTCTTCAAATTGATGGATAATAGTTGATAGGTCTTGATTGTTTTCAGCAGCATTAGCCTCTTCAAATTGCTTTTGGCAACCAGCGAGAGTGACGATCACAAACATGAAAATGAATACTATTTTTTTCATATTACACAACGATCCTTGTTGTACTAATGTGATTGTAAATAAATTTTATCAAAATAAAACCCACATCATGTGGGTTTTATTTTAAATATTATTTCTTGTATTCAGTGATGTTAATTGGTCTGCCTTTCACGAGTTCGACCACGCCTTCACCATTTTTAAAATGGATAGATACGCCGTCATCATTTGTTAAGCGGACACCGCTTGCAGCTATAGCTGCTTTTAAATGCATTGCACGATCTGAATTATCAGTCATGACAGCCGTTTCAAAATTATCAGATGATTTAAGTTGAATAGTTAGACCCATTGGTCCTACAAAGTTAATTACTTGAGTTTCTGCAGGAGTGCTTGGTGTACTTTCTACAGGTTTGGTTGGTTGAATAGGAGATGAGTTACAGCCTGTTAGTGCCAATGCAATAGCGAATAATGAAGAACCGATTAAATATTTCAAGTTTTTTGCCCTTTATCTTAAATGTTAAAGATATGATTATACTGAAAAAGAAAACCATCACAGCGATGAGTAAAAAAGAAAAAAATTAAATTATTCCTTATTCATCAATCAACTATTTGCTATGCAGTTTTAATTACCTGTTTTCTTAGGAAACATTGGTTTTCCTAACTTTCCTTCTTCACAAAGTTGAACAATCTGCTTATTAGTTAAGACAGGCACAAAATACGTTTTCCCAATGCCTTTTGATAGAATTTTTACTTCTTCTGCTGTGAGGACTATCGCTTCATTATTGGCTGCTGCATCATTAATTCGATCAATAATTTGATTGATTGGTAGTGCTGAATTATCCATAGGTTTCTCTAATAATTATTTAAGGGTTAATGTTTTAATTACATTTCTTTCTACGTTTTGCTCGATATGTATACCGGATGCAATCAATCACTTGCCCAACAAAATTACAATTCTCATCAAGAGGGATGACATTTGGCTTGAATTCAGGATTTAGAGCTTGTAAATAGCGAGAACCATCTGTTTCAATGACTAATTTTTTAAAAGTCGCATCCTCAAATTTTCTTACAACAATCATGTCACCAGACTGCATATCACTATAATAAACATCAGGATCAACTAGAATATAATCGCCTTCCAGAAAATCAGGGTTATTGCTGATACCTTGAACTTTTAAGTAATAACAATTCGTGCATTCATCTGGCAAAGGAAGCCACTCTTCAACCTGGGACATATCAACAGTACTTACATTTGTAAATGTACCTGCCTGAACCCATGAAAGCACTGGGGCCATGTTTGGTCTAATAAATTTAACATTGGAATTTTCTTGATTGGTCACTGCAATATCTGACTGATCTAAAAAACCCTTTGGTTTGTGAAAAGCTTTTTCAATTTTTTCAGCAGTCTCGTCACCAATATTTTTTGTTGGGTTTTTACCAATATATTGACTTACAAGGTTGTAAGACATTTCAATTTTTTCAGCAAACTCGGTTCTAGTTAAACCCAGTTCTTTCATTAATTTTTTGGTGTTACTAAGTCTTATTTCATGAATTGTTTGTAACTCAGTCATCACGGAAGTACCTCTAAAAACTAATAATAAATTTACCTTATAGGTAGAAAAAATAAATACCCTCAGAGGTTGAAAAATATTTACCTGTTAGGTATATTTGATTTATATTTACCTATAAGGTGTATTTATACTTACCCTCTATGATTTCTGGCGAGGATTAGAAAAAAGTGAGCGTATCCAGTTTTGTGAAACTACAAAAATTTCTTATGGATACATGGAGTCTCACTTAATTCATGGTCGAAAAAAACCAAGCATGGAAACCATTCAAAAAATGGTTGATGCAAGCGATGAAAAGCTAACTCACAAAGGAATTTTTGAATTCTTTCTGGGAAGCTCAGCTGCTGTATAGGCAGTCCTACAAGCAAATTATTTATTTTCTTTGCTTAAAAATATACGTGAAAGAAAACAAGGATTTCACAATGCAAGAAATTTCACTGAGTAGAGAAGCTCAAACTGCCATTTTTAAAATGATTAACCAAACGCAAGGGATTTCACCAAAAGAAATTGCTCAGGTTACAGGTGATTCACACAACACGATCTGTAATTACGGAAATGTGGGTATGCCTAATCATTTACCGAGTTTGAAGAAACTCGAGGCAAT
>NZ_JACANU010000038.1:0-3764 GCF_030329325.1 Acinetobacter sp. 226-1
TGCCACCTTTTGATTTTGAAGCAATGTACTATGATAAAATTAATCCGTTAGGTCAGGTGGCCTAACTTAAATAAAAAGTCTCCGACAAACCCGGTACGGTTCATTTTACAGATGTAATTGTGACTGTAGAAGAACGAGAAAAGTTATTAAATCTTGTTCAAGAACAATTTCCATCTATTAAATTAGGTCAGTCACCTAATTGGCCTATCTATATTGATATTCCAGAGTTAGCTCACTGGGATAGCAATGGTGATATTTGGGTCAATATAAAAAATGGTACTCTAGCTCAACGTATTTACAATGATTACTTCATAAAACTAAATGAAATCATAAGTACAAGTGGTATTTAACCACTTAAATTATAAATTAAGACCTTCTAACTAAAATATTCAAAGCCCTCAATCGAGGGCTATTTAACATAAAATCTCTTATGCGAAATTCAGTTGTAACTCCAAAATAGAAATGTCCGGTTTCCAAAGTAAAAATGACACAGGTTGAGTCGTCTTATACTCATGATGACATCGTTTGAGTCGCAGCATGATGTCATTATGGTTAGTTAGAAGAATTAAGCTACTGATTTGATTATCATGTTAATGACAAACCTTGATGTGTGCTTAAAAAACAGGAGGGTTTAACTTGGTAAACTATACATACTCATTAGGAGTTTACCATGAGCAAGAAACAGAAGACTTACACCGCAGAATTTAAAGCTGAAGCCATAAAAGCCATTGAAGAGAACCAAGGTAATGTATCGGAATCCGCTAGACAACTTGGCATTTCAATGCAAACCCTTTCGAACTGGAATAACAAAGCAAAGGCTGGAACTTTAGCAGGCACAAAACAGTATTCGCCCGATCTAAACGCCTTACTCGAAGAAAATAAGAAGCTTAAACAACAGCTCAAAACAGCTGAAATGGAACGTGAATTTTTAAAAAAGGCAGCAGCGTACTTTGCCAAAGAAAGTCAGTGAGGTACGCCTATATGAAATCGCAAAGCCACTTATTTCCGATTATTTTAATGGCTCGATTACTTCGTGTATCCGTTTCTCGCTTTTATGATTGGCTAAAGCGAGGCATGAGTAAAAGATCAATTCAGCGAAATCAGCAGACAATTTTGGTCAAAATAGCCCATGAAGAAACCAAACAAAGCTATGGCTATGTTCGATTAACCAAGCATTTACAAGCGCAAGGTATCAAAATAAGTACGTATGCTGTGCGCCAAATAAAAAAATCAAATCAGTTGTATTGTAAGCGCCATAAGCGTTTCAAAAGAACCACGAACAGTGATCACAACCGTTCTATTTATGACAATTTACTCAAGCAACAGTTTTCAATGACGAAGCCTAATCTTGCGTGGTCGAGTGACATTACCTACATTTGGACGGCTGAGGGCTGGTTGTACTTGGCAGCTGTCAAAGATCTTTACACGAAACAGGTTGTTGGCTATAGCTTAAATGAGCGCATGACAGCCAAGCTTGTTTGTGATGCATTGAATATGGCTATTCGCAATCAGAAACCTGCTAAAGATCTCATTGTACATTCAGATAGAGGCAGCCAATATTGCAGTAATGAATATCGAAACTTACTTGAGAAATTTGATTTTCAGGGTTCAATGAGCAAAAAAGGCGACTGCTTTGATAATGCACCGATAGAGAGTTTCTGGGGCATACTCAAAAATGAACTAGTCCATCATCGCAACTACAAAACAAGGGAAGAAGCCAAAGCGGATATTACAAAATATATAGAGTTATTTTATAATCAGCGAAGAATTCAAAAAGGCTTGGATTTTAAGACACCAAATCAAATGGCAGAAGACTTTTATCGGTTAGCTGCCTAGAATCTCCCAAGTGAAAGTCTCCTGCTAATTCAGCACACATCACTGTTGATAAATTTTCTAAACAAAAAGGATCAAACTAATCTATAAGCTTTGTGGGTTAGAAAAAAAATAACTCACTTTGCATTGATCATATTTAAATTCTTGTTTTATCCATAGCACTAACCTATTAATTTTAAAAAATAATAGGTACTGGCTAAATAGCAAATCGATACATATCTTTTTCATAGAGGAAATATGATTTTAGTAAGTTCTTGTCTGGCTGGCTTAAAGGTACGTTATAACGGGACGCATAGCTTAAACGAAAAAATCGAAAAATTAGTCAAAGATGGAAAAGCTACTATGGTATGTCCAGAGATTCTTGGCGGTTTATCAACACCACGCGAACCTGCCGAGATTTCGGGAGGTAATGGCGATGATGTCTTAGATGGAAAAGCCTGTGTAATTGAAAAATCAGGAAAGGATGTGACTTCAATCTATATTGAAGGGGCATATAGAACTTTAAAAAAAGTTCAATTATTAAAAGCTACTCTGGTAGTGCTTAAAGAAAATAGCCCTTCATGTGGTAGTTCAATGATTTACGATGGTCAATTTAATGGGAATAAGATCTATGGCAATGGAGTTACCTCCGCTTTGCTTAAACGTCATAATATAAAAGTCATTTCAGAAGAAACTTTTTGGCAACTTTTACCCTAGTTCCTCCGCTTTTATTTAAAATCTTCATGCAACTCCAACCACGCCCCCCTTTGCAATATCAAGTCTCTTCGGTATTTAGAGATATAGTGAGGTAATAATCTAAGAAGCATATCCATTACTTCCACATCAGTTAAAAAGTAGTGGTTCAATTTTATGCTGTAATTCTTTAACAATTTTAGCAAGCTGATCATGTAAAACTAACCAACATTGCTCATGACCTTGCCCAATATATTCATCTATTATGAGTTGCAAAATGTCTTGATCTATCTGACTTAAGAATTCTAAAAACCATGTCGCAGCAACATCCTTGGCAACTATTGTTTTATGATCTAATGTATAAGCTATACGGCATAGCGCTAAAATTTGATTACATTCATCCTGATCGTCTTTCCAATGAGCAATAATTTGTGGATAAGTTTTTTGCATGGCAAATATTAATTGTTCATAGCTAATTGGATTTAACCAATCGCAAATATCAGGTCCAAAGATAGTAATGTTATGTAATTGGGCAGTTTTAAGTAAAATACTAATATCTGGATCAGATTGACTATAAAGTAATTCACCTTTGAGTAATTCTTCTCTCAACCACTCGCCATATTGTAGCTGATATGTATATGGATGATTTTTATTGGTAATACTCCCTTTTTCTAATATCGTAATTTCTAAGGCACGCGCTGTAGCATGACCAATCGGAACAGATATATTTAGAAAATTCTGCGCTAATTGTTTTCTTTCCTGATCGGTAATTTCACGTTCAATAATAACTAAAATATCAAGATCACTTTTATGTTTTAAACCACCATCAACATACGAACCATATAAATAAATAGCATAAAGCTTATCTTTAAAATTTTTTTGTAAAAGCTGTTTTACACTTTCAACTTGGCGACACTCTTCATCATTTAAGCTTTGCATATGATTTTTAATTTAAAAAAATAAGTAATGAATTCATAGAGCATTATACAGAATAAGTGTAAATAATTTAATCAATTAGTAAATAACATACTATTTTTACAATATATTTACTTTCAATATAGAGTTTAATACATAAAACTCTATCAATCAAAAAAAGCTTGAAACAACATCTGAATAGTAAGAGTCATTTCCTCCTCACTTAGAGATGGATCCGGAAATTTGAACAACTCCTATAAGTGATACTCTGCTCCTCAAATGATGTTATAAACATCAATATATGGAGTATTTTATGGCACGTAGACCAAGAAGAAATCATTCAA
>NZ_JACANU010000039.1:0-3763 GCF_030329325.1 Acinetobacter sp. 226-1
ATTGCCTCGAGTTTCTTCAAACTCGGTAAATGATTAGGCATACCCACATTTCCGTAATTACAGATCGTGTTGTGTGAGTCACCTGTAACCTGAGCAATTTCTTTTGGCGAAATCCCTTGTGTTTGGTTAATCATTTTAAAAATGGCAGTTTGAGCTTCTCTGCTCAGTGAAATTTCTTGCATTGTGAAATCCTTGTTTTCTTTCACGTATATTTTTAAGCAAAGAAAAGAAATAATTTGCTTGTGGAGTGTTTAATTGATCAGCGCTTGGCGGTCTGCTTTTAGTTTTCCTTCGGTAAGGATTTCAAAAAGCGCTTGGGTACGTGGCGGGATGCCTTTTTTTTCCCATTTCCATAAAGTGACTTCTGAAAAACCAATTTTTTGAGATAAGGCTCTTCTAGTTTTACACTCGTAATGATTCATTAAATCTAGTGGGTTCATTTGCTTTTACTTAACTATAGTTAATAAACCAAAGTTACCACAATTTAACCACTGTTTCAACATTAAGTATTAACATTAGTTAATATAGCTAACAGGAAATTAACCATGTCTTTTCATTCTCGCTTAAAAGAAAAATTAGAGGAAAAGAAGTTAAAGCCTGCTGACCTAGCTAGAGGAGTTGACGTTTCTTCTGTAGCAGTTGGTAAGTGGGTGCACGGAGACAGCATACCTAAAGCCGAAAAGCTTAAAGCTATCTCTAAATTTTTAAATGTCTCTGATGATTGGTTGTTAACAGGCAGAGAGAATGGGAAGCAAGAAAACCATCCAGTGTTAGCATGGGATGCCCCTGAGGATTTAGATCCTAGTGTATATGTGGTTATCCCGCATGTTGATATTAAATTTTCTGCAGGTAATGGGCGTATTGTTGAGTTTGAGCCATCAGAAAAAGAGCAAGGATCAGTGCGCTTATTGGAGTGGGTGCATAAAAAACAGGTATCAGCCAAAAACCTAATAACCGTTGATATTGATGGGGATAGTATGGAGCCAAGAATTCCTGATGGCAGCATTGTTACTCTAGATAAATCCATCAACTCCCTAGATCAAGTTCAATCAGGGAGAGTTTATGCTATTCGATATGGGAATGAATTGAAAATTAAGCGCTTATCTCGTCGATTTGATGGCGCATTAATTATTGATAGTGATAACCCTCAATACCAACGTGAAATCGTTGAGCCTGAGCAGTTGGAACATATAAGCGTAATTGGTAAATACGTTTCACATAGTTATGATGGAGAAATTTAAAATGGTTTTAGACAACTCAACACTACCAATCAATCAAATTATTACTCGAATTAATGATGCAGCAGCAAATAATGAGGCGATCGTCCTTACAGCAGAAGAAGTAAAAATCTTGTCAAAGGATATTGGAGAAACGTATTTCATACCTGTCTTAACTAATGAGCAGATTGTTCAACTTTGTGAAGAAGGAAAGTTAGGAAAACCAATATTTCCCAAGAAAACAGATAGATGAAATGACAAAATTATAGGAAAATTGGACTATACATAGCAGCAATACTTTTGTGTTGGGTGTTTATGTTGAAATAAATTTAATGAGAGGTAAATTTTGAATACAAATGAATTGCTAATTCAGAGAGTTGCACAAAACATTCATGAGTCAATTAAGGGTGTTAAGGATATTAATTTAACCACTAAAGATGAGTATCTTTTAGCTAAAAAACTATGTGGAGAACACTTCATACCTCATTTTACAAAAAAACAAATTATAGAGCTTGTGAGAAAAAATAGAGTTACTCAATCGCAAATCAAATAGGTGGCAACTCAATTGAAAATTATCGATATTAATTCTAAGAAAATTAAACGCATTTTATTTCAATGATACTTGCTTACTGTTGGATTGATGGCAAGTGAACGTTTTATATCAATTGGTTAATAAAAGTACTTTTGATGATTTTATGAATACCAAAGATAAAGACAAGTTTTGCAAATCAAAGGTCAAAGGAAGTAAAGAATACCCAATATTGCAATTATTTGTATAAAAAACTGCGAACCCGACGCAGCTTACTGATCGGGTGGAGGAATTAATGTCTAAATACTTAATTAGTTACGATCTTATTGGTCAAAAGGATTACGTTGGGATAAGTAAAGCAATAATGCGAATTGCTGACGGTTGTGTTTGCCCATTAAAATCAGTGTGGGTGATTACTCATAAGGGTAACGCCACTGATATTATCAACGCCTTAAAACCCTATATTGACTCAGATGATAGGCTACTTGTTGTTGAGTTAACAGGTGATGCAGACTGGACATCAACACTTGATGAAGACAACAAAAAATGGCTTAGTGATTATTTGTTGAACTAGGGGGTTTGGGTGAATAGCAACCAACGCCATCAAAATAATCCTGCTGATCTTTAATGGCTTTATCAATCCACTCTTGATTAGCGTCAACCACCACATCTTCTAGCAGGGTTACACGTCCTTCGAATAACTTAACTCGCGTTCCTGCTGGAATAATTCCGCGTTCTGATTCTTGATTATCACTCATAGTAAACTCCATAACCCACCCAGTGTGGGTTTTCTTTTTAAAAATCCATACTTTCCCTAATATTATGAAGTTGAGACTCTGCACCAACATTGTTCTCAAAACATCCATAAATATCGGAGAAAATATGAAACCTGAAATTATAGAAGCTCTAGCGTTAGAGCTTACTAAAGCAACTATTAATGAGCGCTCTAAAAATGAAAGCGCTTTTGATATTACCGATGCGGAATTATGGGTTCACGTGTACCTAGAGTCTTTAGAGCAAATCAAGAAAGGTTATGAAGAGCAATCAACAGAACAAAGCCTTAATGACTGGAAAAAGCTCTAACCCACGATATCAACCTTTTGCATTAATTAATATCTAACAAACAGCCATTCTTTTTTGAGAATTCAAGAAGAGTGGCTTTTAGCTCATCTGCATACTTAAGTGGCACTTCAATAGTAGCAGTAACAACCCGACCACCAAACACAACCAGCTTAGCCGCGTTCACATGCTTTTCCAAATCTTCAGGCTTTACGCCATTCAACAATAGTTTCTCTACTAATTGTTTACGCCATTCGTGTATTTCATTTCCTAAACTCATTCTTATCACCTTAGTGGTTGGGTTTCTTTTATCTATTAAATCATAGTTAACAAACTAGAGTGTAAATTTATTAAACTAAAGTTAATTTTATTATTGACATAATTATTAACCATAGTTAATATTTTGACATTAGATAACAAAAAAGCGCACCGACCTGAGAAATCCAATGCGCTTTTTACAACTGAATGCGAGATTAATTATGAATGCAAAACTAAATCCTATCAACCCTACTGTTACACATCGTGTACAGCCAAAACGCTTTTTACAAGTTTGCACAATCAGTGCTTTATTCACGACTGGTATCGTTGCTTTGGCATACGACCAAAAAGCCACTGAATACAAACCACCTCTAGCATCTGAATACATCCCTTCTACTTACGCCGTGCAAACAGTAGAAATCACTTCATTAAGCACTGGCTATGCTGTGATTCAAATTGATGAGTTCACATTAAAGTTCCCTTTTGAATATGCAACTCATGCTGATAGCTACGGTGTACCAGAATCAAACTTCACTGCTGTAGAAATTAAAGAACTCGGTCAAATCAAAGTCTTTGACGAGAAAGGCAATCCATACCGCGACTTCACTGATCAACTCGACCACCGCAATATCAATAACTTGTTGATTGGTTTTATTGAGCGTAATCGTTTAGTGGAGGCTGTGTAATGTCAAATCAAAAT
>NZ_JACANU010000003.1:0-522322 GCF_030329325.1 Acinetobacter sp. 226-1
TTTTCTGACAAATATTTCTCAAATAAACTTCGAGTAATTTCTACCATCAATCAATGAAAATAATTTCGATCAATCAACCAGTAAAAATCCACACAAGTTGTTCTTCATAATCTCTTAATGATCTTCTTACTGCTTCGTCAGCAGCAAGCTAGGTCGGCTATATTACTCTCTATCTCTAGAAAGTCAACTAATAATGAAAATTATTTTTAACCCTTCCTTCTAAAACCCAACTCAATCAATTCAACCAAGTTATTGTTTTATCAGAAGTTTTAATCTTCATCACCGCCGATGGATGTGCATTCTACAGCATTTCACATACGACGCAACCCCTTTTTTTAAAGTTTTTTAATTTTATTTATCAAGTGATCTTTTTTTAGTCATTTTAAGTAAGTTTTTTACATTTTTTATCCAAATTTGATTTAATACATGTCAAGGAGCAACTGTTAGAATAAAATAAATGATGAAACTAGTTGTTGCCCCATAAACAATTTTGCTTTTATTGATTTCGTTAAGGACTTATATGCATCGTTTAAAATTTTTATGGCTAAGCATGCTAACCATAGGTTTGACCTCTCATGTATTTGCTGAACAAGATGTAGAGACTACGTCTACCAATACTCTTGATCAAAATACTGAAGTCAGTCAAGTAGCTGCAATAAATGCTGAAGTTGAAGCTACAGGTGCTGAAAGTAAACACCCTCGTCTTGATGCTTTAAAAGAATTAAAAAATATTAAAGTTGAAAATTTGAAGGTAAATGCTAATGCTGCTCAAGCAGATGATGTAAAAGATCCTCTACAACCTTTGAATCGTGAAATTTTTGCATTTAATGATATGTTAGATCGTAATGTTGCTCGTCCTTTAGCTGTACAGTATGTAGCAAAAGTACCTGAAGATGTTCGAGGTTCTTATAGTTCATTTCGTAAAAATTTAAGTGAACCTTGGAATGCTGTGAATCAACTTGCACAAGGTCGTTTTAGTCGTGCAGCTAAAACTTTAGGGCGCTTTACCATTAATACAGTAACTTCTTTAGGTTTAGCAGATCCAGCAAAACGTTTAGGTCTACCTAATGAAGATGAAAGCTTAGGAACAACTTTGGGTTATTATGGTGTTCCAAGTGGTCCTTATTTAATGTTGCCACTTTTTGGACCAAGCACTTTACGTAATTCTTTAGATTATGTTGCTGAAAGTTATGCAAACCCACTGACTTATACAGTAGATAATGCAGATCAGTCAGGTTATATCTGGGGAAATCGCTTCATGGGTGGTATTAATGCCCGTTCACGCTTGTTAGAGTTTGAAGATGCTTTACAAGGTGATAGATATGCTGCGATTCGTGATATTTATTTACAACGTCAAGGTTATAACATCGCTCAGAAAAAAGGTTTAGGTGCTGAAGCAATTTCATTTGTAGATGATGAAAGTACTGAAGAGCCTGATTCAACGCAATAATCGCAATATAATTGAAAATATTTTGTAAAACTTATTTTGTGTTGGCATTACTTTGTGGATGCCTACACTACTTGGCTATCTATTTTACATCGTCTAACATAGATTTAGCTTTATCATTTTAGTTTCAGGATCATTAATTAACTTTATGTATTTCATTCAGCCCACTCGCACAATACCGAATTTAGACCAAGTACTAAATAATCTTCCGAGTCTGCAAATGATCAACATTGAAGATATTAACCTGTATGATCCAACAATTATTGCAATTGCTGATGTACAAGATTATTTACAACATCAGTGGAATTTGCCTACTGTTGTGATAGCGTTTGAAAATGAAGGCACAGCATTATCACAAGCATGGGAGTTAGGTGCTTTAGCGGGCTGGATCTGGACACGCCTACCTGCACATCCTGAACATTCATTATTAAAAATAGATGCGCAATATAAACGTAATCAGGACAGTCGTGACTTACCTTCTGCTGCCGAATTACAAAAAAAATTACTTCCCAATCCTATTGAACTGCAAAATTATAAAGTTGAAACATTATTTAAACCTTCAGCTTATTTATCTGGCGATTGGTATGATTATTGGAAAATAAGCGATAAAGAAATTATTTTTTATTTAGCTGATGTTTCAGGACATGGTGTGACAAGCTCTTTACTCACTTCATGGATGGCAGCATTTCATGGTCGCTCAAAAACGCCAAGAGAATTAATTAAAAAATTGAATGGGATGTTGGTTCAGGAAAATATTGAAAAACATATTACCATGATTGCAGGCGTTCTAAATTTAGAAACACATGTGCTGAAGTGGTCAAGTGCTGGGCATTATCCTCCTCCTATTATTTTTGAGCCTAACCAAGCACCTCGCGTTTTAAATACCAGTAGTTTTCCTCTAGGTTTAACAGAAGACCTCGAAGTTGAAGAGTTTCAATTTATTCTCAATCGACATGCTCGGTTTATTATTTGTTCTGATGGTGCACTTGAACCTTATGATGGCGGATTAAACGAACAGTTCTCACAATTGGTCTATCATTTGCAAAATCAATCATTCCAAGCACCGAATCATGTTGCTGATGATATTGCTATTCTCAGTTTAAGAAGAATGAATTAATCTAATATTCATATACTTAGTTAAATATAGACTATTCTCTAACTCAAGAATACTTGAGTATAAAGTTGCGCTATGTGATAATTTTCCTATCCTTCTCTGCAAATGGCATTTATATGTCAACAGGTCATGTTGAATATGCAAGCTTGAATGGAACGCATATTTTCAAACTTATTGGTGAAGTACGCGCCCAGTCTTGCATAAGCTTAGACAAACTTTTGGCAAGGATCGAACAGCAAGAAAACGTCGTTGGCGCTATTGTTGATTTGACCCAAACCAGCTTTATAGACAGCACAGTTTTAGGTGTATTGGCGAAGTTGGGCTTAAAGCTCAAGCAAGTCCATCACATCCAAGCGGTCATGTTATCTACAAATCCTGATATCACCACTCTAGCCAATAGCATGGGCTTAGGGCAGGTTTTTGTCATCTTAAATTATTGTGGTGACCCAAATGTATGCACACAAGCTTTGTTAGATGACAATATCAATCACAATACAATGCTACATACTGTCTTAGATGCACATAAAACATTAATGAAACTCAATGAAAATAATCAAAATATGTTTGAGCCATTAGTGAAGCAACTTGAGAAACAAAAAGACGATATGCAATGTGTGCTAAATTCTGAGCCTCAACATAACATCTAAGTTTTAAAATAAGTCTAATTAAGGAAAAATCATGACTTTACTTTCTGTTGTTCAAATGAATTCTCAAAATGACATTGAAGCAAATTTCAGTGTGATTGAGTCATTGATCCAACAAAGTAAAGCCAATGGTGCTTCTTTAATTGTATTTCCTGAAAACTTTGTCTGTTTTGCTGCGGGTAAACAGCGTGAAACAGCCGAACGCTTTGAAGAATTTCAACAGCGTTTAGAGCATCTAGCTGCTCAGTATCAAATCTGGATCGTTGCAGGCACATTGCCTTGCCCTTTTCGCCCTGATGGTTCGACGATTTCAGATGGTCGGGTTCGTACAGTAAGCCTGTGTATCAGCCCTGAACGGACTGAAGCACGTTATGACAAAATTCATTTGTTTGATGTGCAAGTCGGTGATTCGGTGGGGGGCTATCAAGAGTCAAAATTCTTTGAACCTGGTACAGATGTAGTTGTGGCGAAAACCCCTTTTGGCAATATCGGCTTGATGGTCTGTTATGACTTGCGTTTTCCTGAACTTGCTTTAACCCTGAGATCGCAAGGTGCCAATATTTTGACTGCGCCTGCGGCTTTTACCTATACCACTGGCGAAATGCATTGGCAGTTGTTGCTTCAAGCACGTGCCATGGACAGTCAATGTCAGGTTTTAGGTGCAGCGCAACAAGGTTGGCATGGCGAAAAACGTCAGACTTGGGGGCATGCAGGTGCAAGCAATAGTCGTGGTCAGATTTTAGAGATCACCAATCAAGAAGGTGCACAGCTTTTGACTGTGCCTTTTGATTTAGCAGAACAAGAAGCCATTCGTGCGTCTATGCCTTTGATGCAACATCGTATTTTAGTGCAATACTGAACATCATTTTTGTATCGCATCTCACTTTCCAATCTCTGATAAATTTACAAAAATACTGCTTATTCTATCCTCACTTTCAGACAGGATAATGGTTCAAATAAAATACACAGGGATTTACCATGTCTTTAGAAAAAGTTGTTTATACCGCACATGCAAAAGCCACAGGCGGTCGTGATGGTCGTGCCACTTCCTCAGATAATATTTTAGATGTAAAACTTGCAGTACCTACAGAAATGGGCGGTGCAGGTGGTGGAACCAATCCTGAACAGCTTTTTGCTGCGGGTTATTCGGCATGTTTTTTAGGGGCGATGAAGTTTGTTGCCAACCGTGATCATTTAAAAATCACGCCTGATGCTTATATTGAGGGTGATGTTGGTATCGGTCCAATCCCAACAGGTTTTGGTATTCAGGTGACTTTAAATATTCATTTGGAAGGTTTGGAACAAGCAGAAGCACAAAAACTGGTGGATGCTGCGCATATTGTTTGCCCTTATTCAAATGCAACACGTAACAATATTGATGTGACGTTGAATGTGATTGTTTGATGGTTTAATCAGACATTAAAGTTGATAGATTTTAAAAAGCCAATTTTTGAAATTGGCTTTTTAATAAATATTTGAAATCTTTTTAAATACTTGATTTTAAATAAAAATATAAAACCATTTCGCATAACGACCATTATGTTAAATAAATATAAGTCTTAATATGACATAGCTGATTAAAGAGTATCCTCTAACTGCTTCATAATGATTGCCTCATATTCAGCTAGTTCAACCATTAGCTTTTTAAAATTCTGAGTAAGAACTCCTTTGATTTCGTCCGTATTACCAGTTTCGAGGAATTTTTCACATTCTTCTGTTGATAGAATTTCCTTAGTGAACGACTGGTGCCATTTCACTTTTAGCTTTTTATTCACAACTTTGAAAAATCTACCATTCTGTTTATATATATCATATAGACGTTGCCTTACATCAGAATCGCCATCACCAATCTTCAAGTCAAAATTCACGCCATTTTTTCTGATATTGAACTCAAAAAGATAGATCATGGATTCTTCTAGCTTTGAATCTTGCGGAAAAAGGTTAGCTGCTTTCAGTCTATCAAGCTCGTTATACAAGAAATTTGGTTGGAATCGCACATACGTTTTATTGCTGTTGAAAGGTCTAATACTTGGCTCATTTTCAACAAGCTCTTTTAATATATTGTTAATTTCAAAAAAATTATCTACGGCGCAGTATTTAAATACCAAATCAAAAGCTGGCTTGTACTTCGAATATAACTTTTTACTTAGGATTTCGATTTCATCATTCTGATTTAGCATAGATTTCAACGTCTTTAGATATTGCTCAAAAACAAACCGTGTCTGGTCTGCTAGGTGTACTTGATCGGGATTCAAAATTTGCGTGAGTAGCTTCACGATATGGTCATAAGTGATTTGAACGTAATTTTCCGTTCCAAAATCACTTAGGTTCTGGTCTTCTAGACTTAGGTAGATATACAACTTGTGCTTATAGTCAGCATATTCGTCTTCAACAATGCGTTTATATTTCTGAAGTTGCGTCCCTCCTTCTCCTGAATAGATCTTATTTTCAATGATCATGCAGAATTTGTTTTGCTTTGATAAGAAAACAAGGTCAATGTTCTTATATTCACGCTTAATTTCTAGATCATCAAAGTGGAGCTGCACAAAATCAAATACGGATAAGCCATTGCTACCGCCTAAGTTTTCATACTGGTTTTCCTTAAAATAGATCTTAAGGAACTCTTTAAATACATAGTCCCCTAAATTATGTGATTCATTAGGTGAAAACATCCAAGCAAGGAAGTTTGAATGTTGAAGCTCTTTATGAGATACCCTGAGTATGTCCATTAAGTTGACTTCTTTATTTGTTAAACTTTGGAGCTTAAAAAAATCATCGTCTAAAATTAGTTCTTTAAGTAAATTTTCAACGTTTTGCTGCATATCCACTTGCCATTCGATTGATTCAGGATAGTAAAATACTCAAATAAACCATAATGTTAAAGTGAGTTATTTTATTCGGTTCTGTGAGATTGATACATTAAGTTTTTCTAAAATTAACATAATACGCCTTATGCGAAATGCAATTTTTTATCTAATATAAATCATTGCTTTACCGTGTAATAAAAAGCCAAATTCAGCTGAGTTGGGCTTTTTATCCATTTTTCACGTTTCACGCCTAATCAATAATCATTGATCCACGACTTTGATTAACTCATGTGAACAATACAAATCCTTCTGATGAATAGAAATATCTACAATTTACAAGGATTAGAAAATTTTTGAATCAGTTTCTCATCCTCATTAGAACCATAAATCAAAATCAGACTCCCCTGATCATCAAAATAAGATTTCCGTTTAAAATCACGATACGGCGCTAGGCTGTAAAGATCAAAATTTTTAAAGATTTTTGAGTTGAGTTTCACAACATCAACACTTTTTTCTGACTTCAACTTCCGAGCAAGAATTTTAAACTTTTCAGTATCTGTGTAAATCAAACAATTGGTTTTAGGGTCAATTGCTACAAACTCATCTGTACCATCATCTTGTTTTTTGTTTTTTCCAATGAACTCTGTCACCTGACACGGATTACCACAGGACGTAGTGACCTTAAAATAGTCTCTGTTTACCTGCTCAATCCAAGGTTCTTTGACGTTCACACTTAACTGATTTTTGTGTCCATTTACTTCCCGAATCACATCGCAATGAAAGCCCGTATCATCATGACACGTTGAATAGACCTTAAACATTTCACTGTTAGCAGAAACATGTTGAATTGATAAAACATTCAAAATGAAAAGAATCAACGTCATTAAGTTATTTTTCATTGCGTTTTCTCATGATGATTTTAAGAACCATGCCCACCAAAACATGAACGTCCTTCTTGATATTTCGATGCTGTACGAAAACACTTTTTATAAGCACTTTCAGCAGTGCCTTTATAACTAACTAAACATTTTCGATAACACTGTTCACGTTCAGGCTCTTCAAACTTAGCTTTTGGCTGTGTGGGAGTACCATGACATCCTAAAAGGGCTAACGATAAAACACTTAAAATAAGGAGCTTTATCATCACTCCGCAGCTTCATTCGTTACACGTAAAACCTCTTCCATCGTAGTTTTACCTGCCAACACCTTACGCAAACCATCATCACGAATCGAACCTGCATCACGACGTGCATATTCCTCAAGCTCATACTCAGCCGCATTGCCATGAATCAAGCGACGCATCTGCTCATCAATCGGGACAATCTCATAAATCGCAGTACGACCTGTAAACCCAGTATGCGAACAATGATCACAGCCCTTTGGCACAGGCAGTTTTAAATCAACTGCATTAGAAACAGGCTTAAAAATGGCTTTCTCAAAATCATCCGCTTCACGCCATGTATGACATTGCGAACAGATTGTTCTCACTAAACGCTGCGCAATCACCCCAATCAAGGAACTCGATAATAAGAAAGGCTCAATCCCCATATCTTTTAAACGTGTCACTGCACCAATTGCTGTATTGGTATGCAACGTAGATAAAACCAAGTGACCTGTTAATGAGGCTTGCACGGCAATTTCTGCGGTTTCAAGATCACGAATCTCACCCACCATCACCACATCGGGGTCTTGACGAAGCATGGCTTTTAAAGCACGTGCAAAAGTCATATCCACTTTGGTATTGACCTGTGTCTGTCCGATCCCTTCAAGCTGATACTCAATCGGATCTTCGGCAGTCAAAATATTTTTAGAACCATCATTTAAGTCAGAAAGTGCAGCATACAGCGTGGTGGTTTTACCCGAACCCGTTGGACCTGTGACCAAAATAATGCCATGTGGGCGATGTACCAACGTTGTTAAGCGTTCATAATCACTTGGCATTAAACCCAAATGCGTCATGTTTAAACGCCCTGCTTGCTTATCCAGCAAACGCATCACCACACGTTCACCATGCGAGGAGGGTAAAGTTGAAACACGGACATCCACTTCACGTCCTGCCAAACGCAAAGAAATACGACCATCTTGCGGAATACGTTTTTCAGCAATATCCAGTTTTGCCATGACTTTGATACGAGAAACCAAAAGTGGTGCAAGTTCACGGCGTGGTTGGACAATTTCACGTAACTGACCATCAACCCGTAAACGTACAGAAAGTTTCTTTTCAAAAGCTTCAATATGAATATCAGATGCACCCACACGAATGGCTTCGGAGAGTAAGGCATTAATTAAACGAACAATCGGTGCATCATCTTCCTGATCCATTAAATCTTCTGTTTCAGGAACTTGATCTGCTAAACTAAGTAAGTCAGGGTGATCTTCCAAACCTGCTGCAACTTGTTGTGACTCACCTGTTTCACCTGCATAACTTGAACTGAGTAAATGATTAAATTCTGTTTCATTACACAGTTGATGATGTGCAGAACGACCAAGGTAACGGCGTGCCTCTTGAATGGCAATCTGTGTAGTATTTTCACGACGGACAATAAAAACTTGATCGCCTTCGTAACGTAATAGCACTCCATGCCGTTTCGCAAAACTATAAGGTATTTGTAATTGTTTAAGGACTTGCATTACAACTTATATTAATGATTAAAATTGTTTTGAGTGTACTCTAAGCGCATGACAGCGTGAAGACTGTTTTTTAAAGAAATGATCAGAGGAATGAAGCCTTTTGTCCATAAAAAATGAACATCTAGAACCCGAACTTCCTGATCTGAAATGGTGGGGAGAGCAAAATTTTGAGCTAAATCAATCCAAAGCATGGCAATTTGGCTCAACAATGATGCGTTTAACACGCGGTCTACAAGAATGGCGTTTGGAATATTATCGTCCTCAATTTCAATATGACTACGAGCAACAATGGAGTTGTATCCACGATGTTCATTTTGCTTTTCCACAGCCTGTGCATGTTGAACGCTATATGTTTAGAGAAACGCATAATCACTTTCAACTGATGCCACGCTTAGCAGATCGTTCCGTGGTGATTCGCCCTGTAGATCCAATTTATATTCCTGCGGGACAACGTGGAACATTGTATATTAGTACACCGCTTTGGGTGGCAGGTTTTGTACAAGCACAAAAAGAACCGTTGTTTGATATTCCTGTAATTTTACCTAAAGACACATGGTTTGGTCCTGATCATCGCAATGGTGAAATGTGTTATGCAACAGCTGTAGATGGACGAACAGAGCTTAATCTTTTACGACCTCGTGCTTTTCGTGCCGTAACCCCGATTGTTTTTCATAATATTAGTAGTCATCAATTACGTTTTGATCGTATGAATGTACCTGTTCCTGCACTACCTTTATTTTATAGTGAAAGTACAGGACGACTTTGGACATCACAAATTAAAGTCATTTATGAAGGCGATGACCGCCCTGCTCGTGTCAAAATTGAAAGTCGTACGCCACCTTTGGCAGGTGAAGTAAGTTATGTTCATCCACCACGTTCGCCAGGTGGTGCGCTATTTAATATGTTTGATTCATTCTTCTAAGAGGTCAGCATGGCAGAAACGAATATCCCTAAAGACATTGCTGATAATCTAAAAGGTATTTTCACCAATATTAATACTGACCGACTCAGTGAAATTGTGGTTGCAATTGTGCTGTGTTTTGTGGGTTTTTTATTAGCACGAATCATTTCAAATACCTTTATTCGAACCATTGGTACCAAGTTTAATGCGCATCAACGCTTGGTATGGCGACGAGGGATTTTTTATTTTATTTTCATGATTTTTGTGATGGCGAGTTTAAAAGAAGCGGGCTTTAAACTCAGTGTTTTTTTAGGCGCAGCAGGGATTTTGACCGTTGCTTTGGGTTTTGCCTCACAAACTTCAGCCTCAAATTTAATTAGTGGTTTATTCTTGATTGGTGAGGGTTCATTTGAAATTGGCGATACCATCCAGATTACATTAATTCGTGGGCATACCATTGAAGGTGAAGTGATTTCTATTGATTTACTTTCTGTCAAACTGCTGACTTGGGATAATGTTTATGTACGCTTACCCAATGAACAACTCATTCGTGCGCCTGTACATAATTTATCAAAGTTTCCGATACGACGAATTCTCATTACTTTAGCCATTAATTTTCATGAAGACATCAACAAAGTACGTGAAGTATTACTTGATCTTGCTGATGATTATCCTTTGATTTTAGCTGACCCTAAACCGCGTTTAAGCGTCACCTCTTTTGGTGAATCTTCAATTGAGTTGCATTATGCATTATGGTGTAAACAAAATAATTATATGCAAGTTAAAGATGAAATCCATGAACAAATTCGCAATCGTTTTGTTGAAAATCAGATTGAAATTCCTGTGCCTAAAATTGGTTTTGTAGATCGCCCATTTACCCAACATAGCGCATTAGTCAATGAAGATGATGTTGATGCCTATACAAATGCACAAGAATTAAAAATGCAAAAAAATCAAGATAAGTATTTATAAACACGCACAATTTTACTTAAAAAATGTAATCGGAAAAACCCTCTAAAATTTAGAGGGTTTTTATTTTTAATGATTTAATGCTTTTGTTTCAGGAATCGGTGCAATATAAGCAATGATAAGCATGACAAAACCTGCGCCCAAGAAAGAAATAACACGTGTTAATGTACCAATATGTGAGAGGTCAAGTAAGACTAATTTTAAAGTCACAAGCATTAAAATACTTCCGCCTAAAATCCATAAAGAGCGCATATTTTTCTTTGTTGCATAACTCATGGTAATAAAAGCCAAACCCACCCAAAGCAAAGTAAAACTCAATTGAATTGTCGAGTTTTGCCAAATCTCAAGCGTATTATATGGTGTAGACAAATAGACATGTAATGCCCGCAAAATCACATAACTACTCAACCAAAGTAAACTTAATACCGATAACACAGCAACAATTCCACGATCCATCCCCTGTTTAAGTTGTAAGCTCAACATCCAAATAAAACCAAATAAAATCGCAATACTGATCAAGTCAAAAGGATTTAACACAGGAAGTAGATAAAACTGAAAAGGTTGTTGTGAAAATAATTGTGAACATACAATCCAGATAAGGATCAAAGCTAAACTACTTCGTGTTTGCCAAAACATCGTCCAATTCAAATTTTCTTTTTGGCTAAAACACCATGCACAGAATGCTAAAGGTAGGATCACCACACTGATATAAGGCAGAGCAGGCAAAATACTCAAACTCATCAAGCTTAAGCTCAACAAAGTTCCCAAACTCACCCATTCTTTTTCAAGCTTTAAGCCTACAGAAGGACGCAGCCATAACCATGTCAACAGCGCACCACTAAAGAAAATGCCTGCTTGTTCAATCGTATTTAACCAAAGGATACTGCCGTTTTCACTACGATGAATGACGAAGAATAATGCAAAAATATAAAGTGGGATCACCCCAATCCATTTTGGAATCAGCCATGACCATGATGCTTTACGCCATAACATCACGCTATTTAAAATGACATATAAGCCACTCATCAATATTAAGGTGAAAATATACTGAGATGATCCTTCAAGATAATCCACCCATAAAAATAATTGCATAGCGGTTGCTGACAGCAACAACATACTCAAAAAAGTAATACTGCTATAGGTTAATTGTTGTTGAAACTTTTCATGTGCATTGGCAAGTAAAACTACAGCAAAATAGCTGATACTAAGCACCCAATACATCAAACTTGGAAAATGTGCAGATTCAAATAAATAATATAAGCTCGACAAGCCTGCAACCAGTAATAACGCACTTGCCAGATAACGACTCACTGTAGATTTTTGATATAAAGCAAATACAAAAATCAGTACACCTTCCACCGCCCACCCCATCACACTCCATTCATCTTGTAAAAGAAGTGGCGGAATTAATGTGATAAAAATCAACATTAAACTAAAATAACTTTGCGAAATAATTTTGACGGTTTGATTGCGCTTCGCCAATAGATACAGCACTGCAAATAACACCGCAAATGCTAGACTCAGACTGGCTTGCCATACTGTTTTTTCAAAATAAATCAAATATAAAAAAGTATAAGCAACCAATGGCGCACCAAAAATGAGGGCGATGTCTAAAGCAGGTTTTAACTGAAATTGTTGTACATCTTTTTGTGCGATCAGCTGACTAAAACGGAAACCTAACCAAATAAAAATGGCAGTATGTGCAAGCACCAAAAATGCCAAAGCATCATGTTGCTGCGTTTGCCCATGAATAAAGGCATAGCTTCCTGCAACAATGACAGTCATTAAAAATGCGATTTGATTGAGAATTTTCCACGGACGTAAAGTTGTTAAAATGGCAACACAGAAATTAATGACCTAATAATATGCAACAAATTCTACTGCTGTTGCCGCCCGCACAGGCAAAGTAAAAGGTGCTGCGGCGGCAATGACCATTGCCATTAAAGCCAATTCAATACTCTGCTGTTTTAAACTTAAAGTCAGCGTGAGTGCCATGACCACAGCAAAACAGATACTCGCAACATAAATATTCGGAATGACATGATTGTAATAAGCAAAAAATAGCGTTAAAAATAGTCCTGCTAAACCTAAGCCTTCGAGTGCTAAAGCAAAACTTCTATTTTTATTCTGTAGAAAAACACCAATCCCTGTAAGCACAAAGCTTAGTATTGCAACGATTGCCAATTTTAAAGATAAACTGACCTGCCAATGTTCCGTTGCAAAACGCAGTAATAAAATAATCCCAATGACCAATACAACAGTTGCGGCTTTTAAGACAGGATTGCCTTGAAAAATCCATTGTTTCATTTGCTGTATTAAACTCATGTCAGGATGAGTTTCAGATAACGGTTGGGTCGAATTTGAAATAACCGCAGTACTGTTTTCTGGTGTGATAGATTGTTGCTGCACATGGTTCAGTTTTTCTTGTAATTGCTGTACAGAGCGCTCTAAACGTCTTAGCCACCTTAGAAAAAAGAAAATCCAACAGGTTAAACCCAAGCCTATCAGCCAACCCCATTGCAGGCTCATACCCACAACCGCAAGCAATGACGAAATATAAAGCGGTACTTTTGAGGTAAACTGTAAAGTCAGATGTTGTTGCGCTGAAATATCAATCAAAGGCTTTTGCAAAGCATCGACATAATGCATCACGCTCATCACAAATGCCAAACCGCAGACATAGGTCAATACTTCAATCTTTAAAAACCATGCTGAAACCGCAACAATCGTTAAGACCATTAACCAAATAATACGAATCTCACTCTGCCCTTTGAGCATATTTCTCTGTCTCTATCCTGAGTATTTGGATGATACAACAGTCAAACGCTGAGTTCTGATGAATTCATCAGATATTCGGTAACTATCGTTCTACATCATGATGCTATGCTCCTTTCCAAAATCACGTACAATACTGCTATTAATTGAATTAGGAATTTTGCAATGCCACCATTTGTTTTGGTCGATGGGTCATACTTTTTATTTCGTGCCTTTCATGCACTACCACCATTAACCACCTCAACAGGTTTACAAACCAATGCAATTCGTGGTGCAATTTCTGCAATTCAAAAGTTAATGCGCCGTGTTCAACCTACGCATATGGCAGTGATTTTCGATACACCTGAACCTACTTTTCGTCATCAACTTTCACCGATTTATAAAGGTGATCGTCCAAGTATGCCTGACGAACTTGCTCAACAAATTCCTTATTTACATGCTTTAATTCGTGCACTAGGTATTCCACTTCACATGCTACCTGGTGCAGAAGCGGATGATATTATTGGTACTTTAGCCAAACGTGCTGAAGCTGCGGGTCATCAAGTCCTGATCTCAACAGGCGATAAAGACATGGCACAGTTGGTCACTGAAAAAGTGACGCTTGAAGATAGCTTTAAAGATAAACCCATGAATATTGAAGGGGTCATTGAAAAATTTGGTGTACGTCCAGATCAAATCATTGATTATTTAACCTTGATGGGCGATGCCTCAGACGGAATTAAAGGTGTCCCTGGTGTGGGTGCAAAAACAGCAGCCAAGCTTTTAAATGAATATGGCAATTTGCAAAACATTATTGCCAATGCTGACAATATTAAAGGTAAAGTTGGTTTAAATATTAAAGAAAACCAAGATGGTATTAAGCTTGATCACCAACTTGCAAGTATTATTATCGACCTTGATATGGGTTTGACCTATGATGACTTGAAACTGACCGACCCAAATGTTGAGGAATTACGCAACCTTTATACTGAGTTAGAATTCCGTAATCAATTACAATCTTTAGATCATCCAAATAATCCAAACAGTGCTGCGTATAAACAGACTTCAAAACAAATCGAAAAAACTGCACAAAATACTGAAAACAATAATGATCAAGCCATTTCAAGTAGTGTTGATGATCAACTCGGACAAGCAACTTACCACACTATTTTAACTCAAGCGGATTGGGAGCAGTTTTTCAAGCGCTTAAGCACAGAAAAACGTTTTGCCATTGATACTGAAACCACCAGTTTAGATTATCGTGTTGCAGAAATGGTTGGTTTTTCAGTCGCTTTTGATGCGAAAGATGCCTATTACATTCCACTTGCACATGATTATGAAGGTGCGCCTGAACAACTAAATCGTGATGTAATTCTTCAACACATTAAACCGATTTTAGAAGATGTAACTGTTGAAAAAATTGGACATCATTTAAAATATGATGCGCATATTTTTGAAAATCATGGTATCCATTTGCAAGGTTGGTATTTTGATACCATGTTGGCATCTTATGTCCTAAACTCAGTGGCGACTCGTCACGGTATGGATGATGTTGCACGTGTTTATTTAAGCCACTTGACCACAAGCTTCGAACAAATTGCAGGCAAAGGCGTAAAACAAAAAACCTTTAATCAAATTGAGCTTGAAACTGCGGCGCATTATGCTGCCGAAGATGCACATGTGACCTATCGTTTATACGAAGTACTCAATCGTAAGCTAAAAGAAATCCCTGAACTATCAGGTATTTTGCACAATATTGAAATGCCTGTTGCTCGCGTTCTGACATCAATGGAAGAAAATGGCATTGCGTTAAATCTGGCATTTTTAGACCAACTCAGTGTAGATTTTGCTGAAACCATTCAAAACCTTGAAAACCAAATTATTGAAATTGCAGGCGAATCTTTTAATGTCGGCTCACCAAAGCAAGTGGGTGAAGTCTTATTTGAAAAATTAGGCTTAAAAGGTGGTAAGAAAACAGCTACAGGTCAATACAGTACGTCTGAAGCAATTTTAGAAAAAATTGATCATCCTATTACCTCATTAATTATTGAATATCGTGGTTTAACCAAACTCAAAAGTACTTATACCGAAGGTTTATCTAAACAAGCCAATAATGAAACGCATCGTGTACACACCAGTTATCATCAAGCATTAACGGCTACAGGTCGCTTATCTTCGACCGATCCAAACTTACAAAATATTCCTGTTCGTGAAGAGATTGGACGTCAAATTCGTAAAGCATTTATTGCGCCTCAAGGTCGCGTATTACTTGCAGCCGATTATTCACAAATTGAACTGCGTTTAATGGCACATTTTTCCCAAGATGAAGCTTTAGTTCATGCTTTTAATCATGGGCAAGATGTACACCGTCGTACGGCATCAGAAGTTTTGGGTGTTGCGCTTGAAGATGTCACCAATGATCAACGTCGCCAAGCCAAAGCGGTTAACTTCGGTCTGCTCTATGGTATGTCTGAATTTGGTTTGATTCGTCAACTTGGCTTTACCCGTGAAGAATCACAAAACTATATCAAACAATATTTCCATCGCTATCCTGGCATTTATGAATATATGCAGCGAACTCGTCAAGTGGCTTCAGAACAAGGTTTTGTCGAAACCATTACAGGTCGTCGTCTTTACACACCTGATATTGATGCACGAAATATGATGGTGCGTAAAGCGGCTGAACGTGCAGCAATCAATGCGCCACTACAAGGTTCTGCCGCTGAAATCATTAAAATGGCAATGATTGAAGTTGATAAAATCTTACCGAAAGATCAAGCCAAACTTCTACTCCAAGTTCACGATGAATTGGTCTTTGAAGTCGATGAAGCGATTGCTGATGAATTAGCAAAACAGATTCAGGACGTCATGCAAAAAGTGTGTACCTTATCTGTGCCTTTGTTAGTTGAAGTCGGCAAAGGCAACAATTGGGATGAAGCGCATTAAACTTGAAATAAGTTCCCTCTCCTCTCAGGAGAGGGTTAGGGAGAGGTGAGCTGTAAAAATAAGAAGCTATGCCTAGTGAAGCCTCTTTTCCACTAGCCCCCAATGAAGTTCAATAGAACACCACATTTGAATACTTGAATAGTCATCATCCTCAATTCACTTCATAAATCTTCAGTAATAAAAAAGGACTCAATCGAGTCCTTTTTTATTTTTTATTTTTAATCAATAAATTACAAACCTGTTAATAAAACCTTTGCAACTTCATTCATTAAAATTTCAGCAATATACAACGCAAGGAATGCCAAAATCGGAGAAAGATCAATCATTCCCATATTTGGCATGATTTTACGAAATGGTGCTAATAATGGCTCAGCGAGTTCTTGGATCACTTCAATATAAGGTGAACGAGATTGGGTAAACATCACCACCCAACTTAAAATAATCGTTGCAAAAATTAAATAACGACAGAAGCGAATCAAATCCTGAATCATGGTGACAAAAGTCAAAATCAATAAATGTACTGGGCTATTTGGCATAGCACCTTGTAAATACATGATTCCAAAAATTTTCAATAAATACAGAACAATCAACAACGCTAAAGCTGCAGTATTGACTCGTCCTTTGGCAATTGTCGGGAAAATACGACTAAAAATATCAACAATTTTAGTCGCTTTTACTGTAGAAAGAACCACAGGATTATATGGACTCACCATTGCCAATTGCATTAAAAAACGAAAGAATACCAGCAAAATTGCGACGTTAATAATAATGCCAAAAATCTGCGCAGAATTTGCACCCATATTGGAATATTCCTAAATAAAATCAATAATTAAATCAATTATTTCGTACTATCACTTAATTCTTGTGCTAATTCTTGACTACGTTTTTGAGCAGCAGCAAGCGCAGTTTGAATATTTTGTGAAATTTGTGCACGATCAAAAACTTCTAATGCAGCCTGAGTTGTTCCATTCGGAGAAGTCACATTTTTGCGTAACTCCGAAGGACTATTTGCACTGGTAATTGCCATTTGTGCAGCACCCAAAGCTGTTTGTAATGTCAAAGCTGTTGCGACTTTTTCATCCAAGCCCATATTTTTGCCTGCACGAATCATACTTTCCATCATATAGAAAAAGTATGCAGGACCAGAACCAGAAACAGCAGTAACAGCATCAATTTGTGCTTCAGTATTGACCCAAATGGTTAAGCCTGTCGCTGCTAAAACTTGACTGGCTAATTCACGATCTGCACGAGCAACATTGTCATTCGCAAACAAACCATGTGCGCCTGTTTGTACCAATGCAGGTGTATTTGGCATCACACGAACAATACGATCTGTTCCTGTTAAAAGCGCAATCGTCTCAATTTCAGCACCAGCGACAATTGAAACCACCAACTTATTGTCAAATAAACCATGCAATGGCTTTAATAAAGCACCTAAGACTTGAGGTTTTACAGCAAGAACAACGACATCTGCTGTTTCAATTGCTGCAATATTATCATCAGTTACATGTACATCTTTCTCTTGTAATAACTCACGGATTTTTTCTACGGGGTCAGAAACTATAATCCGTGTTGCAGGCAGTCCACGGGTAATCAAGCCACCAATTAGGGCTTGAGCCATATTTCCACCACCAATGAAAGTAATATTACAATTTAAAGCTGCACTCATGAATTTCGCTCGACGTTTAACGCTTTCTCGCTAAGAAACTAAATTCGGTTGCCAACCATTGACTTCAACATAGTCAGATTGAGCCAACCAAAACCCATTCGGTGTAAAAACACCAAGCATAACATTATCTATGCTTAATATTTGAATTGTATGACGCATCCATGGAAAAATATGTGCATCTTGAATTGCTTTTTTTAATGCCCAAGTACCCACTCTGCCATAAAGATGGATTTTTTCTCCGCCTCTACGATGATTCAGTTCTAATTTTTTTCTGAGTAAAGAATAGGATAACCCGACTTTTTGTACTTGAATCTGAAAATCTCCAGAAGCTACAGAAATTTTTTGCTCTAAATCACATTCTAAATTTTGTGCAACAAAAGCTTGTTCTTTTTTACTCTCTAAATATATTTCGGCATCCAAACGATATAAAAACTGTCGAAAGCGTACATAATAATATTCATTCCAATGCAAAGCAGCTTGAGCATCTGATTTAGATAAAATGACTTCTTGTTGTAAACGTTGCACCATTTCAAAGCTAGGACGATATGTATCTTGACCTTTCATCCACGCCGATAAAAGCTGTCTTTGTCGCGCAAAGGTTAATCCATTTAATTTTGCTAAATCGAGTCGATTTTCATGCGTACATATAGCCAAATCTTGCTGCAAAATATCGCTTAAAATTTCTTGTGCATCCTGCATCAAATAGCTTGTACGCGCCAATGCTTGTTGCATTTTAGGATAGCGACTTTGCAAAATATTCCAAAGTTCATGTCTACACCATGCACGATCATAATGTGTATCCATATTCGTTGGGTCATCAACATAAGGTAAAGAGCTTTGCTCTACCCATTGGCAAATTTGCTCACGAGAAATATCTAATAATGGGCGCCAAAGTGTTAAATTTTCTCGCTCATCCATCACTTTCATTGCACTTAAACCAGACACGCCAGCGCCTGACAACAAACGCAACATGACTGTTTCTGCCTGATCTTGCTGATGATGAGCAAGTACTAAAATATCATTTGGATGAAGATGTTTTTGATAAGCTTGATAACGTGCAGCACGGGCTTGATTTTCTAAATTACCCTCAGCAACTTGTACATGTTCTACGATATAAGGAATATTTAACTGCTGACATTGTTCAGCAACAAAAATATCCCAATCATCATTTGCAGCTTGTAATTGATGATTAATATAAATTGCTCGAATTTGCTGAGGACACAACACCGCCATTAAATAAAGCAACAGCATGGAATCCATGCCGCCGCTACACCCAATAAGAAATTGAGTATTTTTTGGAAATTGAAGGAGTTGTGTTAAGAAACGAGTCCTAAATTGTCGCTGCCAAACTTCATTAAACGCTGGTAACGTGCTTCGCATCGCTCTTCTGCACTCATTGCTTGTAATTCATCAAGCGATTGTTTTAACACATCTTTAAGCTTTTCCATAACATCTAATGGTTGTAAATGTGCCCCTTCGCCTTCGTCAACAACATATTCGACTATACCCATTTTTTGTAGCTTATCAGCAGTTAAAGCTAAAGCATCACTCGCTTGTTCTGCTTTTTCTGCTGTTTTCCATAAAATAGAAGCACAACCTTCTGGAGAAATAACCGAATAAATACTATGAGAAAGCATAATCACACGATCAGCTACACCAATACCCAGTGCACCACCTGAACCACCTTCACCTAAAACAGTAGCAATAACAGGAACTTTCAAACTTGAAAGCTGGGCTAAACTACTTGCAATCGCTTCTGCTTGACCACGTTCTTCTGCACCGACCCCAGGATATGCACCCATCGTATCGATAAAAGTAAAAACAGGTAAATTAAAACGTTCAGCCATATCAAGTAAACGTTGTGATTTACGGTAGCCCTCAGGATTACTCATCCCAAAATTGTGCTGTAACTTTTCACGGGTACTACGACCACGATGTTGACCTACGATCATGACAGCTTGCCCGTTAAAACGCGCTAAGCCACCGACCATTGCACCATCATCACCATATAGACGATCACCATGCAAAGCATCAAATTCTGTAAAGATTTCGCCTACATAATCCAAAAATTGCGGACGCTCTGGATGACGTGCAATTTGAACCGTTTTCCAAGCTTTAGATTGAGCAGCTTTATTTTTCATAAGTCGAGTATTATCCCTAATTCGCCGATGACTCACACCGAGAAATTTGTGTTAATCGATAAACTGTTCCGACTGAATATTCAATTCAATGTCCCAATGCTTAAATTGCACTTGCTCATCATGCAAATCGGCAACGAGCAATGGCCATTGTTTGGCATCACCAGAAACGCAGAGTTGCCATTGTTGCTCATCTAGGACTGTTAATTCAATGGCAGGAAGCATCTCATCACTACGACTGTGATTCAGTAAAACTGCAAGACGAAGCAATAAACATAAGTAAATAAGTTTGTATCCACCTACTCTCATCACATCAATTTTACTGTCTGTACGCAATTTTCGACGATGATGAGCGACCAAATGTGACAAATGATTTTGATCGATTTGTGAAAAACCAGGAATATCTGAATGCTGTAACAAATAGGCACTATGCTTATGATAACCGCTATGACTAATTGCTAAACCAATTTCATGTAAATAAGCAGCTCGACGCAATAAATCACTATCATCATTATTTAAATTCAGTTTTGCAGCGACACTATCAAATAAATGCTGTGCAGTATCCACGACGCGTTGTGCTTGTTTTAAATCTGCATTATAACGACCAATCATCGCTTGTACGCTACGATCACGAATGTCTTCATGCTGAAAACGTCCGAGTAGGTCATACATTACACCTTCTCGTAATGCACCATCTGAATAGACTAATTTATCAATATTTAATATTTCAAAAATCGCATACAAAATAGCCAAACCTGCTGGTAATACCGCTCGGCGATCTTCTTTTAAGCCTTCAAACTCCATATCTGAAACATGTTTATATTTCAGCATTTTATCTTTTAATTTTTCTAAACCTTCGCGTGTCAGATTTTCCTGATCATCACTCCAGCCCATATTTACTGTAATTTGGCGACATGCTTTAATCGTTCCACTTGAGCCAACAACCGTATCCCAACCTTCTGCTTTATAAGTATTTGCAATAGAAGTCAGTTCTTTACGTGCAGCCACGACAGCTTTATCAAAATCTTTTGCACTAATTTGACCTTCTGGGAAATAAGCTTTGGTAAATGCAACACAACCCATTTGTAAAGATTCTGTATGGATGGGCTCAAACTCTTCACCAATAATAAGCTCTGTAGAACCACCACCAATATCAATGACTAGACGGCGTCCGCTATTTGCCATTGTGTGTGAAACACCTAGGTAAATTAAACGAGCCTCTTCACGACCTGCAATAATTTCAATCGGCTTAGGTAAAATTTCTGCCGCTTTTTGAATAAATTCTTGACCATTTTTTGCTTGACGCAAAGCATTGGTTGCGACAATACGCAAACGATTCGCCTGTACAGAGCTTAAACGCCCAACAAACCTTGCCAAACATGCCAAACCTCGTTGCTGTGCTGCCTCTGTTAAATTTTTATTTTCATCCAACCCTGCAGCAAGCTGAACTTTTTCTGACATTGATGCTACTTTTTTTACTTCACCATGATCAACACGGGCGATTGCCAAGTGAAAACTGTTCGACCCCATATCAATGGCAGCAAGTAATTCTTCATCAATTAAAAAATCAGACATTATTTATACAAACTCATTCAGAAGTGTGCCTAGATTAATTCACATACAAGCAATTTAAAAGCCATTTATGATGACAATTCACTGAGGCATTATTTTTTCTACATATGTGACAATTGTATGACAATTTAAAAACTCCGATTAGGCTTATCGTGAGCATCAATTAGACAAAATCACAATTAAGATCGAAAATTTAACCATTCCCCTACTTTGTTAAAGATGACTATGTAATACTTATAAATATAGGTTACATCTTTAAAATATTTCGGAGCATTATCCATGTCAGGCAATATCGTAAATACCACTGATGCCAACTTTGAGGCTGACGTTTTAAAATCTGAAACTCCTGTTCTTGTTGACTTCTGGGCAGGCTGGTGTGCGCCATGTAAAGCGATCGCACCTGTTTTAGAAGTACTTTCTGATGAATACGAAGGTAAAGTAAAAATCGTTAAAGTTGACGTAACTGCATGTGAAGCAACTGCGGTAAATTATAACATCCGTAATATTCCAGCATTATTGATGTTTAAAGATGGTGAAGTTGTAGCACAACAAATCGGTGCTGTGCCTAAATCTAAACTCACTGCCTTCATTGATGAAAATATCTAAACAGTATAGTTTATCGACAAAATACGCTATAAAAATATAGCGTATTTTTTCTCTTCTATTTGACAATTCTCACGTTCTCACTTATATTTCTACGACAAGAAACATTGGGGTTTTATTCCTGTTTCTTAAAACACAACACATAAGATCGCCGCTCGGCAAAAGAAATTGTTTTACACATTTCTCCTCGAAAGAACCAATTAGATTCTGAGTTTTGTTATTGTGCAAATACAATTACACTCACCTATTGTACCGCGGTCGACTTTTGCTTTCTTTTTTTTATCTCTGTGTACCACACATCCTTACATCAATCTGACCATCTATGAACTTAACTGAACTCAAGAAAAAACCGATTGGCGAACTCATTAAGATTGCTGAGTTTATGGGCCTTGAAGGAATGGCTCGTAACCGCAAACAAGACATTATTTTTGCCATCTTAAAACGCCATGCTATGAATGGCGAAGAAATTTTTGGTGATGGTGTTCTAGAAATTTTGTCTGATGGGTTTGGCTTCCTACGCTCGGCTGCTGGCTCTTATCTTGCAGGTCCTGACGATATTTATGTTAGCCCTTCTCAGATTCGTCGCTTTAACTTACGTACTGGTGATACCATCACAGGTACAATTCGCCCACCTAAAGAAGGTGAACGCTATTTTGCATTATTAAAAGTTAATCAAATTAACTACGACACACCAGAAAACTCACGTAACAAAATTCTTTTTGAAAACTTAACACCATTGTTCCCAACTGAACAACTTATAATGGAGTTAGGTAATGGTTCAACTGAAGATTTAACTGCTCGTGTTGTTGACCTCATTGCTCCAATTGGTAAAGGTCAACGTTCAATTATTGTGGCGCCACCTAAAGCAGGTAAAACCATGTTATTGCAAAACATCGCTCAGTCGATTGTTCGCAATAATCCTGAATGTTTCTTGATTGTACTTCTCATTGACGAACGTCCTGAGGAAGTAACTGAAATGGAACGAACTGTACGTGGTGAAGTCATTGCTTCTACTTTTGATGAATCACCAGCACGTCACGTACAAGTTGCTGAAATGGTCATTGAAAAAGCAAAACGTTTAGTTGAACACAAAAAAGATGTTGTCATCTTACTTGACTCAATTACACGTTTAGCACGTGCCTATAACACCGTAATTCCTTCATCAGGTAAAGTGTTAACAGGTGGTGTAGATGCACATGCTTTAGAACGCCCAAAACGTTTCTTTGGTGCTGCACGTAACATTGAAGAAGGTGGCTCACTCACGATTATTTCAACTGCCCTGATCGAAACAGGCAGTAAAATGGATGAAGTGATCTACGAAGAATTCAAAGGTACAGGTAACCAAGAAATTACACTTGATCGCCGTATTGCTGAAAAACGCGTCTTCCCTGCAATGAATATCAAGAAATCAGGTACTCGTCGTGAAGAACGTCTCATGAGTGAAGAAAATCTACGTAAAGTTTGGATTTTACGTAAATTGTTACATACTCAAGATGAGTTAGCTGCGATGGAATTCTTGCTAGATCGCATGAAAGAAACCAAAACCAATGATGACTTCTTTGACCAAATGAAACGTAAAGCAACGAATTAATTTTTAATTTTTCCTAAAAGGCTATCTATAACGATAGCCTTTTTATTTGGTTGACTTTGCTTACATAAATTTACAGATGTGCTTATGCAATGTTAAATTAGATTGCAAATCATTGAATATTAATATTTTTAACAAAAAATCCTTATGTTTTTTAGACAGTTACCTAGCAACAAACCAATATAAAACTCAATATTAATTGTAAATATCTGTTAAAAAAGTGTCATTTTTTAACCTTTTTTCGCTTTTTTTTAATTTAGAGCAGTAGCAATTCTAAATGCGCAGTGATAGCATATTCGCATACCAGTTAGACTGCTTTCTGCATTGTTTACCTACACAATGGTTAGGCACAATAAAAGCATACAACAGGCTAATCTGGGTTTTTTTGTCTCAATTATTTTTATGAGAGTGATGCCATGTTATTCAAAAAAATCGCTATTGCTGCTGCAGTTGCTACTACTTTAGCTTTTGTTGGTTGTGCTAAAAAAACTGAAGAAGCTGCTGCTGATGCAAACGCTGCTGCATCTCAAGCTGTAACTGCTGCTTCTGAAGCTACTGCTGCTGCTGACGCTGCTGCTGCTTCTGCTGCAACTGACGTTGCTGCTGCTTCTGCTGCAACTGATGCTGCTGCTAATGCTACTGCTGCTGCTTCATCTGCTACTGCTGCTGCTGCTGACGCTACTGCTGCTGCTTCTGCTGCAAAATAATAATCAACTTAGATTATTATCAGAAAAAAGAGAACCTTGGGTTCTCTTTTTTTACATCTTAAATTTATGTAAAATAAAAAATCCCTAAAATATAGATTTAGAAAAATATACTATTTAATCTATACAGATTAACTCAACTGACAATATGTCTTCAGCTATTAAGAGAAATACAAGTAAAAAAAGTGCATCCCAAATAATGAAGCCCGTTTAGAAAGCTAACATGTAAAACTGTGCACTTAGTTGAAAAAAATTCTGCTCTACGTTGGTTCATTCCTATTTTTGATTCTACAGCTCAGTTTCTTTTGAAAAATAACATGAAAAATTTTAAAGCATTAAAAAATAACTTTACTTATAACATTCTGCCTACAGTACACCCATTCATCATTTCATCTAACAACTATAAATTTATGCAATAAAAAGCCCTGTAAAAATACAGGGCTTTTGCCGAAAATAGAGAAAATTAATCCTCTTGTTCTGTGCCTACACGTTGTCTAAATTTTTGTCCTGCACGGAATGTTACAACACGACGTGCTGAAATTGGAATCTCTTCCCCAGTTTTAGGATTACGTCCAGGACGTTGACGTTTGTCACGTAATTCAAAATTACCAAATCCTGAAAGTTTGACTTGTTCGCCAGCAATTAATGCTTGGCTAATTTCATCAAAGAATAACTCAACCATTTGTTTTGCTTCACGACGATTTAAACTCGTAAGCTCACTTAAATGATCAGCCATTTCTGCTTTTGTTAATGCTGTCATGAGGCCCTCAATGTCGCTTCATAAGTGTCTTGCAACACTTGTATAATATTGTCCATACCAGATTTAATTTCAGCATCTTCTAGTGTACGTGTTGGATGTTGCCATAATAATGCAAAAGCTAAAGAACGTTTGCCATCTTCAACACCTTGACCAGTATACACATCGAATAACCAAGATGAGTCTAAAAGCTCTCCACCTGTTTTTTCGATAAGTTGCTGAATTTCACTAACATTAATCTTATCATTAATTAAAAGCGCAATATCACGTCTAACCGATGGAAATCGTGATAATTCTGTAAAATTAGATACATAAGTTTGCAAAACAGCCAATTGATCGAGTTCTGCCACCCAAGTTGTGCTCAAATCGAGTTCATTTTCCAATGAAGGATGTAAACGACCGAAATAACCGATTGATTTTCCATCGACTAAAATCTCAGCAGACTGACCAGGATGCAACCATTCACGCTCAGAACGTACATATTCAACCTGTACACGACTCGCAGCCAACAACTCTTCCACTTCACCTTTAAAGTCAAAGAAATCCATCGCCTGTGGTTTGGCATGCCATGATTCAACTTGTTTCGCACCTGTCGCAATCATCGCCAAGGTAGGAATCTGTTTAAGATCATCAATGCCTTGTGCATTTTGATAATCAAAACGTAAACCCAACTCAAAGAAACGTACACGACTTTGTTGACGATTGACATTGTATTGTACACATGGAATCAAACTCGACAACAAAGTTGAACGCATCACCGCAAGATCGCTTGAAATTGGGTTCGCCAATGCCAATGGATTCACGTGTGAATTGAGTTGTTTCTCAAGTTTTAAATCTGCGAAACTAAAGCTGATCGCTTCCTGATAACCCAAAGTCACCAAGGTTTGACGTAATTGCGGTAATTCAAATTGGTCTTGATGTTTCGCTAATTTCACATCAATCACAGGTAGACTGATTTGGATATTGTCATAGCCGTGGATACGCGCAACTTCTTCAATTAAGTCTTGGTAAATCGCCATATCATAACGATGTGATGGTGGCACAACAGTCCACTGTCCCTGAGCAACGACTGTCACTTCACAGCCTAAACGTTGTAGAGCATCGGTAATAAAGTCTGATTCAACTGCATAACCGAGCAATTGATCGACTTGTGCCTGATTCAACTCAATCGCATCGCGTTTTGGCAATAATTCAGCTTTTTCGGCAACAGTGATTGGACCAAATTCACCACCTGCAAGTTCTTGAATCAACTGTGATGCACGGTGCATGGCAATCATTGGCAATTCAAAGTCTACACCACGTTCATAACGTTGTGATGCATCGGTATGTAAACCGAAACTACGGGCACGACCTGCAATTGCAAGTGGTGCAAAGAATGCTGATTCCAGGAAGATTTCAGTAGTTTCATCCGTCACAGATGAAGATAAACCACCCATGATCCCTGCAATTGCCAATGCTTTGGCATCATCGGCAATGATCATTACATTTTCAGACAATTCAACTTCTTGCTCATTGAGTAATACTAACTTTTCTTGAGCAGTTGCCTGACGTACATGTACAGAACCTTGTACCTTACCACCATCAAAAGCATGTAAAGGCTGACCGAGTTCCATTAATACATAGTTGGTAATATCCACCAAAATACTATGCTGACGAATACCTGAACGAGCAAGTGCTTGTTCCATCCATGCAGGTGTAGGCGCTTTGGTATTGACGTTTTTGATCACACGACCTAAATAACGTGGGCAACCCTCAGTCGTCACTACAACTTGCTTTTGATCGGCAATGGTTGCTGCAACTTCTTTAATTTCAGGTGCAGTCACAGGCAATTGATTGATCACACCAACTTCACGTGCAATCCCACGGATACTGAAACAGTCACCACGGTTTGGCGTAATGCTGATATCAATGACATTGTCATCTAAATTTAAATATTCACGGATATTCACGCCAACAGGTGCATCAGCAGGAAGCTCTAAAAGACCATCAATTTTATCTTCCAGATCAATTTCCGAAGCACCACACAACATCCCTTGTGACTCAATACCACGCAGTTTGCCTTTCTTAATTTTGAAATCGCCTGGAAGTACTGCGCCAATTGTTGCAACAGGTGCTTTCATGCCCGCACGTACATTAGGCGCACCACATACGATTTGTAAAGGCTCACCTGGACCAATATTAACCGTGGTTACACGTAAACGGTCGGCATCAGGATGCTGCTCTACAGTTAAGACTTCGCCTACAACCACACCTGTAAATGCTTTTGCAGCAGGTGTTAAATCATCAATTTCAAGACCCAACATGGTCAGTTGGTCAGATAAAGTTTCGCTATCAATAGCAGGGTTTACCCACGTGCGTAGCCAATTTTCGCTAATTTTCATTTCAAAAAACCTATTATTTCTAAATTTCAAATCCCCCTCTAACTCCCCCTTTGAGAAAGGGGGAGAACCTCTCTGGCAATTGCTTCGAGAAGTCCCTCTCCTTTTTTAAAGGAGAGGTTAGGAGAGGATTAATAAAAAATTTGTTTAAGCAAATTGGCGTAAGAAACGCACATCATTCTGGTAGAACATACGCAAGTCATTGATGCCATAACGTAACATCGCAAAACGCTCTACACCTAAACCAAAGGCAAAGCCTTTATATTTCTCAGGGTCAATACCAGCAGCCTGTAATACATTTGGATGTACCATACCGCAGCCTAATACTTCCAGCCATTTACCACGTTCATCCATAATATCCACTTCCGCACTTGGCTCTGTGAATGGGAAATAAGACGGACGGAAACGTACTTTCAAATCTTTTTCAAAGAATTCGTTTAAAAGATTAACCAACAAACCTTTCAATTCAGCGAAACTGGTATTTTCAGCAACGTATAAACCTTCGATCTGATGGAACATAGGCGAATGCGTCTGGTCTGAGTCACAACGATAAACACGCCCAGGACATACGATACGAATCGGCGGTTGGCTAGTTTCCATGGTACGAATTTGCACACCTGAAGTATGCGTACGCAACAAATGATTAGCATCAAAATAGAAAGTATCGTGCATCGCACGTGCAGGATGGTGTCCCGGAATATTCAATGCTTCAAAGTTATGATAGTCATCTTCAACTTCTGGACCCGTTGCAACAGTAAAACCAGCTTTGGTGAAAAATTGGCAAATACGCTCTTGAACTTGGGTAACAGGGTGAATACTTCCTACTGTTTGTCCACGACCCGGTAAAGTAATATCAATCGTTTCACTTGCAAGCTTTTGTTCTAATGCAGCTTTTTGTAATTCCGCTTGACGTTCAGTCAAGGCAGCTGTAATGGCTTCACGTACAGCATGAATTTGCGCACCAAAGCTTTTACGCTCTTCAGGATCCATTTTACCAAGTGCCTTAGATTGTTCCGCGAGCTGGCTTTTTTTCCCTGTAAATTGCACTCGAACTTGATCGAGTGTAGCAAGGTCTTGAGCTGCTGCAATCGCAGCGAGCGCTTCAGTGGTCAGGGCTTCCAGTGACATAGTAACTCTCAAAGCAACAATTTAGAAAAATAATATAACTGGTTATTCTAACAGTTTTTATGCAGTTGAATGAAGTTCCTGCTAGACGAAAATTACGATTAGCATATGTTTCTCAACATTATTGTAATGCTTCATCACCGTAAATTTCAGTCAAAGGCTAGAACTCTAATTTATAATAAGTATAAAATGATCTTAATGTCACCGAGATTTATAAAAATGGCACTCGATCCAATCTGGAAACAACAACTCACTCTGGTTACTTATGGTAATGAATTTCTAAACCAAGAGCTCAGCTTTAATCGTTGGATCAATCATGTCGTATTTAGTCAGCATACTTTTGCATTTCGAGATTTACTCAATCAACATTTACTCGCGCAACATTTTCAAATTTGGTTAGAAGGCTTAAAAAAACAAGGGGTTTATCGACTCAGCTTGCACAGTTCAAACCTACTCAATGATGAACAAAATCCCAATGCCAATGTAGAACTTCTGTCTATTCCTCATTTTATTGTCAGTCATGATAAGCAAAAGAAAACAGCATGGATTTTTGGGAAAGAATTAGCAGAATGGTATAGTGCAGATAATGACTATGAAGCTCCGACTTCACAGCAAAGCCCTTTTCGCCATGAAACATTTTGGCGCTTTGAACTCAACTCAAAATATAACAAACGTCTTGAACAAGATCTTGCTCAGCCCAATTGGGATGATATTCAAATCTATACGGACAATGAGTTATTTGCGACCAAGTATGCGCAAGGCTTTCAAGAACCAAGCCATAAAGATCAGCCTTATTATGGTGGTATTCTTAGCAAAGACCCAAATCAATCAGACTTACAACTTTCGCTCATACCGACAGACTATCAAGCAGACTATGCGCATGAAACATTGCATCGTTTAGATGCTCTAGAAAAATTTATTGCTGCAAAAATTCAGCATCCTTATGATGAAAATCAACAAATTTTAAGTCCCGAAGAGCAAATGAATTTACGTCATTTCTCACAAAAGCTTGAAGATTTGACTGCAAAATTTATCACCAAAGTTGCAAATCATTATCAATCTTCGCGCCTGACCCCAAAAGTGGTAGAGTCTCCTTTTGACCACAGCAAAACCGATGCTCAACATGTCTTACATAAAAAATCGAATGCTGAACAAAAATCTGCTAAAACCAGTGTTTTTGCCTTGATCATCATTACCATTTTTATTTGTATTGCGGCTTATTATTTTGGTTTATAAAATTTAAGGCTTACTACAGAAAGCAGCATTACAGTTGCTTTCTAACTTCCATTAAGGCAAAACCTAAAAGATTCAACCCTTTCCACTGCAATGGCTTTTCTGCTTTTTCATCGTCCGCAGACAAACTAATTCCCCAGATTTTGTCTACAGGTGAAGCTTCAACCAATACACGCTCTCCTGTATTGAGTAAAAATTGTTTTAAATCTTCATTTTGAGAAAATTTAGCTAAATTTCCTTGTACGACAATATTAAAACGATGTTCTAGCCATACACTTTCTTGATAGCCTTTCACTAAACGTCCTAAAGCCTTAATCTCTTTAGGGTCAGCGGTTTGTAGTATCTTATTTAAAATTTCATCATCACCAAAGAGTTTAGCTTTTTGAGCCATCATATACTGTTCAGTATTTTTATATTGCACACCATCAACTTCAAATTTACTTGGAAACCACTGACTAAAACAACTCTTATCTACGACAGTTTTTTGCTTAGGTGTATGCCCCCAAAAACATAAATATTTATGGCGTTGTCCTTTACGGACTTGCTCTTGCAATGCTGTTAAATATTGAAAATCACTCATATCACATCCTATTTTCTATACGATTTTCTGAATTTCCCATTGATAAAAAATTTCAACAATATTTTTACCGTATTCAGGAATCGATTCCTCACCAATCGCAGTTCCACCCATTTTTTCATAAAAAAAGCGACTCGGGTTTTTATTCAAAACGCCTAAACGTAAAGTTGAATGTTGTTCAGGCTTTAAAGATAAATAAAATTGTTCAAACATCGCACGACCAATGCCTTGCCCATGGATTATTTTCAACAAATAAAATGCACGAATTTCAGCTATCATTTGCTCAGGATTCAAATAACCATCTAAAAAACCAGAAACCACACCATCTTTTTCATACACCGTAATTCGATGCTGCTGATCAACAATTAACTTTTGCCAAAGTTGCTTACAATCCTCTACACTTCGACCATCTAAAATTTCTTGTCTAATTATACCTGTATAAGTTTCATGCCAACTTTGTACATGAATTTTTGCCATCTGCTCAGCATCATCAAGTGTTGCAATACGAATCATTTTTGCCTCTTTTCTATTTTTCAAGCAAATATTTTCAACAAATTAAATACTTTCTAAAAACTGTTTGATCTGTTTTTTCGACGTTAAATGAATAAATTGGAGATGTGCATAATCTGGATTTTGCATTCGATCTTGATATTTTGTTCGATTTTTTTGATGAGTTTTGATCATCCACAAAATAATTGAATCTTGACTGAGCATGCGTGAAAAGCTTTCCGTATTATTCGAATTTTTCCAAAAAGGCTGCTTTGAAATCGCACGACTCAAAACACGTTTTACAGACTGAAATAAATTCACAGCAAATGGTAGATCTAGCCAAATCACTGTATCAATTTTCTTCCAAGTCATCTGTGTCGTTCGACTATAATTACCATCAATCACATAACCTTGTTTATCTGGATTCTGTTCAGCTTGTGCAATCGCGTTTTCAATTTTTCGAAAAAACTCAGGATTAGGTGTTTCTTGCCAGTCATCCACCCACAATAAATCATCTAATTCAATGTATTCTAAACTTAATTTTTTCGCCAATTTTCTGGCAAATGTTGACTTTCCCGAAGCGGAAGTCCCTACTACATTAATTCTATTCATCATTATTTACAGATCTTATTTTCATAAAAAAAGTAGCAAAAAAGCTACTTTTAATGTTCTATTTTCAAAAATTAGTTAATTGGTTTTAATGCTATTGTAACTTTCTGCTTATCTGCATGTTGATTAATATAATGATTAATTGAAGCAACTTCGCCTTCAACTTCTGCATCTGCCCCATAAACTATTTTTAAATACTCACCTTCTCGTGGTAAGACATCTAATTTTACTTCTATTGCACCTTGATCTAAACCTTGAATTGTAACAAGCATGGGAAGCTCCTGATTTTATTATCTTTCTAATGTATTTGACTTAATGATAAACAAATAGGATATTCATGTTTATATTCTGTATATTTTCAGCAATTCAAATCGCTTTCATCCTCATACCCAAGCTCATCTTCATCAATATTAACAAAGTCGGGTGAAGGCGTTTCTTTAAACTGCACCGCTTGGATCATTTTTTGATTCAATAATTGAGCTTTTGCCACTCGATGCATACCATCCATCACACGACCATCAGCACACAAAATAATGGGATAACTTAAATCTGCCTCTTGAATCAGTTGAATATGTTCAATAATTTGTTGTGTTGTTGGGTGTGTGTTTGGAAACCAATACGCTTCGTTGAGTTCTTGAATACGATTTAATTCAATATGTTGAACAGGAAAATTCTGACTCAGTCGAACCAAATGATGAACATCCCAAATCAGAGTATCTTCACCAACTTGACGGAAATGGTATTGTTTTCTCATTGTTTCTTACGCATGCTATTTAATAAAGATGAAAAACAGATCATAACAGGAAAAGAAGAATGTATTTAGAAAGAGCTTATCGCCAAGTTGCTTTCGTCAGTTATGGAAATAAATACCTCAGTGGTTCAATTGATTCAGAAATTTTAGATCGCCATCCCTTAATTTTCACGCACTTTCCAATATTACGCGATCTTGAATATGGCACCTTATTAGCAGGTTCCGCCTCACACACAATTAATCACTTTAAAATACAAGGACTTGATAAAATCAGTTTGCATTTTTCTTCTGAGCTATTGCCACCACTGCTTGATTCTAAAATCTTTTATTTTAATGTAAGTGAATATAGTTTTTGTATCGTTTGCCATTTCCCAAATCAAATTTTTAAAGTGTTAATTCATGTTGACGAGAAACCACTTTGGCAAGAATATGATGAAAATGAGTTTCCACTGCAATCAGACTATAACAATTATCATGAAAGTGTTGAAAATTATGTATTAATGGATATATCTCCTGAATTTACTGATAAAATTTTAGCTGATTTACACCCTATTTCATGGAAATCTTTTTATGATGATTATCAAAATAAAGTCTATAATTTTGAAATTTCCAAACGTTACGGAACCTTTCCTGTCCCACTAACAGAAAATAATTGTTATGAAGGTAATTTATACAAGAAAGAAGAACAGTTTCCATTATTACCATTTAGTTTAAAACGTAATTATGCCAGCAATTTAATCATCAATGCTGCCGCACTTACTCACGCTTTTAATGTTGAATCTCATAGTAAAAATGAATATGCAGCTTATTGGCATATGTCTGAAAATGAAAAAAAAGAGTTCTCAAAAGCAAATCAAACTCTAGATGAGTTATTTCCTATTTTGTTAAAGCATAGTGCTAACCATTATCAAGATTCTGCACTTCATACACAAAGACAACTACATACATCCTTTGCTACTCCATCAAAAATCATAGAAAATTCACTAGATGACTCAATTAATCATTCAAATATAAATGACACTGAGAATATACAATCTGATGAAAAAACGTCTGGTTTTAACTGGTTTGGACTGATCAAATTTTTATGGTTTATGCTGTGGTGTTACTGTGCTTTATGGGCATTGGCATATTTCACAGTACATTGGGGAAATATTTTTGTATTTGCAATCGCTTTTCTATATGCACTATATAAAATACTACCCAAATCAGATAAACAATCCGATAAATCTATTTAATTTTCAATAAGTCACAGAATGCGCTATTGGCTTAATTATAGAGTATTCTATTTTAAAACCACTCATTTAACTCTTACTTTCTGCTGCACACGTCCAAGTACCATTCGTTTTTTGCGTACATTGACAATCATTTTTTGCTTGTTTGCCTCTAATTTCTAAAATTTTTTTTGCGCTACTACACGCTTCTCCACGTGTATTTGCATCCCATGTCATAGTCTTTTTTGCAATAGCATCGTTTGATAAAAAAATCGTACAAAAGAGTAGCCCCCATACTTTCATTTTATTACTTCCTCTATAAATTTTTAGAATACATAAATGATTATAAAAATATTGATTTTGAATTTCTATTCCCTATTTAGGGATAACTTTTTCTTCAAAATCTATTTTAATCTTTTGATTTCATTATTTAAACATGAATGACCATTAATCTGAATCAAGTTTATAAATCATCATTTCTCTTTATTATAACAAAAAGCTAAAAATACTTTAATAAATCATAACAACAGAGAAACTTATGAAAGCAAGCTTTCCCCTTTCCTATCGTAAACCATTTTTCAATAAATACACTATTTTTGTGGTTTTCCTCTTATTTATCATTATTATCTTTGTTTTTCCATTTTCCTTATGGTTTGAAAAGCATGCTCAGCCATTCAGTTTCTCTATTTTGGTTGAATATTTTAAATACAATCTAAATCATTTTCCAATTTCAGATAAACAACTGGATAGCTTCTTCTTCTTTTCTTTGTATATTGGGGTTTATATACTTATTGATCTGATTCATCAAGCCACTCGACTTATAATCAGCACTGAGAAAATTTACTATTCATTTTTTAACATTCCTTTCAGAACAGCCATTGAACGTAAAAATATTGATTATTGTCAGTTTGGTCTTTTAAAAGTCACTCAAAATAAATTTACCTCTTTTCTACAACGTTCAATATTTAATACAAAAAAATTTCAGCCTGAAGAAAAATTGTATTTCTTTCCGCTTAAAACACTCCAACTTGATTTAGACATTTCTTCTTTACAAGAAGATAAAAAAAGTAAATTTATTCAATTACTCAAACAATATTATAACTTTCAAGAAGGGATTCAAGAAATTAGCTTATCCGCAAAAGAAGTAAATACCATCATGCGTGAACAAATCAATATTAATATAAGTCCACGGATTGCCTATTTACTGATCGCGAGTGTTCCTATTGGTGGACTTGGCATGTTTTTAGCAGCTCAAGCCCCTTTTTTATTTTTCACTGATTATCCTACTTTTCCAGTTTTTTGTAGTATTTTTCTCCTGATCTTTATTCCAAGTTTTTTATGGATCCGTAAAGAGATTGAACAGCTTGCCTTTCTAGGTGCAATGATTTCAAGTTTCTTTATAACGATTGCCTTATATGCATTTTTATTGCCTATTGTGCATAGTTATTACACCGCAAATTTTGGAACAGAAATAAACTATTCAGCAAAACTCATTGAAGTTTCAAGCAAGCAACAAGTGTGGCAACCGAGCAATGGTGATGATAAATTCTATATCAGTAAAAATTATCCTAAGTACAACTCTAATCTACAAGTTCAGCAAACTTATATGTTTCCAGCACGCTATCATTGGCATAATTACACACTGTCTGAAAATGTTTTTCTTGAAGCTCAAGCACAAAAAAAGACCGCAAAATAGCGGTCTTCTTTTAATCATCAATGATGATTATGCAGCTAATGCACCTTTAGCTTTTTCAGCTAAAGCAGCAAATGCAACTGAGTCATGCATAGCAATGTCAGCAAGTACGCGACGGTCGATGATCACTTGAGCTTTTTTCAAGCCATCGATCATACGGCTGTACGACAAACCATTTTGACGAGCACCAGCATTGATACGCGCAATCCATAAAGCACGGAATTGACGTTTCTTTTGACGACGGTCACGGTAAGCATATTGACCAGCTTTAATTACCGCTTGGAACGCTACACGATAAACACGTGAACGCGCACCATAGTAACCTTTAGCACGAGCAAGAATTTTTTTATGACGGCGATGAGCCTGTACACCACGTTTTACACGAGCCATTTATAATCTCCTTAGATGTATGGGCACATACGACGAACTGAATTCATGTCACTTACGTGAACCATGACACAACCGCGCAATTGACGAATACGTTTAGCAGATTTTTTGGTCAAAATGTGGCGTTTGAACGCTTGTTTACGCTTGAAACCGTTAGCAGTCGCTTTGAAACGCTTAGCTGCACCACGGCGAGTTTTTAACTTAGCCATAACAACCTCTTTAAACACCTGTTCGGTACGTTCGCACCATTGCGAGCACGACCTGCAGGTAAGGGAGGCAGTATTCTAAATCATCTGCGTACAAAACAAAAGCAATAACCTTTAAATTTTACATGAAAATATTTCTTTACTCATTTGAATGTATATTTTTGATATATATTTTAAAAAAAGCCAACATAAAATAAGTAAATAAAAATATATCGTCCTGTTTTTGCTAAAGTAACGATAAATAAAAAGCGCCAAAACTGTTCTTTTAATAATCCCGCAATTAAAGTAATCGGGTCACCAATAATCGGCATCCAACTTAAAAATAATGACCAAAATCCATATTTTTGATAAATTTTTTCCGCTTTAATCATATTTGATTCAGATACAGGAAACCATTTTTTATGTTTAAACTGCTCTATTTTTAATCCCAAGTACCAATTTATACATGAACCCAATATATTCCCTATAGATGCAATTATTATCAGTCCAAAAACTGAATATTTTTCTTGAGCTAGTAGTCCAATCAAGACTGCTTCAGACTGTAAAGGAAGTAAAGTTGCTGCACCAAAAGCCGATAAAAACAGTAAAAAATATGCCATATAACTAATTTAACAGGGTTTTAGTATGAATTTTTGCGTAAAAGAATGAAATAATAAAAGGAACTAAATAAGCTAGCCAAAAAGAATATGCTGAGTTTATTATTTTTTGCAAGAATGTAAACTTTAATTGCCATCCTAGAAATATATAATCATTTATTTGTACATGATAAAAATAATTTAATAACACCAAATAAATAGCAAGTATGCTCGTTAAAATAACAGTATTCTTTATATTCTGTTTTAATTTTTTCTGTAAAAATGCAAAAGTAATTGAAAATACTAAACCAACAATAGACATCAACGCAAAAACTAATATACCTACACGATCAACCGAATATTTATTTTGCAAATAAGCACAAATGATTGCAGTCAAAAACATACACAGACAACTTGCAAAAAAATGTTGTGCAATGGTTGCTTTCATACGATCGGCCTTAATCATGAGGGACTCTATTTTCGTTATAATTTAAGCTGTTTCTTGGTTTTAAAATATTGTAAGTTTGCCCAAATGACAGCCAAAATCATAACCGCCATACGTCCCCAATGATAACGCTGTGCGAGTGGGTCAATGATTGCCCGTACCACTACTCGGTCTTGTGACTGAATACTTGAAAAAACAGTTTGAATATGAATAATTTCAGCAATATATAAAGCTAAACATAGCGCAACACCTATAATCACACTCCAATAAATTTTTGGATTTTTTTCCAAAGCTAGAGTGAAATTTAAAAAAAATGCTTTCATTGTTGATATCCACAAATCCAAAACCACCGAAATCGGTGGTTTTGGATTTTAACATAACAATTTAGATTTTGATGGATAAAGCTCTTTGCACAGCAGGTCGAGCTGTCATGCGCTCCACATACTCTTTAACATATGGATAATCTTCAAGTTGGATTTGCTGCCATTCGTGACGTAACACCCAAGGCAAAATCGCCATATCAGCTATCGAATACTCTCCTGCTACAAATTTTTGCCCAATCAATTGTTTGTTTAAAACTGAATATAAACGTTTAGTTTCCGCCACAAAACGATCTATTGCATAAGGAACTTGTTCTTTTGCAAACTGACTAAAATGATGATTTTGCCCAAGCATAGGACCAAAGCCACCCATTTGCCACATTAACCATTGCTCTACATCTACTCGATCTTGTTCATTGCTTGGATAATACAGACCCGTTTTTCGACCTAAATATTGCAAAATTGCACCAGACTCAAACACTGAAATCGGCTCACCATTTGGACCATTTTGGTCAACAATTGCAGGAATTTTATTGTTGGGAGAAATCCTTAAAAAATCAGGCTGAAACTGATCATTTTCTAAAATATTGATCGGAAATATTTGATATTCCAAACCCATTTCTTCAAGAGCAATGGTAATTTTATGTCCATTGGGTGTGCCCCAATAATACAAATCAATCATTTTCAATCCTTTCCATTTTCACTTTTTTCAATGTTATATCGTGTTATTCAACTTTTATAGCATGCTTTTAGATAAAAATGCAGCTTTTACCCTTTATCAGCTTAGGAATTTTTATCCATAAAGATAACAAACTTTTAGATATCATTTTTCATTTCCCAAAAAAAAGCACTGCATGAGCAGTGCTTTTTAGGATCAGGAGAATATTACTTTTTCTTTTTCGGTCCAAGTAACATACCCATTTGACGACCTTCCATTTTTGGCGCTTGTTCAACAACACCAAACTCAGCAACATCTGCTTCAATTTTTTGTAATTGAGCAAGACCAAGTTGTTGGTGAGCCATTTCACGACCACGGAAACGTAGAGTAATTTTGACTTTGTTGCCTTCTTCAAGAAACTTCAGAATAGCACGCAACTTAACGTTGTAATCACCAACATCTGTACCTGGGCGCAACTTGATTTCTTTGACTTGAACTTGATGCTGTTTCTTTTTAGCATCTTTTTGCTTTTGCTTCAGATCAAATAAATGTTTGTTGAAATCCATGATTTTACAAACAGGCGGTTCTGCATTTGCCACAATCTCAACAAGGTCAAGATCTGCGTCTTCAGCAGCACGTAACGCTTCTGCAAGCGTCACGATGCCTTTTTGTTCTCCATCTGCAGCGACGAGACGGACTTCTTTTGCCTTAATCTCATCGTTTAATGCAGGACGATTGCTTTTAGCACCTTGTTGTTGGTTACGGTCAGGCTGTTTAATCTTTCTTACTCCACAATATACCGGCCACGTTCGGCTACGGCTACTTTCACTAGGTCAACAAATGCATCGATTGACATAGTACCTAAATTTTTTCCTGAACGAGTACGGACATTGACTGTACCTTCCTCAACTTCTCGGTCCCCAAGTACCAATAGGTAAGGAATTCGTTCTAGAGTACGCTCACGAATCTTAAAGCCGATTTTCTCATTTCTCAAGTCTGAAATCGCGCGAATGCCATTTTCTTTGAGTTTTGCAACTACATTTTCACATGCTGCTGCTTGAGAATCGGTAATATTCATGACACATGCTTGGACGGGTGCCAACCATGGTGGCATAAAGCCTGCGTAATGTTCAATAAGTATACCAATAAAACGTTCAAAACTGCCAAGAATTGCACGATGCAACATCACAGGATGGTCACGATCGTTGTCTTCTGTGACATAAGAAGCGTCTAAGCGTAATGGTAAGTTAAAGTCACACTGAATTGTACCGCACTGCCAGATACGACCTAAACAGTCTTTCAATGAAAATTCAATCTTCGGACCATAGAACGCACCTTCACCTGGCTGCTCTTCCCAGTCTAGACCCGCTTCATCTAAAGCATCTGCCAAAGATTTTTCTGCAACATCCCAAAGCTCATCTGCACCCACACGTTTTTCAGGGCGTGTAGACAGTTTCATTTGCACGTCTTCAAAGCCAAAGTCTTTATAAACATCTAAAGTCAGTTTAATAAAGTCTGCAACTTCTTTACCGATTTGTTCAGTAGTACAGAAAATGTGTGCATCATCTTGAGTAAAGCCACGTACACGCATGATGCCGTGCAGCGAACCTGATGGTTCGTTACGGTGACATGAACCAAACTCTGCCAAACGAATTGGCAAATCACGGTAAGATTTTAAACCTTGGTTAAAGACTTGCACGTGACATGGGCAGTTCATTGGTTTTACAGCATAGTTACGACTTTCTGAATGAGTCGTAAACATATTGTCTGCATAGTTCGCCGCATGACCTGATTTTTCCCACAATGTAAAATCTACAATTTGTGGTGTACGAATTTCTTCGTAGCCATTGTCCTGCTGAATTTTACGCATGTACTGTTCAAGGACTTGGTAAATCGTCCAGCCATTTGGATGCCAGAACACCATACCTGGTGCTTCTTCTTGCATATGGAACAAGTCTAAAGCTTTACCAATTTTACGATGGTCACGTTTTTCAGCTTCTTCAATACGCTTGATATATGCAGCTAATTCTTTTTTATCAGCCCAAGCTGTACCGTAAATACGTTGTAGCTGTTCATTCTTCGCATCACCACGCCAGTAAGCACCAGAGATTTTAGTGAGTTTGAATGATTTTAAGAATTTAGTATTTGGTACGTGTGGACCACGGCACATATCTAAATAATCTTGATGATAGTACAAGCCCATTTGAGTTTCTTCAGGCATGTCTGCAATCAAGCGTAATTTATATTCTTCACCACGCGCAGTAAATTCAGCAATCACTTCATCACGAGGCGTCATTTTTTTGATGACATCGTAGTCCTGATTGATGAGCTGTTTCATACGCTCTTCAATCGCTGCCATATCATCTAAAGTAAATGGACGTGGCATCCAGATGTCATAGTAGAAACCTTCTTCAATGACAGGTCCAATCACCATTTTTGCTTCTGGGAATAATTGTTTTACTGCATGACCCACCAAGTGCGCACATGAGTGACGAATGATTTCTACACCTTCTTGATTTTTAGGTGTAATAATTTCAAGCGTAGCATCTTCAGTAATTAAATCACTTGCATCAACTAAGCGACCATTCACTTTCCCTGCAACCGTATTTTTTGCAAGTCCAGGTCCAATACTCTGTGCAACTTCCATGACAGAAACAGCTTGGTCAAAACTTTTTTGATCGCCATTTGGCAATGTGATAATAGGCATATTTAAAAATCCTTAAGGAGTGATGCCCCGTACAATAGAGCATATCACCGCGAGATTATGATCGAGGAAGACCCTCAAGATAAAATCGGTGCAACATATTTAAAGTGTGAAAAATTTTACACCTTTCATGGTGATTAATAAACCTTTGTGAAGCATTTCATTCTGTTTTGACTCAATGAATTCAACATTTAAATTTTTTATCTATGATAAAAGTTACATAATATTTAAATTAAACTCAAACTGGCGCTATTTACCTTATTTTCAGTTGGATATAAAACAGCTTGAATATCTTAAAAATAGACTTCAGCGTTCACTTTACACCGATCTTCGTCATATTTTTTTATTGAAATAGAGATTAAGATTTGCTTATTTAACTTTCATTTTAATAAAAATCAGATATTTATAAAATATTTTTCAAAAATAAAAAAATTAAACTTTTCTCTACAATTCAAATTAGAATAAATACTCGACTAAAGCATAAATGCATTCAAGGCTTGATATGCATATCTTTTAAACATGGAAATTAAAACAAATACAGATGGAGCTAAACATGGTCAGTGCTTATGATGAATTACCGCGTACACCTGCCAACTTTGTAGCATTGTCACCGTTGCGTTATTTAGAGCGTGCTGCTTATATTTATCCACATCAGGATGCGATCGTACATGGTGCTCGTCATATCTCATGGCGTGAGACTTATACGCGTTGTCGTCAGTTTGCACATCAATTACAAAATTTAGGCATCAAAAAGAACGATACCGTTTCTGTATTGCTTCCAAATATTCCTGCGATGGTTGAAGCACATTTTGCAGTGCCTATGTCAGGTGCTGTACTCAACACCTTAAATACTCGTTTAGATGCAAAAACCATTGCTTTCATGCTTGAGCATGCCGAAACCAAAGTACTTTTGGTCGATCCTGAATTTGCTGCATTGGCGCAAGAAGCTATCACGCTGATTGATCAGGAAATCTATATCATTGATGTGGCAGATGTAGAGTACGAAAATAACGACTCTACTCCACGCATTGGTCAGATCGAATATGAAGACTGGCTCAAAGGCGGAGATGAAAACTTTGAATGGCATTTACCGCAAGATGAATGGGATGCCATCAGTCTAAATTATACTTCAGGTACGACAGGCAACCCGAAAGGTGTGGTCTATCATCATCGTGGTGCCTATATCAATGCAGCAAGTAATATCATTGCCTGTGGCATGACCCCACGTTGTAAATATTTATGGACATTACCATTGTTTCACTGCAATGGTTGGTGTTTTGCATGGACTGTGGCAGCCAATGGCGGTACCAATATCTGCTTACGTAAAATTGATCCTGAACTGATTTTTAAATTGATTAATCAATACAAAGTCGATTATTTCTGTGGTGCACCGATTGTATTGTCTATGCTGATCAATACACCAAAAGACCAACAAATCAAATTTGACCATCGTGTTGAAGTCATGGTGGCAGGTGCTGCACCGCCTGCGGCAATTATTGAAGGTATGCATCATATTGGTGTACAGGTCAATCATGTTTATGGTTTAACTGAAACCTATGGTCCATCTGCACTGTGTGCCTCACAAGCAGGTTGGAGTGAACTCTCCATCAGCGAGCAAGCACAGTTACATTCTCGTCAAGGTGTGCCTTATCCATTGCAAGATGGTATGCGTGTGCTTGACCCTGAAACCATGCAGCCCGTTCCTAATGATGGAACCACCATGGGCGAAATCATGTTCCGTGGCAACATTGTCATGAAAGGTTATCTGAAAAATACGCAAGCGACCGAAGAAGCCTTTAAAGGTGGGTGGTTCCATACAGGTGACCTTGCGGTTTGCCAACCTGATGGTTATGCCAAAATTATGGATCGCTCGAAAGACATTATCATTTCTGGGGGAGAAAATATCTCTTCTCTTGAAGTTGAGGAAGTACTGTATACCCATCCAGCCATCATGACGGCGGCTGTGGTGGCAAAACCTGATCCACGTTGGCAGGAAGTACCTTGTGCCTTTATTGAGTTAAAACAAGGTGCGACAACCACACCTGAAGAGGTGATCGAGTTCTGTAAACAACACTTGGCGCGTTTTAAAGTCCCTAAAGATGTGGTGATTGGTGAAATTCCAAAAACCTCAACAGGTAAATTACAGAAGTTTATCTTAAGAGATTGGGCAAAAGAACGCTCAGTCGGTGAGTTCAGTTAATCCCTAAAATCCCCCTCTCCTGTTTTAGGAGAGGACTTGGAAGAAGTGAAATAAACTCACAGACATGACTGATCAATTTATACAAAGATTTGCCTTATATTTGGCATATTATTTGGTAAAAGTTATTAAACTCAAATTCTCGCTCATTTTAAGCAATAAATTTATATGATCATAAAAATGTATAAAATCACCCACACAATAAAAAAACGACCCACAAAAGGTCGTTTTTACAATCAAATTCAAGTGAATAAAAATTACTTGGCTTTACCTTGCTCAGACAATAAAGCAACTTGCTGAACATAGTTTAAAAACTTCTGTTTAGACTCAGCCAACTCTTCTTCTGTCGCTTGCAATGAAATATCACGATGAATACGTAATACATGCTGACGCAAAGAATGACTTTCTGCTGCATTATAAGACTTACAAAACTCTTTAATCGCAGGATCTCGTTGTTCAATCATACGATCAACCCAACGATCTAATTGCGCTAGTTTTTTTATACCTTGCTTAGGTGTCAGATAAGACAAAATCACTGCCTCATCTTCATTGCGCAGTAATTTACCAATACGTTGAAACTGACGACGACGAGCCTCAAACGATGTAATCAACTGCACATCAAGCAATGCTTCAATCAAGCGCTCCTCAACAGGTAAAGCCTCAATTTGCTTTTTGGATAAGTCAGCAAGCTGCTCACCTAAAGCAGCCATACGTTGTACAGCTCTTTTCTGTTCTGATTTACTTGCACGTCCTTCTAAAGAATCAAAATCATCTTCAGTAAAACGTTGCGGACGACGTGCCACGATTATTCTGCCTCGTAAAATTTAGCTGCAAATAGTGCTTGAACTTCAGATAAAGCCTTTTCTTCATCTGCTCCGTCAATCACTAGACGCAAAGTGGTTCCTTTACCTGCTCCAAGCATAAGTAAAGAAAGGATGTTCTTGGCATCGACTAATTTATCACCCTTACCAATTTGAATCGAAGAACGAAACTTGGTGGTGACTTCAATGAGTTTTCCAGATGCCCGCGCATGTAACCCTAATTTATTAATTACGTCAACAGTTGTGTCAATCATGACCAGTGCTTCATTTCTCTATGTAATACTTGAATCGTCCATTTCGACTGTAGTGCTGCTTTCAATCGATCTACGATATAAACTGAGCGATGTTGCCCACCCGTACAGCCAATCGACACGGTAATATAATGTCGATGACCTTCAGAAAATGCTGGCAACCATTTGTTTAAAAAATGATAAATATCATTGTACATATCATTGGCTTGTGGACTGTCTTCTAAGAATTTTTTTACAGGTGCATCCAAACCCGAAAATTTACGTAACTCTAAATCCCAATGTGGATTGGGTAGATGACGCACATCAAAGACAAAATCGGCATCTAAAGGAATACCATATTTATAGCCAAATGATTGTAAAATCAAGATGAGTTTATCTGACTGTCCGAGTTTGGACAATAAGATATCTTTTAAATCGTGTACACTTTTATCAGAAGTGTCGATATGTACTGTTGCACGCAATTGAATAGGCAGTAATAAGCTTTTTTCTGCCTGTATACACTCATTTAAACTTTTAAAACGCGCTGATAATGGATGTGGTCGGCGAGAAGCACTAAAACGAGAAATGAGCTCTTGGTCACGAGTTGTCAAATAAATAACATCAACTTCACCTTGCTTTTGCAAGAGCTGAAAGACGTGATCAAAACCTTGTAAATCTGCCTGTGTACTTCGTACATCTACGCCGAGTGCAAGTTGTTCTAAATTATTTTCTTTATCTAATTTTTCAACAATTTCGGGTAGCAATACCAAGGGTAAGTTATCAATACAGTAATAGCCCAAATCTTCTAAAACCTGCAAAGCAGATGATTTTCCTGACCCAGATTGTCCTGTCACGATAAGTATACGCTTCATGGCATGGCGACCCTAATTTTTATTTTTAAGTAGAATGTTTGACCTGTAAATTATCAATCAAACGTGTTTTTCCAAGTTTGGCTGCGATGAACAATACAACATCTTGATCAAATTGACTAATCTTTTGCAAAGAAGGACTACGTGCCTCAACATAATCTACAACAAAACCAGCATCAGTCAGTTGACTACGAATGTCAGCCAAGACTGAATTCAAGTCCTGTCCATTTTGCAATTGTTTTTCAGCTGCCTGTAAAGTTGCGTAAATCGTTGGTGCAGTTTGACGTTCTTGTTCAGACAAATAACCATTACGTGAACTTAATGCTAAACCATCTGTTGCACGTGCAATCGGCACACCAATCACTTCAATCGCCATATTCAGATCACGGACTAGCTGTTTAATTACAGCCAATTGTTGATAATCTTTTTGACCAAAAAAAGCAAAATTGGGTTGTACAATATTAAATAATTTTGTGACAACAACCGCAACGCCATCAAAATGCCCAGCACGTTGTAAGCCACATAAATCGTTGGTAATTTCACCTACACTAATATTGGTCAAGCGTGGTTGATTGCCATACATTTGCTCAACAGAAGGTGCAAAAACAATATCACATCCAACTTCTGCTAATAAATGACTGTCATGCTCCAATGTACGAGGATAATTATCAAAATCCTCATTTGGTCCAAACTGAATTGGATTTACAAAAATACTGACCACAACGACATCACACAATTTACGTGCTGCACGAACAAGGTTTAAATGCCCTTCATGAAGATTTCCCATCGTCGGGACAAAACCAATGATTTTTCGTGCCGATCGAGCAGGATTTAATGATGCCGATAATCCTTGAATAGTGGTTTCAGTTTTCATGTTTATAGCTCGACTTGAAAAGTATGTTCAATTGCAGGAAATGATTGATCTTGCACTGCAATATGATACGCCTTAAATGCATCTACAATAGCAGTATCACCTGCCTGTTCTTTCATAAAGTTACGCACAAAACGTGCCACTTTACCAAAAGTAAGTCCTAACATATCTTGTACGACCAGAACTTGACCATCCGTTTCTTTCCCTGCGCCAATACCAATAACAGGTACATCTGGAAATAATTCTGTAATTTCTTGACCTAATTGTGCTGGTACACATTCAAGCAATAAAACTGCTGCACCTGCTGCGACAACAGCTTTACAGTCATGAATAAGCTGATCTGCTGCTTCACGAGTTTTTGCTTGTAATTTATAACCGCCAAAGACATGCACAGATTGTGGTGTTAAACCTAAATGCACACAAACAGGAATACCATTACGAGTCAATGTTTGCACAGTTTCAGCCAGCCATTCTCCACCTTCGAGTTTGACCATTTGCGCACCTGCTTGCATGACTGTTTTAGAATTTACTAAAGCGTCATTTAAGGTGGCATAACTCATAAATGGTAAATCACATAAAATAAATGAGTGCTGATTGCCACGGCGTACTGCGGCAGTATGATATGCCATATCAGCCACTGTAACAGGTAATGTTGAATCATGCCCTTGAATGGTCATTCCTAAGGAATCACCGATTAAGATACTGTCAATTTCAGCAACTTGCATTGCTTTTGCCATACTTGCATCGTAACAAGTTAAGCATGAGAATTTACGTCCTTGCGTTTTAAACTTTCGTAAATCACTTAGACTAATCATGACGATTTTCCTCTATCATTGAGAGTTTCTTAGCCTTCAACAGGCTCAATATCTGCCCAATGTGTATCAGCTAAAACTGTTAAAGTTGAATGTTGTACAAGTTCTAAGTTTTGTAAAGATTGACCATTAACTTCGAGTTTTGAGTCTAAGTCCAACAATGGAATCACTACAAAATCACGCTCTAAAATACCAATATGTGGCACATTGAGTCGCTCATTTATAATGTTTTTTTCAGCATAAAGCAAAAGATCTAAATCTAAAGTTCGCTCACCCCAACGACGCAAACGCACTCGACCAGACTCATTTTCAATACGTTGTAATTCATCTAATAAAGCCAATGGCGCTAAGTCTGTGACCAACTGCGCAACAGCATTATGATAATGAGGCTGATCTTGTGGTCCCATTGGCGGGCTATGATATAACTTTGAAACTTTTACAGCGCCTAATTGTCTAAGTTGATGCACAGCTTCTCGTAAAATCTGCTGTGAATCCCCTAAATTACTGCCTAAGCCGATATAAGTGATGACACTCATTGTGTTGGTCCAAAAACAACTTTGGCTAAGTCACGCTGCACACGTCTACGTTTTAAAATCGGATGATCAGGACTGATCTCTCCTGCTGTATGAGCAACGGTTTGTGGCACCGTTTTTTTCACTTCAGACTGTGTTTTACGTGAACGACGACTACGTGTTTCTGACTCTTTCACTAAAGGTTCAATTTGTGTAGAAACTTTAGCCTCTACACTTTCTTCAGTGGTTGTTTTACGACGGCTCTTCGCACGTTGACGATTATAGGTACTAATAGCACGCTCTTTTTCGTCTGTGGACATGTTTTGATAAGCATCCCACCATGCACCCATACCATTTGTTGAAGCATCACCAGACTTTTCTCTTAATAATAAAAAGTCAAAGCCTGCTCTAAAACGTGCATGCCCAGAAAGTGCTTCTATTTGCTGTGGTTTTGGGTTTAATAAACGATTTTGCATTTCCCAAACTTCACGAATAAACGTTTCTGCAAAACGTGGAATAATGGTTCGAGTCGCTTGACGTTTTAATACATCTAAACCTGCTTGTGCGCGTGCTTCAGCCGCAACCGTTCCTTTTGTATGGTAAAAACTACAACGTTGTAAATAATTTTCCCATAACAATACTGCGTAGAAAAATGCAGGATTGATGGTTTTACCGATTTGAATACGTTGATCTGTATTTGATGCAGCACGTTCAATAAATGGCGTGATTTCTGTTTTTAGATCAGCAAATAATTGTTGCCAAATTCCAAACTTAATCAACATTGGCATCACACGATGCAAATGCCCCATCGTAAATAACTTTTGTGATTCATCATATAAACGATGTGGTGAAACATCACGTAAAAGCTTCGTCATTTCAGGTGTAAAGATGTCTAAAATCGCAGCATCAATATTAAAATTCAGTTTTGCAGCAAAACGTAAAGTCCGTAACATACGTACAGGATCTTCTTCAAAACGTAATGCAGGATCACCTAATAAACGTAAAGTTTTTGTTTTGATATCATCAACTGCGTTACAAAAATCGAGCACAATACCTTTACGTGGTTGATAATACAAAGCATTAATAGAAAAGTCACGACGAGCAAAATCTTGCTCGATTGTTCCCCAATTATTATCACGTAAAATCATACCTGCAGATGAGGTAATGGCTTTTTTAGGAGGTGCTCGAAAAGTTGCAACCTCGATCAGTTCACGCCCCGAATAAACATGTGCTAATTCGAAACGACGACCAATAATTCGGCAACGACGACCAAAAACCTCTTTGATTTGAGAGGGTGTCGCATTGGTAACAGCATCGTAATCTTTAGGACTTTGTCCCAACATTAGGTCACGAACACCGCCACCCACGATATAAGCCTCATAGCCTGCTTTTGTTAAAGAATCAATAACATCTAAAATGGAAGAAGGTAATTGAGCGGTGGTTAACCCACACTTTGACGCGTGCAAAGTTTGCAAAAGACGCTGTCTCCTACGTCAGGACGTGAAAATTGTAATTATGCTAATGATATCTCTAACACAATCAAAGGGCAATTTGATTCTCTCGATCTTGTTTTAAATATTCAATCATCATGTACGGAATTTATCATTTTAACGATCTCAAAATCACCTAAAAACTCATCATTGCACGGTTTTTTTCCACCATTTTAGGACCAATTCCTTTCACATTTTGCAAATCATCTAAACTTTTAAACTTTCCATTTTGTTGACGATAATCCAAAATAGCTTGTGCTTTTTTCGCACCTATGCCATTCAACTGCTGCAATTGTTCCAAAGTTGCTGTATTAATATTGATTTTTGAACCCAACGACGTTGTGAGATTTTGGCTATTTCTGCTATTTGTCACATTCGGCTTTGCCAGATAATAATTTGCATCATTACCTTTCAAGCGTGTATCTTGCGCTTGTTGTTTTTCTTTCCATTTCACATAATTATCATCAAATTTTTCAGCATGACTCAGCATAGTTGAGAGCATACTGAAAAATAAAATCATCGAAAAACGTACTATTTTTTTTGAAAAATTAATCGATTGGTTTAGATTGTTGTTCATATAAAGCCTGTTGTTTTAAATATTGTTTGGCTTGCTCCCATAGTTGATCTAATTCTTCTAAATTCATCTGTTCTAATTTTTTATCTTGTTGTAATACTTGATCTTCTATAAAAGCAAAGCGCTTTTTAAATTTGTGAATCGTACTGAGTAGTGCCATTTCACTTGAAATGCCTAGTTTACGCCCAACATTGATCAATGAGAATAAGCAATCGCCAAATTCATCTACCATTTCATCGGATTTCCCAGCATTTACAGCAATTTCAAACTCAGCTAACTCTTCTTTTACTTTGCTATAGGCTTGTTCTGCATCTGGAAAATCAAAACCAATTTTTGCAACATTTTTTTGAATATTTTCAGCTTGAACTAGTGCTGGTGCATGTTTCACTTCATCTAAGCGCGATTGAGCCTTGCCTTGCTTTTCTTGCTGCTTAATCTTTTGCCAAAGTAGTGAAACATCATCAGGTGTTAATTGATCAAATTTATCTTTTTCAAAAACATGAGGATGACGACGAATCAGTTTTTGACAAATCGCCTCAACCACATCATTAAAATCAAAAGCACCTTGCTCACTATACATTTGTGACTGAAAAACAACTTGTAAAAGCAAGTCTCCTAATTCATCACGAATATCAGTCATATTGCCCATTCGTACGGCTGCCTCAACCTCATACGCTTCTTCAATCGCATAACGTGTTAAAGATTCTGGCGTTTGTTCACGATCCCAAGGACATTCCTGACGTAATTGCTGCATGATTGCTAATAACTTTTCCATAAAAATGTCCTGTATTTACAAAATATCGAAGAATGGTGCTAAAAACTTGTCACCGAAAAGTATTTTATGTTCAACTGGGACATGATTCATATATTTAAAATAAAAAGGATGTTGTGATGCGTCGAAGTATTTTTATTAGTGGAGCAGCACAAGGTATTGGTGCTGCAATCGCTCGAACTTTTTACCAGCAAGGCTATAAGGTAGGCATTTATGATATCAATGAAGCTTCAGCACAGCATCTTGCAGCACAACTCGGTAATCATGCCAAAGCAGGAAAGCTTGATGTCAGCGATTATGCGCAATGGCAAAATGCCCTAGAAGAATTTAGTGCTTGGGCAGGTCAGCTCAATGTTTTGGTCAATAATGCAGGAATTTTATACTCTGGTGCTTTTGAAAAAACGGATATTCAAGCACATCAACGCACAATTAATGTCAACGTTAATGGTGTTTTAAATGGCTGTCATGCTGCACTGCCTTTTTTAAAACAGGCATCTTTTGCACGCGTCATTAATGTTTCTTCTGCTTCTGCGATTTATGGGCAACCCGATCTTATCTCATATTCTGCCAGTAAATTTGCAGTGCGTGGTATCACAGAAGGCTTAGATGTAGAATGGCAAAAATATGGAATTCGTATTTTAGATGTGATGCCGCTCTTTGTACAAACAGCAATGGTGGCTGACATGGATGCAGCTTCAATTCAGAATATTGGTGTTGATTTAAAACCACAAGATATTGCTGAACAAGTCTTAAAACTCGTACAAAGTAAAGGAACGCTTTTTACCCAAACCCATCATCCTATCGGCTTAAAAACCAAAATCATGTATCAACTTTCAAGTATCAGTCCACAAATCATTAACCGTTTAGGCAATATATTTTTAAGTCGAAAATAAAAATTGATGCAATATCAGCAAATAAAAAACCTGCATTACGCAGGTTTTTTTTATCAGCAATGGATTAATTGCCTTGTACTAATCGTCTTGCACTAATAATGCCTGGTTGTTGTTCTAAACGTGCCAACAAACGAGAAAGTTGCGCCAAGCCCTTCACTTCAATCAATAATTTCATATTGGCAATACCATCTGATTCAGAAATGGTATTGACCTGACGAATATTGATCTGATCTGAAAAAATCACTTGAGTTAAGTCTTTCAGTAAACCACGTCGATCATAAGCCTCAACAACGATTTGCACACTTTGCCCACGTGTAGGCTGCATTTCCCAATCTGCCTCTACAGCACGATCAGGTTCATTCTTGATCATACGAAGGTAATCTAAGCATGCAACCTTATGAATACTTACACCACGGTTTAACGTGATATATCCAGCAATAGACTCACCATGTACAGGCTGACAGCATTGTGCGACATGGAGTTCAACATTATCCAAGCCATCAATTAAAATACCATGTGCCGATAAAGTATGACTTGCGCGTGGATTAAGTGTTGGTTTAAGAACAAGTTCTGGTTCATCTTGATCTAAATGCATATGACGATTAACTTGGTTAATCAATGCATGTAAACTAATATCACCACTCACCAATGAAACTAAAATGTCATCGCCAGATTTGACATTAAAGTGGTTACAATAATCACTTAAATCAATACTTTTTGGATGAATCGCTAAACGTGAAAGCTCCTTATTGAGAATTTCACGTCCAACTTCTAAATTTTTACTGCGGTCTTGTTGTCTAAACCAGTGACGCAGCTTGTCACGCGCACGTGCTGTCTTGATATAACCTAAAGAGTTGACCAACCAATCTCGGTTAGGCTCACGATCTTTTTTGGTTAAAATCTCAACTTGTTCACCTGTTTTCAAGGTATAAGTGAGTGGCACATAACGCTGATTCACACGTGCTGCATAACACTTATTACCCACCTCTGTATGCACATGATAAGCAAAGTCTAATACTGTTGAACCACGTGGTAACTCTTTAATATCACCATCACGACTGAAGACATAAATCTTTTCAAAACCTTCAAAGTCTTGAATATGTTCAAAATCTTCACTCTCATCTTCATTTGGATGCACATTGGTTTCATTACGTTCTTGATAATGCTCTAGCACAGAGCGCAATGAATGCAAACGATGATTAAATGAATAATCTGTGGTTTTAGAACCTTCTTTATAATTAAAATGAGAACAAACACCTAACTCAGCTTCTTCATGCATTTCTACAGTACGAATCTGAATTTCAAGCGATTTATTTTCAGCAATCACCGCTGTATGTAATGAGCGATAACCGTTTGCTTTAGGGTTGGTAATATAATCATCAAATTGATGTGGAATATGACGCCAAATCTGATGAACGATTCCCAAAGCGTGATAACACTCAGGAACCGATTTGACCAATACACGTACTGCACGAATATCATAAAGTTGATCGAAGCTCAGATTTTTACTCTTCATCTTGCGATAAATTGAATAAATATGCTTCACTCGACCTGAAATTTCAGCATAAATTTCATGCGCTGCCAATTCACCTTTGAGTTTATCCACTACAAATTGAATATAGTGTTCACGCTCAAGACGCTTTTCATTGAGTAATGATGCAATTTCTTTATAGCGTTCAGGTGCCAAATAACGAAAGGCTAAATCTTCTAGCTCCCATTTTAATTGAGCAATGCCTAAACGATGCGCTAAAGGTGAATAAATCGTTAAAATTTCTCGTGCAACACGTTCTTGACGCTCTCTTGGTGATTTTGCCAATTCACGCAATGCATAAGTACGTTCCGCCAATTTAATTAAAACAACACGCACATCTTCAGTCACAGAAATCAGCATTTTATAAATGCCTGACAAATGTTCACGTTGGTTATTATTAAAGTGGTCTTCTAAACGTTTATTTTTTTCAATCAGTTCAGAGAGTTTTCCCATTGCCAAAGTGCCTTTGACAAGGTTAAAAACATGCTCTCCAAACTTTGTTTGAATTTCTTCAAGCGTGGTAATACCTTCACGTACACTACGATATAAAACAGCAGCAGATAAGGTATCTTCATCAACATGTAAATGCGCCAAAATATCTGCCATACCAATTCCTGTTGCAAAGGTATTGGTACGGTTATTCACCATGGTCGCTAATTCTTTTTGTAAAACTAATTGAGCTACTTCTTGAAGCTGATGCAGCTCTGCACCGTCTAAAATTCCACGTACACGATCTAGCCAAGTCGCTAAAGCCTGTTGCGCTTCTACGGCATGTTCTACAGTCGCTTCCTCAGACAACTCATTTAGCTGTTCTGGAAGTTGTTCACGTACTGTGACCATACCTTTCTCCTGTGAATCTACAGTTCATTATAAATCGTTTATCTCAACATTTTTTTCAAATAAGGCAATGGATTCAACATGACCTGTATGTGTAAACATATCCATCACACCTGCCTTTTTCAGCTGATATCCATGTTGCACTAAAATTCCTGCATCCCTTGCCAGTGTTGCAGGGTCACAGGATACATAAACGATTTTTTTTGCACCAAACTTAGGTACATAATGCATAATTTGCTCCGCCCCTGCACGAGGTGGGTCTATTAATAATGCATCAAATCCTTGATTTGCCCAAGAATTTTGAGAAAAATCTTTTGTTAAATCTTGTGAGTAAAACGTAACATTAGTTATGCAATTTTTCAGTGCGTTTTCTGTACCGCGTTTAACCATTTCTGCACTGCCTTCAACGGCAATAACACAGCCTGTTTGCCCTACTTTTTTAGCGAGTGGTAAAGAAAAATTACCCAGACCGCAGAAAAGATCAAGCACACGCTCACCTTGTTGTAAATCTAGCAAATCACATGCCAATTTTACCATTTGTGGATTTACAGTAGGATTAACCTGTGTAAAGTCAGTCGGTTTAAATGCAAAATTAATTGCAAAATCATTCAAACTATAATGTAAATGCATCGCAGCTTGAGGATCATCTACACGATGTAAACTCTCATTTCCCGCAGGTTGAAAATACAGTTGCCACTGTTTCTCTAACGCAAATTGTTTTAATAGGTTGACATCTTTTGTCGATAAATCCGCTGTATGGCGAATTAACAACGCAATTTCTTGATCGCCTTTTGCTAATTCTATATGACCAATGTCTGCTTTGCCTGTTAGACTTTCGAGTAATACACGCAGTTCAGGTAAAGCCTTATCTAATTGTTGATCTAAAATTTTACACGTTTGGATATTAATCAATTGATTACTTTGCGACTCACGAAAGCCCATCAGCAGTTTTTTCGTTTTCGCAATATAGCGCACACCAATGCGTGCTTTATGACGATAATCAACTTTTAATGAACGAATAGGCGCTAACCACGCTAAAGGTGTTAAACCTGCAAAATGATTCAAATGTGATTTTAATACATCTTGTTTAAAACGAATTTGTTCATCGGGATGTAAATGCTGCAAGTTACAACCACCACATCGACCAAAATGCGGACAGATTGGAGCAATACGTTGCGGATGTGGCTCACCCAATAACTCAATACAATCCGCTTCTTCAAGTTTAGAAACTTGACGTGTGATTTGCACTTTAACGGTTTCATTGGGTAATGCAAAACGGATAAAAACACTTTTACCCTGTTTTTCTAGTGGATGGTTTGGATCATTTCCATAACGCGCTATCCCTCGCCCCTCATGTGAAAGCCTCTCAACATTAAAAATATACTGTGGTTGTTGAGATGGTCGAGGTTTAGCTCTATGTTTCAAAGGAATAACCTAATCTGTAGTGGAAGGAAAATCTGATGCGCTAAATGCAGTTTTTTGTGAAGTTTCACGCCAAATCTGCACAAACTCATTTTGTTGCGGTTGACCTTGTAAATAATGAATGGTTGCCTGAATCCATAACTGATGATCTGATAAAGAAATTTGTCCTTTTAACAGATTCCAACGCAAGAAAATCAACCATGTATTTAATACATCACCCTCACAATAACTGGTCAACTTGAGCCATTGTTTGGTTTTGACATATTCAGGAATAAAATAACCTTTGATACCACGCTTACCAGGAAAACCAAGTAAATGTGCAATATCATCTAATTTTTGAAAATGTCGACCATTAAACATTGCCATCACATCCATTAAGTCGACATGACGATGATGATAACGATTTTGGTAGTTATTATAACGTTTTTGCGTATCAATCTCACCTTGATCAAATAAACTCGGTGCCGATAAACCATGATACATTGCACGGAATAAAATCACAGGTAAATCAAACTGTGAACCATTCCAACTCACTAAAGTTGGATGACGTTTATCAAAAATAGATAAAAATTTCTTTAAAATTTCAGCTTCAGAAAAATGTTCTTGGCTAAATGAAAAGAGTTTCATTGTACCATTTTCATCAAGCCAAAAACCTGAGATACACACAATTTCATGTAAGGGTAAACGTTGAAAATCCATACCTGATTCTTGGCGACGGATTTTCATCAAAGCCTGTTCAAGATCTTCTTCAGGCAAATCCAACCCGTACAAATGTGCACCTGAACGATGGTCAGTCAACGTTTCTATATCAAAAACTAGTACGGGTAAACGCATAACTAAAACATTCTCATCATGACTTAAATTATTTTACACATTAACCCGAGTTTCAACAAAGAAACAATGCACCGCGATAAAATAACAGGTCAACTTGAGTCAAATATTGGTTTTAGTCTTCAACTGAAAATAAACCTGTAGATAAATAACGATCACCACGATCACACACAATACAGACAATCACAGCATTTGGATTTTCTTCAGCAATTTTCACTGATGCCCACACGGCTCCACCTGATGAAGTGCCTGCACTAATTCCTTCTTTACGTGCTAAAGCACGTGCTGTTTTTTCAGCTTCGATTTGTGGAATATCCATAATGCGATCGACACGCTTTGGATCAAAAATAGTCGGCAAATATTCCTGAGGCCAACGACGAATACCAGCAATATTTGAACCTTCAGATGGCTGTAAACCCACAATTTGAATCTCTGGGTTTTGCTCTTTCAAATATTTTGAAATCCCCATAATCGTGCCTGTTGTTCCCATAGAACTCACGAAATGGGTGATTTTACCTTCAGTTTGTTGCCAAATTTCTGGACCAGTTGTTAAGTAATGTGCTTCAACATTATCTGGATTACCAAACTGATTTAAAACCAGACCTTGCCCTTCTTGTTCCATTTGCAAAGCCAGATCACGTGCTTCTTCCATGCTTGCAGCTTCAATTAACTCTGCACCATAAGCACGCATTGCATCTTTACGCTCTTGACTTGAGGCAGCAGGCATAATCAAACGCATTTTGTAGCCACGCATTGCAGCAACCATTGCTAAAGCAATACCTGTATTTCCACTCGTCGCCTCAATCAAGGTATCACCTGGCTGAATTTGCCCACGTTTTTCAGCTTGCATAATCATGTTATATGCTGGACGGTCTTTCACTGAACCTGCTGGATTATTTCCTTCAAGTTTCGCCAACACCGTTGCTTGAGTATGATTTGCCAGACGTTGTAAACGCACCAATGGCGTCTTACCGACATAATGGTCTAATAAAAAATCGTCTGCTAAGAAATCAACTTGTGTATTACTCATGGTATGTACCTAGATCGAGGTGCGCGTATTGTATGAAAAAATAAAACACCCTGCACTGCTTTCCACTGAATTCTGATGAGAATGATCAAACTCAGCACATAAAACTTGGGTGTACTTCAATGTCTTAAAAGTATTTTTTCAAATAAAATGAATAATATAAAATAATTTCAAAGCAACTTAGAATTAGAAATGATAAGTTTATCTCTAAAACAGCATAAACAATATTTAAGCAAGATGTTTTTTCATGATCTTTATCATAATTTCATGTAGGACGATTAAAGCATGTTAATATTCTCATTACGGGGAAGGTCTTGGCTTGATGCATGTCGAATTTCAATAAAAAATTATTTAAACGTCTCAAACTTAATCACGCATATGGACAGTTAATTGCGTTGATTTTTGTACCTATTATGGTCTTAGCCTGCGTCGGCGCACTTTTGGTCATGAAAGAAACGTCTAATGCTGCTAAAACCAATCAACGTTATGCCGCTATTGCAATTTTAAGTCGCTATCAAGCAACCGCAGAACAACTCGTTCGTCTAGTACAAGCAAATCCCAAATATAGACCACAAGCTGAAAATATTCTCCAACATATTTTTAATGAAAAATATCTTATTCGTGCAGCGATTGTTTTACCTAATCAGCAAACTTTACTCAATGTCGGTTATCAAAATAGAAAAGCATGGCCCAAACTTCCGCAACAAGGAAGCTTTGTAGGACCATTATCCAACCAACACAATAATATTTATGCGATTCGCCTTCAAACTGAAGATGCTCATGCACCCATTTGGTTAAGCATTGAACTGGATAATCAACCTTTAGAAATAGCGCATTATCGTGTGATGATCGTGCTCATTACCACAGCATTATTTACGTTACTTTTATTGTTGCTCTGTCTAAATTTCTATTCTCGTCGTTGGATCGCACCAATGTACGAAATTCGCATGCAATTACAACGTTTAAATGCCGATACGCTTGACCAACATATGGTGATTAACAGTACAGGTGAGTTACGTTTATTACAGCGAGATATTGCGAATGTTGTGAAACGCTTACATTTTAGTTTTCTAGAGCTAAAAGAACATACTGAACAAACCGAAGATGATTTAAGACGTACTTTAGACACCTTAGAAGTACAAAACATTACTTACAAACAAGCACGTGACCAAGCGATTTCATCAAACCAAGCCAAGTCAGTATTTTTAGCCAATATCAGCCATGAATTACGTACACCCCTAAACAGTATTGATGGTTTTATTCATCTGTTATTAAGACAAGATAATCTTAGTAATGATCAAAACTTGTACTTACAAACGATTCGAAAATCTTCTGCTCATTTATTGGCGCTGATTAACGATGTACTCGACTTTTCTAAAATTGATGCTGGAAAATTAGAACTCGAAACTGCACCTTTTGACCTTGAAGAAGCAATTTTCGATGTCATGGACATGTTGTCGCCGTTGGCTGCACAAAAACAAATAGAAATGGCATTTTACTATGATGATACCGTTCCTAAGCATGTCAATGGTGATGTTTTACGCTTTAAGCAAATTTTGACCAATCTTATTTCCAATGCCATTAAATTTACCCCTGATGGTGAAATCATTGTTCGTGTTCGTATGGAACATGATGATATTGGACAATGCTTATTGCATTTTAGTGTGCAAGACAGCGGTATTGGTCTCAGTGGCACAGATCGTAAGAAATTATTTGAATCATTCTCTCAAGGCGATGCATCCGTAACCCGTCAATTTGGCGGAACAGGTTTAGGTTTAGCAATTTCAAAACAATTGGTTCACTTAATGCAAGGTCAAATTGGCTTTGAAGATAACCAAGAACGTGCACCTACAGAAAAAGGCTCAACATTCTGGTTTACCGCAATGTTCCAAGTGGATGAAAATGAAGAAATTATTCATCCAGTGTTTAAAGATATGCATGTATTGTCATTCTTAGCACATCCTGCAACAGCAAATGTTTTACGTCATTATTTAGAAGACTATCAAGTCGTTCATACTGAAGCACAGTCAATTTTAGATTTATTTAGCCGTTTAAATGGTTTATCTAAACTGCCTGAAAACACTTGGCTGATTGTAGATCATAGCGGCGATACTGAAGCTTTATTACGCGAAATTCGTGGGCGTTATCAAGGTAATTTAGCTGTTTATGGCTATCAAATGACCTTAGAGCCAAATATGTTACATGAATATCGTGCACGTCCACTTTATCAACCTTTAAGTCGTTCAGGAGTGATTCAACTTTTAAGCAATCAACCTATATTTAGTCCTGAAGAGCACAAAGATTTTAAAGAGCGTAATTTACATATTTTAGCAGTGGATGATCATTTACCGAACTTGATTGTACTTGAAGCATTACTCGCTGAACTCAATGTTAAAACAACCAAAGTACAAAGTGGACAAGAAGCCCTAAGCACCATTCAGCAACGTATTGAACAAGGTTTAAAACCATATGACTTGGTTTTCATGGACATTCAAATGCCTGTTATGTCTGGAATTGATACAACACGTGCGATTCGCTCATTAGAATCTACGCTTGATGGTATGCGTATGCCAATCATTGCACTTACAGCACATGCTTTAGCAGATGAAAAGCAAAAACTTCTAAAAGTCGGCATGGACGACTATGTAACCAAACCAATTCAAGTCGAACAATTAATTCAAATTTTAACTGAATGGACATCTGATCAATTTGCTCAACCACAGCAAACCAACGAAAATAATGTTTACGTTGAAGCGCTTGATCCTGACATTTTAGATTGGAAACAAAGCTTAGCCTTAGCCGCAAATAAAGAAGATTTGGCACAAGATTTACTTAAAATGCTGGTCGATAGCTTTCCAACGGAACTCGATGAAATCTCTCAGTTGATTGAATTAGAGGATTTTCCACAGCTTGAGCATGTGCTTCATCGTTTATATGGCGCAACTCGCTATGTCGGCACACCAAAATTACAACGTATTACAGGCGAGTTTGAACAGTTTATTTCAACACTCAGAAAAGAACGTCGTAAAGCAGATGAAACATTCATTCAAGATACCTTACAACGACTAGATCATTTGCAATTGGTCATACACGAAGTAGAAGCTGCCGCACAGCAAATTTTAAATCATTCAAATTAATTTTTTCTGTGACTGCACTGTCACGATGTAAAAGCTCACTCCATGCTATGCTGCGTTACAAGGCAATAAGAGTAAAAAACGATGTCATTATTACGAATTGAAAAAAAAGATGGAATCGCAACGGTTTACCTAAACCGTCCAGATAAACGTAACGCAATGAGCTTTGCTTTACTGCGCGAGTTAGTGAGCACTGCTCAAAAAATCAAAAAAGATCGCAGCATTCGTTGTGTCATTTTAACTGGTGAAGCGCAAGTCTTTAGTGCAGGCATTGACCTTGCCGATTTAAACAATCCTAAAAATACAGCTTATGCTGCTTGGGAACTTATCAAACCTGGACAAAGTTTATTTCAAAAAGCTTTTTTGATTTGGCAAGAATTACCCGTTCCTGTTATTGCTGCACTTGAAGGTTTTTGCTTTGGTGCAGGTATGCAATTGGCATTAGCTGCGGATATTCGTATCAGCCATCCTGATACCAAAATGTCCATCATGGAAAGTCGTTGGGGCTTAGTACCAGATATGGGTTTATCGCGTTCAATTAAAGGGGTTATTGGTATAGATTTAGCCAAAGAACTGACCTTAACTGCGCGTATTTTTGATGGTCATTATGCTAAAGAAATTGGCTTAGTCACACATGTTGACGCTGCACCATTAGAAAAAGCACAACAAATTGCAAAAGAAATGCTACAACGTTCACCTGATGCTTTAATGGCAGCTAAACGCGTATTAGATGCGATGGAACATGCACCTAAAAAAGCATTACGTTTAGAAAAAATTTGGCAATTAAAGCTACTTTTAGGTAAAAATAGTCAATTGGCACGTAAAAAGGATAAAAATCCAGAAGTACAATTTTTACCACGCCAATTTAAATAATTTACAAGGAACCGTTTTGAGATTGGTACTATGAGTTTTGATCAACAGCACAAAATTGCTTTTTTAGGTATGGGCTTAATGGGTAGTCGTATGGCAACTCGTCTAGTTCAAGCAGGCTTTCATGTTGCAGTATGGAATCGTACTGCAAGTGCATGTGAACCCTTGATTGACATTGGCGCACATGCTCTACAGCTTGAGAATATTGCACAATACCCAATCATTCTTAGCTGTCTTGCTGATGATCAAGCTGTAGAAGCGGTCTTTAATCAAATTAAACCTCATCTCCAAGCCAAACAAGTGATTGTCGATTTTTCTAGTCTCTCTGTAGATCAAACGATTCATCTTGCAAATCAAGCAAATCAGCATCATGTTATTTGGATTGATTCCCCAGTTTCGGGTGGGACGGCTGGTGCTGAAAATGGTACTTTAGTTATTTTTGCAGGCGGTAATGCACAAATCATTCAAAGCCTTACACTTATTTATAATGTACTTTCACAACGTGTCACTCGTATGGGAGAAACAGGTACGGGACAAGCCACTAAAATTTGTAATCAATTGATCGTTGCCGCGAATAGCACCCTAATTGCTGAGGCAGTCGCACTTGCAGAACAGGCAGGTGTTGATACAACTTTATTAGCACCTGCTCTTGCAGGTGGTTTTGCTGACTCTAAACCTTTTCAAATTTTAACACCACGTATGGCAACACATCATTTCGAGCCTGTGCAGTGGAAAGTGCAAACTTTATCTAAAGACTTAAATAATGCTGTGAGTTTAGCTAAAAAGTTTAATTTAGAAATTCCTGTTGCTAAAAAAGCCTTGTCGCAATTGCAAGCACACCAAAAGAATGGTTATGCTGATGCAGATTTAGCAACTGTGATTAAGCATGTTGAAATTCAAAAATAAAATTGACGTTATCGTTCAGCCTATACGTAATTTGCATGGAGCAAAATGATGAGCAAACTCGCAGTAAATCTTTCTATGATTTTTACTGAAGTTCCCCTAATAGAACGTTTTGCCTTAGCACATCAACATGGTTTTAAACATGTCGAAATTCAGTTTCCTTATGAACTCAGTATTCAAGATATTCAAACACAATTAGAGCGTCATCAACTTACGCTTTGCCTCATTAATGTACCTGCAGGTGATTTAATGCAAGGTGGCAATGGTCTAGCGGGCATACCTGGAAAAGAACTCGAGTTTCATCACGCATTATTAAAAGCGATTGAATATGCAACGTCATTGCAAGTCAGTAGTATCAATATCCTAGCAGGAAAACAACCTCTAGATGCAGACCTGCTCCCATGCTTAAACACACTCTCTAGCAATTTAAAACTGGCTTGTCATCTTTGCACTGAGCATAATATTCAACCTGTATTTGAAATGATTAACGGCACAGATATGCCACGCTTTTTAGTGCAAAATATTGCTCAAGCTCAAGAGATGCTTGAAGCTGTCCAACATCCTGCATTAAAAATGCAATATGATTGTTATCATATGGCAATGATGGGCGAAAATATTTTAGCTGCACTACAAGAAAATCTGGAGTGGATTGGACATATTCAATTTGCGGACTGTCCTGGGCGACATGAGCCAGATACAGCACAAATTAACTATGCAGAAATTTTCCAATGGTTAGCACAAAGTCCATATACAGGTTATATCGCAGCTGAATACAAACCACAAGTTGACTCTAATCAATCATTTGCATGGAAAAACAAATACTTTACTGATCACTCACAAATATAAACGCTTAAAAAATATCCACAATATTTATAGGTATAAATTTGAATTTTTTTAGTAAAGGCGGTATATTAGACGATGAGTTATTGTCTGGAAAATATACCTTATATGAATTTAGAACCATCACCCAGCGCTTCTAATTCTCTCGAACTTGCAATGAATTCTCACAAACAAGATGTGCAAACTTGTTTAAAAGTTGTACACGAAGCTCTACTCGATGTAAAAGCCAAAGATATTCTTGAACTTGATGTTAGCAAAATCAGTAATGTCGCAGATGCGATTGTGATTGCAAGCGGTACATCAACACGTCATGTTAAAGCACTTGCTGACAACGTTGCAGAAGAAGCACGTAAAGCAGGTTTTCGCCCGATTGGTGTTGAAGGCGAACGTGATGCTGAATGGATCCTAATCGACTTAGATTTGATCGTTGTTCATGTCATGCTACCTACTGCACGTAAATTTTACGATCTTGAAAGTTTATGGCGTACAACACCTGAACATGTTGCCTAAGCATAAAAAACGGAAAAGCGACCCTCATGGTCGCTTTTTTATTCTTATTTTTTTTATTCGGTATTCATTAAATTTGGATGCAAAGCAATTCGCTTAAAAATAACGTACATCAAACCAAAACCTAAGAAAAAAGTAAATAAAATCCCAAAAATCTGATATTTCCAACTCACTTCTACAATAGAGTTGTCAAATTGATTCATGATCACAGCTAAGGTTCCCCATACACCACACAAGCCATGAATCACGATCACATCAGCAACACTTCTAATTCGAATCCAACGCTTGAGTAATTTAGGCAATAAACACGTCATTAAAGCTGCAACAAAGCCAATAATAAAAGCAATACTCATACTCACTAAGCCACAACTTGCGGTAATCGCTACTAAACCACCAAAAAGCGCTTTAATCAGAGTGGCACGTTTAAACTTTTGAGGTTTTAAAATTAAATAGCCCAAGGTAGCAACACATACTCCAAAAACAACAGAAATAATATTAATTAATACAGTAATAATATCTATGGTCATTCCTGTAATAAATGCGACGTTTAAACACGACCAAGCCAACCACAAAACAAAACCTGCCAGTGAAAAAATCAACATTTTTTGATCTTGAAATATATAATGTGTTTCCTTTGGATAATCTTGATGATATTGATTAAAAACCACATAACCCGCTAAAACGGTCCATGCAGCAAATGAGTGAATGACTGTTGCTCCTGCATAATCAATAAAACCCAAATCTTTTAACCAATGCCAATTAAAAATAATATCCCCCCAAGCTGAAACACTTAATATTGGAAAAATGACACCTGAAACAAGTAAGCCCACAATCCAATATACTTTAGACGACATATTTATTGGAATAATTCGACCTACGATTGTGGTGATAGTGGATGACATTAAAATATAGAAAATAAAAATTTGCCATTGCCACCAGTACATTTGAATATGATTGCTTTGATTTTCTGTTTGCCATATGCCAAAAAACACCAATAGAAAACAAAAAATAATATATAAAGTATTACCTAAAATAGCAGATAAATAACTGATCCCTAGATTATAAATCGCTCTTGAATTTTTGACATAGCCTCCTTCGATCACAGCAAAACCTGCTTGCATTAATAATACAAACAATGTTCCTAAAACAATCAGTGTAATATCAGAAAATGTATTGATTGCATTAAATTGTGCAGGTGAGACCGTTGTTAAGCTATATGTTTGTGATGAGCTAAATAATAGTACCAAATAGAGATATAATTGCTTCATCTGTTATTTTAACCCTATCCATACTCTCTAAATTACCATTCTAATTTTAGAATGCCCCTTAAGCCTTAATTTAAACTTGCTTGGTTAAAACAATTATTCCCCATATTTTTTAAATTACATTTTCATTTTTTATTTAAGTGGAATTTTTCATATTTTACCAAATGGTCATTCTCATATAAATAGTTTACATAAAATTTATCTTTTTAAGATCTTGATCACACTTCTTTTATATCAAAAAAATTATTGCCGCGATATCTAGTTTTCTTTGATGAAGACTAAAAATAATATCAATAAAAAACCACCCGAAGGTGGTTTTAGATCTTCCCAAATCCCACTTTAGAAAAGAGGGATTTTGAAGTATAAATTAGTGACCGCCGCCATTAATCGCTTTCGTCATATCTTCAACAACTTTCTTCGCATCACCAAAGATCATCATAGTTTTTTCGTTATAGAACAAGTCATTATCTAGACCAGCATAACCAGTCGCCATAGAACGCTTGATCACCATGATGGTACGTGCTTTATGTGCTTCAAGAATCGGCATACCATAAATCGGTGATGTTGGATCATCTTTTGCAGCAGGGTTAACAACGTCATTTGCACCAATCACAAGTACAACATCTGTTGCAGGGAAATCTGAGTTAATCTCATCCATTTCCAAGATGTCTTCATAAGCAACATCTGCTTCTGCAAGAAGGACGTTCATGTGACCAGGCATACGACCAGCAACAGGGTGAATTGCAAAACGAACAGTTACACCTTGTTCTTTAAGTAATTCACATAATTCTTTTACTGCATTTTGAGCACGACCTTGCGCCATACCATAACCAGGTACAATCACAACGCTGTCTGCATTTGACATCAAGAAGCCAGCATCATCTGCAGAACCTGAACGGTAGTTACGTTGAACTTGCTCACCTTTGTCAGCAGAAGCAACTGCAGCACCACCCATTGCACCACCAAACAATACGTTGATGATTGAACGGTTCATCGCTTTACACATGATGTAAGACAGAATTGCACCTGAAGAACCAACGAGCGAACCAGCAACGATCAACATGTTGTTTTCAAGTGTAAAACCAATACCTGCAGCAGCCCAACCTGAGAATGAGTTAAGAAGTGAAACCACCACTGGCATATCACCGCCACCTACTGGTGCAATCCAAACCCAACCAAATACCAGTGCAAGTGCAGTCATTGCCCAGAATGCTTGCATATTGCCTGTCGTGAAGAAGTAAACACCACACGCCAACATTGCAAGGAAAATGACCGCTTGAACAGGTTTAACCCATCCACCAGAAATCGTTTTTGCCCATTTCTTCGCAGCCAATTTACCATAAGCAAATACTGAAGCTGTGAATGTAATCGCACCAACGAAACAACCGACAAATAATTCAAATAAGTGAACTTTGCTCATATGCGCATGTTGAACACCCGCAGCAGTTAAAGCAGATTCATTTTCAGCAAATAACACTGTAAGTTGGTTGTTATGTAGGATCGCAGCAATTGCAATCAATACCGCAGCCAAACCGACCAATGAGTGCATTAAAGCCACTGTTTCAGGCATTTGTGTCATTGGAACTGTACGTGCACGAGCAATACCAACAACCGCACCAAGCACCATTGCACCACCAATCATCCAAATCACAGGATGGTCAGCAACAAAGAAGGTTGTGATGACAGCGATTGCCATTGCAACCATACCGTAACGGTTACCTTGAATCGCAGTTTTAGGACCTGAAAGACCACGTAAAGTTAAGATAAAAAGGACAGCACCAATCAGGTAAAACCAATCTGCATATTCTTTAATGAATTCCATGGATTAGCCCTCTTTTTTCTTTTGTTTTGGCTTAAACATTTCAAGCATACGCGCAGTCACTGCGAAACCACCAAAAATATTAATACTTGCCAAGAACACAGCAACTGCACCAAGCACACTTACAACATTGATATCTTGAAATTGTACGTTGGCATCAACAACACCAGGAATACCTACGGTTTGAATCATTGCACCCACAATAATAATAGATGACAATGCATTGGTTACCGCCATTAACGGTGTATGCAATGCAGGCGTTACACCCCAAACCACGTAGTAACCAACAAAAATGGCTAAGACGAAAATAGTAATAGTTTCAACCATGATGACTCTCCTTAACCACGTTTGAGCAGTACTTGACCGCCATGTGTTACTAGAAGTGCTTTTTGAATTTCGTCTTCTTGATTCAATTTAAAGTTTTTATCTTGATCAAATAAAGTTTCTACGAAATTAAACACGTTACGTGCATACAATGCTGAAGCTTCTGTCGAAACAGTTGCAGGAATATTTGGGATACCCAAAATAGTCACGCCATTATCTGTTACAACATTTTCACCACATTTCGAGCCTTCAACATTACCACCTGTTTCAACCGCCATATCAAGGATGATTGAACCTGGTTTCATTTTGGCAACAGTTTCAGCTTTAATTAAACGTGGTGCATCGCGACCTGGTAATAAAGCAGTTGTAATCACGATATCAGCATTTGAAACAGCTTTATCTACGATGATGGCTTGGTCTTTGATATATTGCTCACCTGGCATCCATCCATAACCATTTTTAGCAGCATCGGCAGCTTTTTGCTTTTCTTCATCTGACATTGGCACGTCTAACCACTTACCACCAAGTGATTCGACTTGATCACGAGCTGTTGGGCGTAAGTCAGTTGCTTCTACCACAGCACCTAAACGTTTCGCCGTTGCAATGGCTTGTAAACCTGCGACACCAACACCCATAATGACAATACGTGCAGGCTTTACTGTACCCGCCGCAGTCATTAGCATTGGGAACATACGTTGATATTCCGCAGCAGCTAAAAGTACCGACTTATAACCCGCTAAGTTTGCTTGAGATGACAGTACATCCATATTTTGCGCACGAGATAATGTTCGTGGTAAAAGCTCTAACGCAAATGCAGATACTTGTTGTGAAGCAAACTGGTCAAGGTCAGGGTTACGATACGGATCAAACATTGCAATAATGGTTGTATTAGGTGCAAGTTTTTGAATTTCATTGCCTTGTGGAGCACGAACCTTCAAAACAAGCTGACTACCTGCATAGGCATCATCCGTAATTTTTGCACCGACCTGTTCGTAAGCACTATCAATATAAGCAGCTTTTTTACCTGCTCCACGTTCAATGACTACGTTATGACCAGCACTGATCAACTTTTTTACTGTTTCTGGTGTAGCAGCTACACGACTTTCACCGAGAACAGTTTCGGTTGGGATTCCGATCTGCATGAGCGTCCCTCAAGCTAATTTTTTCTTCAAGTAAACATCGTGGTTACGATGTTTCCCCCTAGATGCATTTTGTTCTGAATTTTTGGATTCTAATTGAACTTTTTTAAAATACTACCCAATATTTATTTAATAAATACCCATATTTTGAACTCATGATTCACATTTATCATTTTATGACATACCCAACATTTATTTAAGTTAATACCATTTTGGATTTTTTGCTTATTTTTTTATCAAAAGTGAAATTTTTAAATGAAATTTCCCATTTTTATTTTGAGCATTTTTCCTATTGCAACAAAATCATCAAACCTCAATTGGCTCTAACTACATTTAGCGTTATAAAATTGAACTTAATAAGTTTTAGATATTTATTTAGAAAACAAGCTTTTTATAAACCATTTTTTATAAATTAGCTTTTTTGACAATTTTACCGTGATTGATGGGTGATTTTATTGACTTATTTTTACTCAAAAACTGTCAATTATGTAAACAACTTATCATTACTTTTTTTAATTTAATTAATAAATAAAAGTACTTGTGTGAAATCATTTTATTTTTAGATTGGGGCAATAATTTAAACAACAAAAAAAAATTATTTTTTTTATTTGCCATTTTGCCAGATGATGACTAATCGGCGTTCCTGAAACACTTTGGCATAACATGCACATTTTTAGTGCATTATTATTTACATCCAAATTTGTGCTTTTTTAAATCGTTATTTGTACTTTGCAGCATCTTGAAAAAATATTGTGTACATACATCAATTTCCTATTCCTTATTTTGATGGGATTAATTCTTTTTTTGCATTTCATCTCTAAATTGAGACTCTTTATACTAAAGTGATGGCATCTTTGATGCATTCTTTTGGATCATAATCATCATATGAAAATCTCATTATCGAGTGTGCAATTAGGATCTTTATTTGCTTTAGGTGCTGCATTTTTATTTAGTACCAAAGCAATTTTCATTAAACAAGCTTATGCCCTCTCTCCTCTAGTGGATGGAACGGTATTAATGGCTTTACGCATGGCAAGTGCATTACCTTTTTTCTTACTGATTTGCTGGCTAAATCGGCATCATAGTCGTGATTTATCTGCCAAAGACTGGGGCTTATTAGTTTTCGCGGGTTTACTGGGTTATTACTTTTCAAGCTGGTTAGATTTTTCAGGATTAATGTATATTAGTGCGTCATTAGAACGTATTATTTTATTTTTATATCCAACATTAACAGTGCTTGCTTCTTGTGCGATTTATAAGAAAAAGTTAAATTTTAAAAGTATTTTTGCCATTGCACTAAGTTATGGCGGTACTGTGATTGTGATGCTCCAAGAACAAAGCACGGTTGCACATGAAGGTAATTTTTGGCTCGGTGTAAGTTTAGTTTTTGCGAGTGCTGTAAGCTTTGCAGCCTACTTATTATTAACACCGCGTTTAATTGTACGTTTTGGTTCTTGGAATTATACAGGGCTCGCTTTAAGTGTTGCGTGTATTGGGACTTTGACTCATTTTCTGGTTGTCACACCACAACCCTTTGTATTATTAGCACAACTGCCTAGTCAAATTGTTTGGTATGGCATCGCGCTTGGGCTTTTGGTCACCGTTTTACCGACTATTTTAATCGCACAGAGTATTTCTCGTTTAGGCGCAGCACAGTCTGCAATGATTGGTTCAATTGGTCCTATTTTAACTATTATTCTTGCTGTTGCATTATTAGGCGAACATATGAATGGGATTCAATGGTTAGGTTGCATCTTGAATATCATTGGTGTCATGATGATTACCCTGTCTAAGAAGAAACTCGCACAATAATCTGGGTAAATTATGCATTTTCAAATTGTTGCGCCAAGTGCGTGTGTAGAAGCTGATAAAATTGAGCTTGCACAAAATCAATTAGAGCGTTTAGGGCATCAAGTGAGTTTAGCTGAGCATGTTTTTGCACAGCATCGTTATCTTGCTGGCACTGTGGAACAACGTATTCAAGATTTAAAAACAGCATGTACAGATCCAAACATTGATGCGATTTGGTGTGCACGTGGTGGAACAGGCGCAGCGATGCTTTTGCCATATTTAGGAAGTTGGATCATGAATAAACCGATTATTGGTTATTCAGATAGTACTGTTTTATTAAATTATATTGCTATACATGACGGAGCAGCAATTCATGCACCTGTATTTCAGGAAATTGCCTGTAAAAATTTGCACAATACACTTTTATCTACAGATGCACTAAAAACCATTGCCTTATTACATCACGATACGGTTAATCATTATCCTTTAATTGCACTCAATTCATTTGCTCAGCATTTTGAAATAGAAAACTTAAAAGTTTTAGGTGGAAATCTCACCGTACTCAGTACTTTACAAGGCACACCTGACAGCTTAAAGCTCAACCAAGCCTCTATTTTGATGCTTGAAGATGTTGGCGAACCTTATTATCGAATTGAACGCTCTTTTGTACAACTTTTACAAAGTATAGATATTTCATTATTAAAAGCAGTTGTTTTAGGTGACTTTTATCATTGCCCACAAAAAAATGTCCCGCATAGCCTCATAGAAATTTTTAATGAGCATTTAGAAGCACTACAAATCCCGCTCTATCAGTGTGATTGGTTTGGGCATGGTGAGCATAATCGCCCGTTTTGGCTGGGTAAAAAAGGCATGATTCACCATTCACAATTGATCATCTGAGCGTTCATGTTCAGAACTTTCTTTTTCCAATAAAGTCATTAATACATGTGCAAAGTGTGCCCCAGCAGATTGTTTTGCGAGTTGATCATCGGGATTACGGAGGGGACACTGTTGTAAAGATAAGCAACCGCAACCAATGCATTTATCTAATTGATTGCGTAATTGTAAAAGTGAGATAATTTTTTCATCAAGCTGCTGCTGCCAAGTGCTCGACATTTTTGCCCAATCTTTTTTGCTAGCAATTTGTTGTTTAGGTAAAACTGAAAATGCCTCATGCACTTGCTGTAAGCTGATACCCACTTGTTGCGCGACCTTAATAATAGCAATACGGCGTAACATAGCTCTTAGATAACGCCGCTGATTACCTTGTGTGCGTGTACTCCAAATCAGTTGTTTTTCTTCATAAAATCTTATTGTTGCAACACTAACACCACTTCTTTCTGCCAACTCACCAATACTTAGCCATGTATTTAAATCTTGTTTTTCCATTTTTTGCTTGACCTCAAGTTAACTTGAGCTTTGATACTAGCAAAACTTTAAAATGAACCAAAGACTTATAATCATGCACTCAAAATCCTCACTTTCTCGTATTCAAGCCTTTACTTTAATTAATCCAAATACACTTTATAACCCACGCGCATTTGCGTATAGTCACATCGCTGAAGTGAAGCATTTTTTGCGTATTCTTCATATTTCAGGACAAGGTGGTGAAAACCAACAAGGACAATTGTCTCGAGACTTTGCTGAACAAACCCATCAAGCATTTCTCAACTTACAACATGCTTTAGAACACGTTGATGCTCATTTTTTGGATATCGCGATGTTACGTATTTTAGTGGTTGATCATAGCCCTAAAAAGCATCAGTTTTTAATTCAGGAAATGCAGCTTTTGTGGAAAGATCATCCTTTTCCAGCTTGCACATTAATTCCTGTTCCGTGTCTTGCACTACCTAGCATGCTGATAGAAATTGAAGCAACTGCTTATTGTCTATGAACCCGTTATGTGGAGTTCTTTATGAATCCTGAACTCGATATTAGCCAAAATAAATCTTTATTATGGCTAATGGCGATGGCCTGCGGTTTATGCGCAGGGGCAAATTATTATTGCCAACCTCTTGTACATTCAATTCAACAATATTTTGATGTACCTCAGTCTCAAGTCGCACTGACTGTGACCTTTGCACAAGTATCTTATGCTTTAGGGCTTTTATTGATTGTTCCTGTGGGCGATATTGTCAATAAAACGAAATTTATTCCCTTACTGATGTTCTTTGCTGCCATTGGCTTAATGCTCTGTGCCTTTGCTGTCAATCTACCGATGTTATGGATCGGTACAATTATTACTGGGTTATTTTCTGTTGCAGCACAGGTTTTAATTCCATTAGCAACCATGGCAGTTAAACCTGAAAAAACAGGCGAAATCGTTGGTTTTCTAATGAGTGGTTTATTGGTTGGTTTATTACTATCAACAAGTTTAGCAGGCTTATTATCCAATCTATTTAACTGGAAAGTGATCTATGCTGTCAGCTCAATCTTAATGCTGATATTAGCATTTTTACTGAAAAGCCGTTTACCCACAGTACCCACCTTTAAAATGAGTTATGGCAAAATTTTCCAGTCTATGGCAAAACTTTTGCTTGAAGAGAAACGGTTAGTCTATCGTGCTTTAATTGGTGGTTGTGCTTTTGCGGCAATGAGTATTTTATTTTCAACGATTGCAATGCTCTTAACCTCTAAGCCTTTTGAATTACCTGATGTGATGGTTGGTGTTTCAACTTTAATTGGTGTCTTCGGTGCTTTAGGTACAGCCAAAATAGGAAAAATCGCAGATCGTGGTTATACCAATGCGCTCACCTTAATTGGCGTGATTATTTTAGCCATCAGTTGGGGATTTTTATATCTAGGTGGCACGTCTCTCATCAGTTATATTTTAGGTTATGGGATTGTCAGTTTAGGTCTAGCTATTGTGCATACAAGCAACCAAAACATCATTTTCCGCTTACGCCCCGATGCAAAATCTCGTATTAACTCCATTTATATGACTGCTTATTTTACTGGAGGCGCGTGTGGTTCAGCTTTAGGTGTATATGCATGGCATCATGGTGGTTGGATGCTGACATGTATGGTCGGTTTTGGTTTGGTTTTAGCTGCTGCCTTTTTTGCTCTCTTAGATCGTTTATATTTAAATAAACAACAAGTGAGTATTTAATTGTCATGAAAAAAAGAATCTCTTTAAATAGGGATTCTTTTTTAAGATACTTGCACCACTGGATAAAAAGGCTTTCCTAAATCTAAAATTTTTTCATTTTCCAATAAAATATGCATAAATATAGGCAATAACGCTGTCAAAATATTTGAAGAATCTTGTAATTGGCTACGGTTTATTGAACTTTTATAAGTAGAACTACCATGCATAATTTGATTTCTTAAAGTATATAAACGATTAAAAATAATATAGAGCACTTCAACACTATCTTTTTGTTGCAAAGCACGATGAACTTTAATTTTGTCTTGTTCAAAACTCATTTTCCAATCTTGTTGGCTTATTTTTTGATTTTGAAAGTCCCAAAATGGCTGAAAAGTATAATGATTATCTAACAAAATCCGAATTGCATGACTGTACTTTGTCCAAATCAAATGATAAATTTTATGTTCAGTATCTGCTTGACATATATCAGATAAAAACTTTCTAAACTGTTGTCGGTCTTTCAATTCATGTAGATCTTTCGCATAAATTGCATTAAATGAAATCCACAAGCTGATAAATTTTAAATCTAAAGCATCATCCAATAATACAGCTTGCTTAAGCCAACTCAAACCACGATGTATTCTTAAATTAAATGAGTCAGAAAACTGAGCTTTCTTACTTTTATAGGTCTCTTCTAATACCAACATTTCTCAGCCCTCATCATTGTATTTATATAAAATTACCATACTCAACTTTAAAAGATGGCTCAAGCATAAAGACTAAAAATCCATTAAAAATGACTTTATTTTCAATATTTTCCTGTTCGATCAACTTAAAAATCCTCTTTTCATTTGCTTTGATTTTTATTTCAATCTCGCGGCTTAGTATCAAATGTATCGCTTTTGAGTTTTATGTTAATATTGCACAGGGTTGGTTATTGCTTGGTTTAACGCGATGACGATACCTTCTTATTTCTGCCTTTGCTTTTATCTTCCTCAAGTTTCTTTAAGCATCAGATTGCAATCTATAGATGTAAATAGGCTCCACAAACACTGATTAAGAGTATGATTTTTAATGACTATTGACAAAACCATTGAAACCAGCAATTCACCACGAATCAGTGTTGCGCCGATGATGGATTGGACAACAAAAGATTATCGTTTCTTTGCTCGCTTGTTTAATCCAAATGTCATTCTTTATACAGAAATGGTCACGACTGGTGCAATTATCTATGGTGGCGCAAACCGTCATTTAGACTATAACAACGAAGAGCATCCTATTGTTTTGCAACTTGGTGGTTCTAACCCTAAAGAACTTGCAACTTGTACCAAAATGGCACAAGACTGGGGTTATGATGAAGTCAATTTAAATGTAGGCTGCCCAAGTGATCGGGTTCAAAACAATAAAATTGGTGCTTGCTTAATGGCTGAACCAGACCTTGTTGCTGAATGTATTACAGAAATGCGTAATGCCGTTGATATTCCTGTCACAGTTAAACATCGTATTGGGATTGATGACATGCAATCTTATGAAGAGATGTTGCATTTTGTTGATACAGTTGCCAAAACAGGCTGTAATAATTTTATTGTACATGCTCGAATTGCTTTGCTAAAAGGATTATCGCCAAAAGAAAATCGTGATGTTCCACCACTACGTTATGAAGATGTTTATCGTTTAAAACAAGAACGCCCTCATCTTCTGATTGAAATTAATGGTGGCATCAAAAGCTTTGCAGAAACACAAGAACATTTAAAATATGTTGATGGTGTGATGATTGGTCGTGAAGCTTATCATAATCCCTATTTATTGGCTGAATTGGGTCAATTGTGGAATTTAAGCCTTCCTGACCGCTTTGAGATTATGGATCAAATGCTGCCATATGTTGCAAAACGTATGCAAGAAGGCGCACCTCTTTCGATCATTACGCGTCATATTTTAGGTTTATTTCAAAATCTTCCGGGTGCACGAAAATGGCGTCAAGCTTTAAGTGGTGGTAATGCAAAAACGTTCGCTGACCTTGAAAATGCAATGGTCAATATCAAAGAAGCAATGAAGCGAACTGAAGATTATTTATTAGAAAAACAAGTTTAAAATCAGAAGCTCCCAATCGGGAGCTTTTTTCATTGATCTTATTTTTTTTCTAAAAAGTGATAAGCCAAAGATGCTCTACGCCAATTCGTCAACACACAGCCTAAATTTAAAATAATCAAAGCAATCAACATTACATAATCATGCTGCCAAAAGTACTGCTCAAATGCAGTGGCAATACATGCAAAAGTCAGCAATGCCATACGATGTTGTTTAGCCATAGGTCCTGTAAAATTTGCAGGTGCGCCAATCGACACTGCTAAAGTACGAATATAGGCTGTGAGCACTGCTAAAAGTGCGCCACACCAACCTAAAATATCACCGTAAGTGACACTCACGATAGAATAGCCCGCAGCAATAATAATCAAAGGATCTGATATTCGGTCAGGAATATCATTAAATAACTCACCAGAAGCAGTCGACTTTCCACCTTCAATTGCGACCAAACCATCAAATAAATTACATAATAATCGACCTTGAATCAGCAAGGCTGCCAACACATATAATACGACCTTCTGCCCTCCACCATATTGCGGCACGATCAGCAAACAGATCGCTGCAAATAGAGCAAAAACAATACTCAGTAAAGAAATATGATTTGGTGTAATTGATTTTTGACTCAACCAACGTGCAAATTGATTGACCAAACCCACACCACGAACTTTTAAGGGACGACGATTTTCAGGTGTACTTTGTTCATCAGTCATATAAGTATTCTCACCATCAATTTATTAAAAATTAAAGTTGTTTATAGAGTTTAAAATTCGTAAAAAAGGCAAAAAGTAATGCCACAGTTAAAGCAGGTGTAACTGTTTTTAAAATTGCAGGCGTCTGAATCAGATGATGTACTGTCAGCAAAAGACTTCCTGTCAAAAAAATTGTACAAATAGGAGGAAGTATCAGTTTAAACCACTTATTTTGATAAAAATTAAACTGCTTTTCCACTAAATGAGTAATAAATAATGTAATGACAAAACTACAAATACCTTGTGCTAAGCCTGAAATAATTCCTGATCTTAAATCACTTTGATTCATATTGACATAAAATGACCATGATCCCCACAATAAAAAAGCAAAAAATGCTGATAAAAAATTATAACGCTGCGTATTTTTAATTTTATTATTCATTAAAATCATCAGTCAATTGATTAAAAAATTACCTTAACTCTATTAGATTGCTCCTATGGATTCAATATGACTTATTAAGGTTTTTTGCTGTCTTTTATAGATGAAACATCATCATTATTTCTTTTACTTATTTTAGCAGTGGCTCTATACCTAGTGTATGAGAGCCATTTTTACTCATGATTTTTTTTGTTATTCTACTATGTCTGCCGCAGCTACAGCTTCAGAAGCTGCGGACTGTGGATCTTCTTCTGAATAATATTCAGCATCATCAGCCACAGCATCTGTATCGGCTTCGGGTTTAGAGTAAGAAAGATGATCTTCTGCCTCAAGTTGAATGCTTTGTAATTTTGCATCTAACTCTTTTTGATATTTTTCTAACTCAATATTACGAACAAAATTGAAGTTTTCGGCTGGAATTTCCCAAATATAACGCTCCCCATCCATCAAAATATTCACTGCTATACGATGCGTTTGCCCTTCATATTCAACCTCAGCCAAACCTTTATATTGGTTACCTTCTTGTTTAACAACAGTTAAATTTAAAACCTTAAAATGATAATCTTTAAACTGTGCTCGAGTATCAAATTCATTTTGGATTTGGGTTTTGACATCTTGAGCAATCTGATCGGTAGAAACAAAATAATTGCACCCTACTGCAAAAACAATAAACAAAGCTAAAAAAAATTGACGCATTTCCCCTCCAAATACGAAGCTTTTCAACTCGCAGTATGTCACGATTTAAATAGAAAATAGAATGCATAAAACCTGACGCTCGAGTAAATTCTCAGGCTTTATTTTCCTATTCGATATAAAATTTATTTATTCTTTGCTGCTAATTTATCTAGTCTTTTTAAGACTTCAGCCACAGCAACCATCGCAAAACTAGATGTGACCACCACAGCCGAACCATAGCCACCACAGCGTAAACCTGCACTCGCACAGACATCTGCGCTAGAAAATGGATTATCAATCGAATAAACACAAGTAATACCAAACTTATCTTTTGGTTTTTTACAAATGCCCATGCCACGTAATTGTGTACGTAATTTTGCTAACATCGGATCTTGTTCAGTTTTCGATAAATCAGCGACTCGAATTTTCAATGGATCTAGTTTTCCACCTGCGCCACCCGACACAATCAATGGAATTTTATTGAAACGACAATGTAACATCAATGCCAGTTTAGCTTTGACATCGTCAATACAATCTAAAATAAGATCGGGTTTCTCAAGCAAAATTTCTTTCATATTTTCAGGAGTTAAATAGTCATCCACTAAATTTATTTTAATATGCGGATTAATTTGACGACAACGCTCTGCCATCACTTCAATTTTTTCATGCCCCAAAGTCGAAGTCATCGCAGGAAGTTGACGATTAATATTTGAAGCAGCAATCGAATCCATATCAACAAGTGTCAACTCACCAATACCTGTACGTGCTAAAGCCTCTACTGCCCAAGAACCTACTCCGCCAATTCCGATCACCATCACATGACTTTTTTCATAATGTTGAAATTCTTCATCACCATAAATTTTGGCAACGCCTGCAAAACGGCGGTCATATTCATCATTTTGAAGTACATCTGTCATGGCTAAAATCTAAAATTTATAAAATCCTGTCCATTTTAACAAACTCAGCTTTAAGAAAGCTAATCCCATGCTTTAGGAAGCAAAATTGCATCCTGACGATTGTCTTTTAACACATAGTTTTTATGCTCACGAATCGGTTTTGTTCCCGTATCAGAAGCTGGAGAAAAATCGGCTTGATAATCATATTTTATTTGCCATGTATAAGGTTTTATATAGGCAATTTGAGTATCCAAACTATATTCATCATGGCATTTACCCTGACTTTCCTTATATTGCTGTTCAGAAAAACAAGCACGAATCATACGATACATTGATAATGGAATATTCTGAAAAACTTGTTGATATTGCCCATTATTTTTTAGCTGTAAGAAGTCAACGACTTCTTCTTGTAATCCACCACCTGAATAACCTTCTGACCATGTTTGAACAATTCCTAGAGCATAATCCTGTTCATTAATAGGAAATAACTTAGGAAAAATATACAGATATTGATCTTCATTTTTGAGTGTGGAATCAGAAACTGCCCAACGTGCAGTTTGACTTTTTGGCTGATAATTTGAAAAATCCCAACGTTTTTCGATGTGTAATTTGTTATTTGCAAAGCCAAGTTGATAAAATTTTAAATGATCAATTAAATAATAGCGTTGCTGTGCGGTTTTATATAGGCTCCAAACAGGTTTATCACGACATTGTTGTGGCAGACGGTAACATAACTGTTCCATCTGCTGTGTACTGATATTTTGCTTTTTGAGCACAATGTCTTGTGGTTTGGCAAAGCCCATATTTGGAGTCAACAATAGACCTAAAATGAAATGATGTAGTTTGCTCATTTACATACCTTTTATTATTTTTGGACTGAAGTTAAATAAAAAAGCCCTACATTCAGCAGGGCTTAGAAAACTGACTTTTTTATGAAGCAATCAAATTGCGCAACACATAATGCAAAATACCCCCTGCTTTAAAGTATTCAACTTCATTTAAAGTATCAATACGACATAACACTTTAAATTGTTCAATTGAACCATCTACACGCTTTAATTCAACATCTAAACTTTGATGAGGTTGCAATCCATCCGATAAAGCTGTGATCGACAATTGTTCATGTCCTGTCAAATTTAAACTCTGCCGTGTTTGCCCATTAATAAACTGTAAAGGTAATACCCCCATTCCAACCAAATTCGAACGATGGATACGCTCAAAGCTTTCCGCAATGACAGCTTTGATCCCAAGTAAATTTGTGCCTTTAGCAGCCCAATCCCGTGATGAGCCTGTACCATATTCTTTACCTGCAATAATAATCAAAGGCGTATTTGTCGCTTGGTATTTCATTGCAGCATCATAGATTGCAAGTTTTTCTCCTGTTGGAATATAAAGTGTATTGCCTCCCTCTTCTCCACCGAGCATCTCGTTTTTGATACGAATATTGGCAAATGTTCCACGCATCATGACTTCATGATTACCACGTCGTGAACCATAAGAGTTAAAGTCTCGCGGTTCAACACCTTGCTCTTGTAAATAACGTCCTGCTGGGCTGTCTTTTTTGATATTTCCCGCAGGTGAAATATGGTCTGTTGTAACTGAGTCACCAAGTACAGCTAAAATATTTGCCGCAACAATATTTTCAATTGATTTTGCAGGCTGATCAATTCCTTCAAAAAATGGTGGATGACGGATATATGTCGATTTTTCATCCCACTCATACGTTTGGCTATCTGGAATTTGAATCGCTTGCCATTTTTCATCACCATCAAATACTTGGGCATATTCTTTATGGTACATCTCAGTATTGAGTTGTTTTAAAACATCATCAATTTCTGCTTGGCTCGGCCAGATATCTTTTAAATAGATATGTTGACCTTGTGGGTCTATACCTAAAGGCTCTTGAGTAATATCTTTGCGAATTGTGCCCATTAAACCAAATGCAATCACCAAAGGTGGCGATGCTAACCAATTGGTTTTTACTAATGGATGTACACGTCCTTCAAAGTTTCGGTTACCCGAAAGTACCGAAGCTACATTTAAGTCATAACATTGGATTGCATCTTCAATTGGTTTAGGCAGAGGACCAGAATTACCAATACATGTTGTACATCCATAGCCGACTAAGTTATAACCCAACTGATCTAAATAGGGTGTTAATCCCGCCGCAGCTAAATAGTCTGTTACGACTTTTGAGCCAGGCGCAAGTGAACTTTTCACCCAAGGTTTTCGCTGTAAACCTTTTTCAACTGCTTTTTTTGCCAAAAGTCCCGCAGCCAACATCACACTTGGATTTGAAGTATTGGTACATGAAGTGATGGCAGATATGACGACATCACCATCGACCAATGGATAACGTTTACCATCAATCACACAATGCGGTTCATCATTTTGTAAAGCAGACTGTTTCGCATCAACCGCACCGCCTGCTCCGCCCTCATTCATCAGACGTTCTCTGTCTTCTTTAGCTGGCTTTAAATCAAGTGCAATCAAGGCATCAAATACTTGCGGAATATCAGCCAAAACCACCCGATCTTGTGGGCGCTTTGGTCCTGCAACACTAGCTTGTACCGTTCCCATGTCCAAACTGAGTACATCAGTGAAAATAGGTTCATCACCTGTATTGCGCCACAATCCTTGTTCTTTACAATAAGCCTCGACGAGTGCTATTCGGTCATCTTTACGTCCTGTGAGTTTTAAATAATCTAATGTAATTTCATCAACAGGAAAAAAACCACACGTTGCACCATATTCAGGTGCCATATTGGCAATAGTTGCACGGTCAGCCAAAGCTAAATCGGCAAGACCATCTCCATAGAACTCAACAAATTTTCCAACAACACCTTTTTTACGTAACATTTGCGTAATGGTTAAAACCAAATCTGTTGCCGTAATTCCTTCGCGTAATTTTCCTGTTAATTTAAAACCAATAACTTCAGGAATCAGCATCGAAATGGGTTGCCCTAACATGGCTGCTTCAGCTTCAATTCCCCCTACTCCCCAGCCAAGTACGCCCAAACCATTGATCATGGTGGTATGTGAATCTGTTCCTACTAAGGTATCTGGAAAAGCAAAACTCACGCCTTCACTTTCCCCTAACCAGACCGTTTGTGCTAAATATTCTAAATTGACCTGATGACAAATTCCTGTTCCTGGCGGTACAACACTAAAGTTATCAAAAGCAGACTGCCCCCAACGTAGAAATTGATAACGCTCACCATTACGCTGCATCTCAATTTCCACATTTTCTTCAAAGGCTTGTGCTGTTGCAAAATGATCAACCATCACAGAATGGTCAATCACCAAGTCTACAGGAGATAAAGGATTAATTTTTTCAGGGTCAGCACCTGCTTTAGCCACAGCTGCTCGCATCGCTGCCAAATCAACAACAGCAGGTACACCTGTAAAATCTTGCATCAAAACTCGTGCTGGTCGATATTGAATTTCTTGATCAGATTTTTGGGTTTTCTGCCAATTGACCAGCGCTAAAATATGTTCAGTTTTAACTGTAATATCATCTTCAAATCTAAGTAGATTTTCCAATAAAACTTTAAGTGATTTTGGGAGCTGTGAAAAATCATCTAGCTGCTTTTGTGCCTCTTGCAGACTAAAAATCTGGTATTGTGCTGAACCGATATTTAAACTTTTCAATGCTTGGAAACTGTTTTTTTGACTATATTTGACCATAGGTCACTCCTTCGGCTAAACATATTTTTATTGCAAGGCAAGAAGTTATTATTCTAATGTAAGCCAATTCGGGCAAAGACGTGTTATTGATTGGTTAATTTTCTACCAATTTAAAATTTCTAAGCTGACAAATGTAAAGCTTGTAAGGAGTTTTCCCAAACGATTGGAGCAATCTGCTCAGGTGTACGGTTCAATGTTGCCGCCAAACCTTGCAGTACAAAAGTTAAGTTTGCAGGTGTATTACGTGTGCGATGTTGCTGCGAACTTTGGCAGCATAATGGCGTCATATCAGGACAGTCAGTTTCTAATACTAAATGTTCAACGCCTACAGCTTGCACAACTGCATGTAATTTTTTGGCATTAGGGTTGGTAATTTGCCCCGTAATTCCGAGTTTAAAACCCATTTTTATGAAGGCTTTGGCTTCTTCTATTCCACCGCTAAAAGCATGAGCAATCCCACCTTGTTTAAAGTGATGGTGTTTTAAAATCTGTAATACATCAGCATGAGACTTACGAATATGTAAAAGAATCGGTTTGTTAAATTGTTGTGCAAGTTCAATTTGTGCTACAAAAAAATCTTTTTGTTTTTGTAATAACTCAGGTTGTTTGTGTTGTTTTAAAAAAGTATCTAAACCTATTTCACCAATCGCAATACATTGCTCATTTTTTAATATCTGTTCTAAATCTAATAAATCAGAATCTTGATGTTGTTCAATATAAAATGGGTGTAAGCCTGGTGCTAAATAGCTTTGTGGTGCATGGATCAGCCGATTTAAATAATGATGCGTATCAATTAAATTGGCAAAACGTTCTTGTACAAATCCAATTAAAATAAGACTCTCCACTCCCACAGCCTTTGCCTGATACGCAAGATGTTCTCGATCTATATCAAAATCTTCCACATCAAAATGTGTATGCGTATCGAACAAAGCCAATGGAGTCATTAGTTTTTCGCTACAGGTAAAGCTGCTGATGCAGGTTGATCCACCAGTAATTCAGCAGGTAAATATTCTTTCTTTAAGACCGTTTTGAGTTGCTCATATGGAATTTCTAAACGTGGTAATCCTACGACATAAGGACCAATTTCATATTCAGCATATTGTAAAATTAAGCCTTGTTTACCTAAATAGAAGTTATTTGATAGCTTAAATTTCCAAACTTGCTCATATTCTTCTAGGCTATTGGCGAGTTTATTTGTACTCACCCATGTTTTAAAAGTTTCATACGCCAATTTTTCGAGTTGTGCTTTCTGCCCTGACTCAATTAAATCATCTAAATTTACTTGTTTTTGATGTTTCAAATCAAAATTAAAATAAGTTTGGGCTGACGCACCATGTGCACCACCTAAGTAACTACTGGTATTAAGCACAACTGTTGCTAAAGGCTCTTTGGAGTTTAAGATTTTAGGGCTTACAGAAACACTGATTTTACTACTTGCACCTAGACTTTCTAACTCCTGTTGCAACGCAGTAAAGGTTTTAACATAAGGTTTTAGTTGCTCTGCCATAGATTGCACAGGTGTTTTTGCTGCATTGGCTGCAATGACGCTGCTTGAGGCTTGTTGTTCTTGCTGTTCCTGCTGCTGCTCGGTTTTTTCTTTTTCAGCTTGTACAGTTTTACTTTGATGCGCAATATCCAAAATTTGTTCTAAATTTTTTAAAATCGCTTGGTCAATAATACTATCGACGACAAATTGATTGGTATGTAAGCGCTCCACTGAAAACTCAGGGCAACTATTTCCATTACATTCAGGTAGTTCAACAGCAATTTTTTCTGTTTCACCTTGTAAAGTTAATGTTGTATCTCCAACTTCTGAGCTACTTTTTTGCTCAATCTTCTGTTCTTGCTCTTTTTTTTCAACTTTAGGCTGACAAGCAGATAATGCAAAAGTAACCATCAGTATGGACAAAGCAAGGGTGTGTTTCTGATTTAACATCTCATAAAACCTTCAACAAAATTGAATAAAGAAGCATGCTATTAGCTTATGCTTCCTCAGTACGCTGCTCAATCTTTATTTGTATCAATCCTTAGAACATTTGTTGAAAAATATCCGATTTTAAAACCTCTTGCGTTTGCTGCTTTGAAAAATAGATATCAAGCTGCTTCGCATCTTTTTCAATTTCGCCAGAACGATAATGCAAACCGATCCCCTCACCATCAAAAAACCAATCTGACTGTCCCCAATAAAGTTTTTTAGGCACGACTTTTTGCACTTCATGGTCTTGATCTTTTAACCATATTTGGTATTTTTCTTGTACCCAACTGTTCAGTTTATTTTGCTGATTTGGCTGAATAACATCTAAAATACTTAAACTTTTCTGAGTTTTACGATCAGCTACAAAAAAATATTGACGTTCTTTAACCGCAATTTCTGCCTGTTGAGTATTGACTGAAATTTGCAATAAAACATACTGATTTCGTTGCGATGCCATTCGTGTGCTTAAATGTAATTCATAGGCTTTATTTTTAGAAAATTCATCTTGCCATGCATCTGACTTTTTGACATAAGCATTAACCGCTTGTTGCAAAGTCATATTCTGTTTTAAACCAATCTGATCTTGGATGACATTTGCTTGATGCTGAGCAATCCACTGATTAAGCCATTGATCTTGAGTTTTAATGGTTTTTATTTCAATTTCAATACAATTTTTCTTTTCACAAAAAGGCAACGCATAGTCGGCTTTTGCCTCCTGAATATTTAAATAGGGTAAAACTTCTGCTTTTTCTACAGGCTTTTCTGGTAAAGTTTTTCCTTCAGCTTTTTTTTGTTCTTGTTCATGTTTATTATTTGAATCACATGCTGACAAAAATACACTGAGGCAAAGCATCAGCATAAATTTTTTTTGAATGTGCATTGCATCCCTCATGGTTGTCCTTCATTCAAATATATTTTGATCTAAAAAAAACAGCTTCACAAGGAAGCTGCTTTGATTAAATTTAGTTTTATTTCACAATCGAAAAATTAATGTTCACGTGTCGCACGGAATTCGATGTCAGGATAACGCTCTTGCATCAACTGTAAATTAACACGGCTTGGTGCTAAATACGTTAAATGACCGCCACCATCTACTGACAATTGATCATGTGCTTTTTTCTTGAATTCATTAAATTTCTTATCATCGCTACAAGACACCCAACGTACTGTATTGATACTCACAGGCTCATAAATACAGTCAACTTTGTACTCTTCTTTTAAGCGATATGCGACAACTTCAAACTGAAGCACACCAACAGCCCCAACAATCAAATCATTACTGTTTTGTGGCATAAAGACCTGAGTTGCGCCTTCTTCTGAAAGCTCCTTCAAACCTTTTTGTAATTGCTTAGATTTTAATGGGTCTTTTAAACGTACACGACGGAACATTTCGGGTGCAAAATGTGGAATACCCGTAAATTGTAATTTTTCACCTGAAGTAAAAGTATCACCAATCTGGATCGTTCCATGATTATGCAAACCAATAATATCGCCCGGCCATGCTTCTTCTAAATGCTGACGATCGCCTGCTAAGAAAGTTAAAGCATCACTGATTCGAATGTCCTTATCAATACGAACATGTTTCATTTTCAAGCCTTTTTCATATTTGCCTGAACAAATACGCATAAACGCAATACGGTCACGATGTTTTGGATCCATATTTGCTTGAATTTTAAAAACAAATCCTGAAAAACCTTCTTCCGTCGATTCAACCATACGTGCTTCAGTTGGATGCGCTTTTGGTGGTGGTGCATAATTACTAAATGCATCTAACACATGGTCAACACCAAAATTACCTAATGCTGTACCAAATAATACAGGTGTTTGACGACCAGCAAGAAATTCTTCACGATCCAAAGGCTCATTTGCCATTTGCACCAACTCTAAAGACTCTTCAAAAGCAGCCCATGCCAATTCACCTACTTTTTCACGTAAGTCAGCATGATTATAACCATCACGTATTTCTATTTCGGTAATCGTTGAGCCAAAACCTGCTTTATAAACGTAAAATTTTTCTTCAATTAAATTAAATACACCTGCAAAATCACGTCCTGTACCTAACGGCCATGTCAGCGGTACACATTTAATTTTGAGGACATTTTCAATTTCATCAAGAAGTTCTAATGGCTCACGAATCTCGCGGTCCATTTTATTTACAAATGAAATAATCGGTGTGTCACGCATACGACACACTTCCATCAGTTTGATGGTACGATCCTCGACACCTTTTGCCCCATCAATCACCATCAACGCTGAGTCAACCGCAGTTAAAGTACGATACGTATCTTCAGAGAAGTCTTCATGCCCCGGGGTGTCGAGCAGGTTAATCATTTTGTCTTTAAATGGAAATTGCATGACAGAAGTCGTGATCGAAATCCCACGCTCTTTTTCCATTTCCATCCAGTCAGATGTCGCACCACGATCTGACTTACGGCTTTTTACCATACCTGCGACTTGAATGGCTTGCCCCCACAACAACAGTTTTTCTGTCATGGTGGTTTTACCAGCATCGGGGTGGGAAATGATGGCAAAGGTTCGACGCGCCGCAACTTCTTTTGCTAATTGATCTTTAAACATACATTAAATCTTAAATTGATACACACAATTGCACTCAGCGTAAAAATGACTGAGTTTGTGTGAAAGAAAATGAATTGAAAATTGGCGTAATTGTATATGAATACCAATCTGTCTGCTAATAAATTAGACGTCTTTCCTTGATCTCTGCTTATTTCTGTTATTTTAATAAACTTAGCTCAGCCCATATCAAGCTTTCAATAAGGCTCGAAAAAAACCAATAAATATAATAAAAAACCGTTATGAAACAAAATGATGTTGTTCTAAATTTTCAATAGGCAATGGCATACCTAATAAATAGCCTTGTAGTTGTTGGCAACCTAATCGTTTTAAAATTTGTGCTTGTTGTTCTGTTTCTACACCTTCAGCAGTGACAATTAAGCCCAGTCGTACTGCTAAATGGATAATACTTTCTAAAATAATTTCATCTTTTGAACCATCAGATAAATTACGAATAAATTCCCGATCAATTTTCAACTCATCTACAGGTAAATTCTTTAGATATAAAAAGCTTGAATGTCCTGTACCGAAGTCATCAATTGCCAATAAAATTCCTAAAGCTCTTAGATGTTCAAATGTTTGAATACTGCTTTCAATATGATGCATGGCTGTAGATTCTGTAATTTCTACAATCAATTCTTTGGCTTGAATTTGATACTTTTGCATTAAATTATCTAAAGTTGTAATTAAATGCTTATGTTCAAACTGCATAGCTGACAAATTCACTGCAATTGGACAAAATGGCATTCCGCGTTGATGCCATGATTGCAACTGAATACATGCCTGTTCTAATGCCCAATATCCCATACGAATAATTAGACCCGTTTGTTCAGCCGCTTCAATGAATTTATTCGGTGCTAATAAACCTAAAGTCGGATGTTGCCAACGGATTAAAGCTTCTACACCACAAACATGATAATCTGCGGTAAATTTAGGCTGATAATATAAAATAAATTGTTGTTCATCGACCGCTGCATATAAATCGTTGATCAATTTTGACTGATGGCGATGTTTAAAATAATGATCTGTATTTTGATTATAAATACAAAAAGTATTACGTCCCTGCTCTTTTGCTAACATTTTTGCAGTATCTGCATGGATCAACAAATCTTGTAAAGATTGCCCATGATCAGGATATAACACAATACCCAAACTGGCTGAAATATTGATTTGCTTGTCATCAATTAAAAAGCGTTGTTGAATCTTTTCTAAAATTTTTTCTGCAAGCGCTTCAAGTTTAACTTCTTTAATTTGTGGGACAATGACTAAAAACTCATCGCCGCCTAAACGCAATAAAGTTTGACTATCATCTAAAACTGTTTGTAACCGTGTGGTCAATGCCACTAACAAATCATCACCAACCTGATGACCAAAATTATCATTTACCGCTTTAAAAAAATCTAAATCTAAATAGATCAAAGCAAATTTTTGATGACTTAACTTATAACGTTGAAAAAGTTTTTCAATATGATCTTCTAAAAATAGACGATTGGGTAATTTAGTCAAATTATCTTGAAATGTCAGATTTTCCAACTGTCGATTGGCGTTTAAAAGCTGCAAACTACGTTCTTCTAAGCGCCAATCTAAAATGGCAACGGCTAAAATTGAAGCAAAAATTAAAAAGCTAATAAATATAATCACAAATAAAGGAATACCTGAGCCTGTATGAAGATTATGAGCAAAACCTGATGAGCTTTCATCAAGATCATGTAAAGTAGCCGCACTTAAACCAATAATATGCGTACTCACAATATTTAAGGCAATAATTGTAGAAATTGTTGTTTTATAAATTCTTTGATATTTAACTGTATGTTTATAGGTTAATGCTAACCAAAAAGAAAAACAACATCCCACAATTGGCGTCATGACAGATAAAAACACAAGAATCAAATCATAATGAATTTCATGATGAGGAATAATCAGCCCAAACATTCCCACATAATGCATGCCTGCAACCCCACACCCCATCACAATTGCCCCTAAAATCAGGCGAATGAAAGACGGTGTTGGTCGAGATGTTAACCAAATTGCAAAAAGACTTGATGCCGTAGCAATAAAATAAGAAAGTGCTAAAAATGCAAAATTAAAAGAATACTGAACAGGCAAGCTATAAGCAAAAATGACAACCAAATGCATAGACCAAATGCATAGACCAAATAGCATCCCGCTTAATATAAAAAGCATCAGCTGTTGATAACTATGTTTCAGTTTCAATACGATATGTTCTAGTGAAAAAGCAATATAACAAATCGCGGTGATAGCACAAGCTCCCCCTACGATTAAACTGCCATCATACCCAAAATAATTCATAAAAAATTATCTTCCATTCATGAACCTATTATTGTTATAAAAACTCTATAATGATTACAACGCAAAACAGTGTGAAGGTTCACCTTTTAAAGAATGTAAAATATATGGTTAAAATAGCATTATCTTATTGAAGGTCAAGTTATTCTTAACTTTTTAGACAAGAAAAAAGCATATCGCAATATGCTTTTAATATTTGATTAACATAGTGTTTAGACAAATTTACTTCTGCAAGCTTGCCAAGTCAATTAACACATTTGCCGCCTCAGTCACAAAAGTTTCTTCTTCAGGTAAAGCAGGTCTCTTATTCGCTTTCATTTTTGCACGTGACTCAGCAAGTGCATCTAAAGAAGCCTGATAACTTTCCCAATTTGGATATGCTTTTAAGCCTGTTTCAGCACGTCGTTTATTTTCCGCAGCCAATGTTTTTAACTCAAGAGTGTTAAGTTCTGCTTTACGTTTCTCAATATCTAAAACAACTTGTTTTTGATCTTTCGTTTGTTGAGCAATCGCTTTTCTTTCCGTTAAATACTGAAATTGTGGGTCTAAAGACACACGTGTTTGCGATTTTTCAGTTAATTGTGGCAAATATGGTTTAATCGAGCCTTCACGTTTAAATGGTGCTGTTGGAATCGTATCCCATTTCAAAGCATTTTTTGCTTTACGCTCACCAAATTCTTCATCATAAATATCAACCAGTTTAATATCTGGAATAACGCCTTTATTTTGCGTACTTCCACCTGTGATACGATAAAATTTACGTTGTGTCAGTGTTGCTTGACCATATGCCAAACTATCTAGTTGCACTTGTGCTGTGCCTTTACCCGTCGTTGTACTTCCTAAAACGACACCACGGTCATAATCTTGGATTGCTGCTGAATAAATTTCACTTGCCGAAGCTGAAGCAAGATTGACCAACACAGCCAATGGTCCTGCATAGGTTTGCGCACCACCATCGGTATCATCAAAGACGCTAACATTCCCATTGCCATCACGAATTTGTACCACAGGTCCTTCTTTTACGACCTGTCCGATCATTTTCGCGACTTCTTCTAAAGAACCACCAGGATTATTACGTAAATCAATAATAATCCCTTCTACTTTATCATTGGCTAATGACTGCAAAGCTTTGTTGGTATCTTCAGCAACAGAGCGATATTCATTACCAGCACGGCGAGCACGATAGTTCAGATAAAAAGATGGAATTTCGATCACACCAAATTTATGTTTAGCTCCATCACGGGTAACTTCTACAGTACGTGAGCGTACACCTGCATCTTCTTCCTGAATCACATCACGTGTCAAAGTCACAGTACGTGCCTGATTCATAGATGCGCCTGCACCTAGGAGCTTAATCGTAACATTTGTACCACGCTTACCACGAATCAAACCAACGATTTCAGAACTTGGCCAACCAATGACATCAATCATTTTTTCGCCATCTTGTGCAACCCCAACAATACGGTCACCAGATTTGACTTGCCCTGATTTACTTGCTGGACCACCTTCTACAATGGTTTCAATTTTGGTGTAATCCTCATTACCACGCTCAGGACGAATAGACACCCCGATCCCTTCTAGCTGTAAGGTGGTTTGACGATTGAGTTCCATCGCATCTAGAGGTGGGAAATAATTACTATGCGGATCATAAGTCAACGTCATTGAGTTTAAGATTTTTTCTAAAACATCATCACTTTTGATCCGCCCAATACGCTCTAGCTGACGCGTATAACGCTTGGTCAAGGTTTGAACAGGCGTTAAATCTTCAGATGCAGTTAGATCTTGCCCATTTGCTAATGAAGGATCATCTTTTAAGGCTTTCTGTTTCGCTTGCTCTTCTTGTTTCGTAATCGTCAAATTAATGAGCTGAGAAACTAACATTTTATTCCAATATTGCTCTTGTTCAGCTTTACTGTTAAAAAATGGTGCTTTTTCACGATCCGTTTCAATATAAACATCTGGCTGATTTAAGTTTTGCGTCTTTTTCAGCTCAGCCAACATATAAGTATAAAATTCTTTTAAACGTGTACGATATTGTGCATGAATTGCATAAGCACCCGTCAAATCACCTGCTTTTAATGAAGCACCAAGCGTTGCACCGTACTGTTTTTTATATTGCTCAATTTCATTGGCTAAAAATAACGAATGGTCTGCGTCCAAACTGTCAATATACATATCTAAAATACGTGCTGATGTATTTGCATCTAAACGCATATTTAAATAATGCTGACGGTCAACCAAAGTCGCCAATTGACGAGTGACCAAAGCCTGATCTTGTGAAGGTTGAATGGAAGCTGAAACAGAAGCTGGTTCAGTTGCTGCAATAGCTTCTGTTATAGCATGGTTAAAAAATAAACCACCTGTTGCGATAGCAACTGCACATGCGATTGTTTGAAGTTTCATAAATTGTTTGTACTTCCTTGGATTTACCAATTTCAGCGCTGTTTTTTTGAAATGAATTCATGAGATTCAAAATCTTAAACAACTTTATCTGTTTATGTCGTGTAGTTTTATCATAATCTGTACTGACAAAATGTAGCAAATCATTGCAAAATTCGGTTATTGTTTCTTTTTTTAAATAAATACAATTTCGGATTTCCTATGATCGGCGCATTGATGCTTGACGTTGCAGGCACAGAACTTACTCAAGAAGATATTGAACTATTACGCGCTCCGCAAGTCGGTGGCATGATTTTATTTTCCAGAAATATCCAATCTCCTGCCCAAGTACGTCAACTCACTGACCATATGCGTCAAATTCGACCAGATATTCTCATCGCAGTTGATCAAGAAGGTGGACGTGTACAACGCTTAAAACAAGGCTTTACACTATTGCCAGCGATGGGTCATTTTGGTGAGCTTTACTTAAATGCACCTGAAAAAGCGCTTGACCTTGCAGAAAAATGTGGTTGGCTTATGGCAACTGAAGTTCTTGCTGTGGGTATTGATTTTAGCTTTGCACCTGTTTTAGATATAAATGCCATTAGCGATGTTATTGGTGATCGAGCTTTTGCACGAAATGTACAAGACATTGTCCCACTTGCAAGTGCTTTTATGAAAGGTATACAACGCGCAGGCATGGCAACAACAGGTAAACATTTCCCTGGACATGGTTCTGTTAAGGCGGACTCACATGTCGCAGCAGCAATTGATTCACGTTCTTATGAAGAAATTTACCAAAATGACATGCAAAGTTTTATTCAGTTACAACCACAACTTGATGCACTGATGCCTGCACATGTCATTTATGAACATATTGATCCAAATCCAGCAGGTTTTTCACCGTATTGGATACAAAAAGTTTTACGACAAGAACTCAAGTTTGATGGTGTACTTTTTTCAGATGACTTAAGTATGCAAGCAGCTTGTGTCGCAGGTGGTGCAGATGCACGTATTCAAGCAGCCTTAAATGCAGGCTGTGATATGGGCTTAGTGTGTAATAATCGTGAGTCTGCCTGTGTGGCTTTGGCTGGAATTGAAGATTTACCATTACCGAACCAAGAACGCTTAGAACGTATGCGTGGCAAAATTCCAAATATTCAAATCGGTGAACAATTAGATTTAGGTGAAGAATGGCAAACTGTCAGAAAAGTCATTGAAGAATTTAAAAATTCACTTTAAAACTAGAGGGGCATTTTGTATGTCCCTTTTTTGATTTGAAATAGTCAAAATAACAACAATAAAGTTAAGGATAACCATGAATCAACAACTTTCTAAACATCGCCATATTTCATTTACAGCGCATTATACAGGGTATATTTGGTATCAAATGGGGATTTCTCACCCATTACTTGCAACATCAAAAGGAAAGTCACTCGCTTTTATCGCCAACCCTATCGAAACATGGGCAGAAAAGTATGTTGGGGGTAGCATGCGTACCACCTTAAAAGAACGTCACACTATGCTTGATGACACACTAAAACAATTAATTCATCAGTATCCTGATCTACAAGTTTTAGAAATTGCTGCTGGGCTTTCACCACGCGGTTGGTGGTTTAGAAAACACTTTCCACATATTGATTATCGTGAACTCGATTTGCCTGATATGGCAAAGACAAAGCAAACAGCTTTACAACAAATTGATCCATCTAGCCCTCAAGTTTTATCCGTTGACTTATTTACTGAAGACTTTAAAAATGCATTTGCTGTCTTTGATCCACAGCGCCCTTTAGTAATTATTAGTGAGGGGCTAATTAATTATTTTGAAAAAGATTTGCTACAGCAACTCCTAAAATCTATTGTGCATTATGGGCAAAATTTTAAAGCCTTACACTACTTGACCGATATTTATCCTGAACCTGTAAAAAATAAACTCGCAAGTGTGATTTGGAACAGCAGTAAATTACTAAAAGTGATTTCGCGCAGTGCTTTTAGTTTCCACTTTCAAAAACCTCAAGAAATCCAAGATTTTTTTAAAATAGCAGGTTTTACACAGGTCGAAGTGCTGCAACCACATGTTTATTTTCAACCACAACAATCTGCACAAATGAACTCAGAAGAACATTTAGGTGATTTAGTATGGATGATTCACGCTAAAACATAAAACTGTTTCCACTCAAAAAACCAGTCATTAAGACTGGTTTTTAAAAAAATTATTCAATTTCTTGTATAGGTGTTTGTAAGTTTAGCTTTTCTGCTGCAATAAATTTCAATAAACGATCAGCATTTTCAAAACTACCATGCTTGAATAAAGCGCGAATATTATTTTCATTTCTTTCAAAAATTAAACACTCAATCGCAAAATCACCTTGCTCATCATTTAAAATTAAAGCTAAATCACGCGTATTTTGTTCAGCAAATGCAGCATCTTCTGCACTCAGCATCATAGATAAGCCAAAATAATTCAAATCATTCACCACAACAGCAGCTTCATGCTGTAAATGACGATGAATGAGCTTACGAGCAGGTTGCCCAATTTGGATGCGGTCTTCCCCACGGCGCTCCATATTTTGCATATCTTCACGGGTTAAGTTAATAATGCCGTCTAAACCATGAATCGATTCACCTTTTAAGTAGGTGGTAAATAAAGTCATGGTTTCTTTACGTCGTTGTAACTGAGGCACATGATCTGCATTAGCAATCATTGCAAACTGCATATCAGGACATTGCAACGCAAAATTCGCATTTTCATGAGGAAGTGTGAAACTATCATATTGCCCACATGCAACCAAGCTATTACATTTGGGTACAGGAACATTAGAAAGTCTTAACAGACGATAGCAATTGATTTCGTAACGCTCTTGTTCAGTCGCAGAAAACTCAGCCATTTGTTTAAAAAACAAACGTTTAGCTGTAGGTGACATGCGTGTTTTATCAAGCTTGGCATGATTGACTAAATATAAAATTACAGCTTGCCCAAACTCATCCATACGTTGCTCTTTCATGAGCATTAAGGATTCTTCAAGCAACATACGCCAACTTTTACGGGTCTTTTGCATTACTCCCATTAAAATCATTTTTTCAACTAGCTCAGGACGTTGCTCAACAAAAAAAGAAGCAATGACTGAACCAAGGGAAATACCGACAACATTGACCTTTGAAATACCAACAATATCAAACCACTGTCCCAACATAAGAGATAAGTCAGGAAGCTCTAAAGTACCTGCGGATAAACCTGTATCGACATTTGTAATTTGTTGATTTGCTCCCATAGATGGGAGATCGATTAAAATGACTGGACCGCTTTCAAAAAACTGCTCAACACAATATTTATATGAGTTAAAATTTTGAAAAGCTCCTCCGATAATTACAATAGGCGTATTATGTACTGTCCGAGGATCAGCAATTGCCATATATTCAATTTTCCAGCCGTCAATCCAAGTTGTACGTGCAGGTTGCTTGAAACTATTTTTATTGTAAATATCAAAAAAACCAAAACCCTTAAAGTTTTGATTTGATTCTGAGTCCATTTGGATAATGGAATTCATATCCTTCCTCCATCCTTGCTTTATTCTTTTAGTCTGCAAGATTTTTATTGCTCGCGTTGTTTTATCAAATCGTGATACCGACTTACTTTTGTATCATTTCAATGTCCTTATGGTTTCATTCTATACAAATATGTGAATTCTATGCAATTGCTCAAATGACCGCTTATCTTTTTTAAATGCTAAAAACATTGCAAAATATTTAAAAACGTTCATTTTACTTGCATTTTATTTTTTTATTTTCTCATCAGTCTTCCTTGCATTTGTATTGACTGCTACTATCAAAGAGAAATTTCTAGGTGGTCAATTAAAACGCTATGCAAGATTCTATTGAACAGTATATGCAAACTGTAGGGAAACAAGCCCGCCAAGCCTCACGCTTTTTGGCAGGTGCTTCTACACTTCAAAAAAATAATGCGTTATCTGCTATTTATACAGCTTTACAAAATAGCCAACCGCAAATTTTAGCTGCAAATAAAGTGGATATGGACAAAGGTCATGCCAACAATTTGGACAGCGCACTGCTTGATCGCCTAGAACTCAACCCCAAACGCTTTGTCGCAATGCTTGATGGCTTAAAAGATGTCATTGGTTTAATTGATCCGATTGGTGAAATTACAGATTTAGCTTATCGCCCAACAGGCATTCAAATTGGGAAAATGCGTGTGCCTTTAGGTGTGGTTGGCATGATTTATGAATCACGTCCAAACGTTACACTTGAAGCAGCTTCTTTAGCATTAAAATCAGGCAACGCGATTATTTTACGTGGTGGCTCAGAGGCTATTCATTCCAACCAAGCAATCGCTGAAGCGATTCAACATGGTTTAAAAGCAGCAGGTTTACCTGAAACTTGTGTACAAGTCATTAATACAACAGACCGTGCCGCAGTGGGGCAACTGATTACATTAGCAGAATATGTCGATGTGATCGTTCCTCGTGGCGGCAAAGGTTTAGTTGAACTCATTACCAACGAAGCAACCATTCCTGTGATTAAACATCTAGATGGAAATTGCCATGTTTTTGTTGAAGCACAAGCAGACTTACATAAAGCTCTTCCAATTGCTTTAAATGCAAAAACACATCGTTATGGTGTTTGTAATGCCATGGAAACTTTATTGGTTGATGAAAAAATTGCTGAAGAGTTTTTACCGTTGATTGCAGAACTGTATGCTGAAAAGCAAGTTGAACTCCGTGGTGATACGGAAACTCGCCGTATTTTAGGTGCTTCAGTAAAGACTGCAACTGAAGAAGACTGGTATGAAGAATATCTTGGTCCAATTTTAGCTGTTAAAGTTGTATCTGGTTTAGATGAAGCGATTGAGCATATTAATAAATATGGTTCACATCATACAGATTCAATCATCACTGAAAACTTCAGTTTGGCACGTCAGTTCTTAACACGTGTCGACTCAAGCTCTGTGATGGTAAATGCCTCTACTCGCTTTGCTGATGGTTTTGAATATGGTTTAGGTGCTGAAATTGGTATTTCAACCGATAAAATTCATGCACGTGGTCCAGTGGGTTTAGAAGGCTTAACTTCTCAAAAATGGATTGTTTTAGGCGATGGTCAAATTCGTCAATAAGTCAGTACATTGAAGTAAAACCGTTCAGTTTTTAAAATTGGACGGTTTTTTATTTTTATGGCATTAAAAAATTACATTGCAACATAAAATTTTTCCTACAATAAAAATATAAACATAAAAAAGGAAAAAATTATGTTTTACGCCTTAATCATCATTACATTTTTCTTGGCATTACTGGTTTCGTTTATGGTCATGCGCATTTTTTCAGGCTCTATTAATGCCATTTTAGCGCGTATTATCAATGATCCGATCCATACAGCTTGGGCAAAATACACCAAGTTTGCAGGTATGGTGGTGGGTACGTCTTCAGGTATTCGTATTTATGATATGGAAAAATATATTAGCCCAATCACCTATACCAACGAGAAAGCACCAGTCATTTTAAAACTCACCCAAGAACGTTGGTTTTTAGAGGTTTATCGAACCATTATTGAGACATTGCAAGGTTTAGCATGGATGATGCTTGTGTTTTTTATGGTGGCTTTAATTGCTTATGTAATTGTACGTTGGTCTGAAATTAAATATAAAAACTCATGAGGCATCACACGAGACATACAAAATTTTTAACATAAAACTCAGCTAAAATGTATAAAAATCATGCTATGTTTAAAATAGATCATACTTTTGTACTGTACTATTTTATTTATAAATGAAATCTATCAACTGATAAATTCTAATTATAATTCTTAAAGTGGTCGATAGTGCTTAAGTCTAATCACCTAAAGTCTATCTAGGACAGAAAAACAACACATGGTACAACATCACTACTGATCTAAATTGCACCAATAAAAAGCGTAATCAGATCAATCAGGACGACCATATCAAATTACAATTTCGGGTAATAAAACGTGTCTACATCAGTATTAGTAATTAACTGCGGATCTTCATCAATTAAATATGCTTTGGTTTCAGAGCGTCGTGAAGATCGAATCTTTGGTTTAGCAGAAAACTTAGGTTCTGCTGATGCACGTATTAAAGGTATTACCACTGGTGGTGCCGAACTTGAGCTTTCCATTCCTCATGCAGATCATGAGAAAGCCCTTGAAACCATTCTTGAGCGTTTAGCACATCATAATCCACAAGCGATTGGTCATCGTGTTGTACATGGCGGTACATTGACCAAAGCAGAATTATTAACACCTGAAATTATTGAACGTATTCGTACTGCAACACCACTTGCACCGTTACATAATCCTGCGCATTTAGTTGGTATTGAAGCAACGATGCGTTTATTCCCACATTTACCACAAGTTGCAGTTTTTGATACTGCGTTCCATCAAACGATGCCTTCACATGCTTATCGTTACGCATTACCAAAATTTTTATATACAGAACATAATGTCCGTCGCTATGGCTTCCACGGTACAAGTCATGCATACGTTTCTGAACGTGGTTCAGAACTTGCAGGTAGCTTTAAAAAAGGTGGATGGCTTACAGCGCATTTAGGTAATGGTAGCTCGACTTGTGCGATCTGGAATGGTCAATCCGTCGATACTTCAATGGGCTTAACACCACTTGAAGGTGTGGTAATGGGTACACGTAGTGGTGATGTAGACCCAAGTATTCATAGTTTCTTAGCTTCAAACTTGGGTTGGGACATTTATAAAATCGACAAAATGCTCAATAGCCAATCTGGTTTACTAGGTTTGTCTGACCTTTCAAATGATATGCGTACGCTCATTGAAGCATCTGAACAAGGCAATGAAGATGCAGCACTTGCGATTGAAGTTTTTTGCTACCGTTTAGCAAAATCATTGGCAGCTTTAAGCTGTGGTCTACCACGTATTGATGGCTTATTCTTCACAGGCGGTATTGGTGAAAACTCAGCTTATATTCGTGAAAAAACAGTCGCTTATTTACCACATTTTGGCTTTAACTTGAGTCAAGAACAAAATAATAGTTTAAAACGTGGTACTGAAGGTCGTATTGATGCTGGTACAGGTCCACAAATCTGGGTTGTACCAACAGACGAAGAAGGTCGTATTGCAAAAGAAACTGAGCATGTTGTACTAGAACAGGTGAATACTTCTGCAAAAAAGTCTGATATTGAAACTGTGATGGCTTAATTAGCCATCACCAGCTTTCATTTTAAAATTTATTTTGATTTATCTTTTTAAGAATAGCGTATGAAAACAATTTTATTGGTTCCTACAGGTGAAGGCGTAGGTCTTACCTCTGCATGTCTCGGACTTATTTATGCTCTGGATTGTCAGGGGGTAAAAGCTGGATTTTTAAAACCATTTTCACAAGATGAAAAAGCCGAGTCTGATCGTACAACTGCACTCTATCGTCATGTTTCTAAAACTGAAACGGTTGAACCAATTCCATATGCAAAATTAAATCATTTACTCAACACTGGTGAAACTGACGAACTACTTGAAGAAGCTGTTCGTTTACATCGTGAAGTTGCTCGTACACATGACATTATTATTGTTGAAGGTTTAGTTCCGAGTGCACGTGACGCTTTTGCCAGTGAAATTAATGCTTCACTTGCTCAAGCACTCGACGCAAAAGTTATTTTTGTCAGCAATGCCAATATTGCCAAGCCTGAACAGACTGCAGAAAAAGTTGAAGCTCAATTACGCTATTTTGGTGGTGCGGCATCAGCACGTAATGTTGGTGTATTGTTTATGCGTACACGTGGTTTATCTGAAGATTCAGCACAAATTCCTGTGACATTTGCTCCAGATTTGCGTTTAGTTGAAGAAACAGAAAAATTTACACAAGCCATTCAACGTACACATGCGCATATTGGCACTGAACATTTACCTGTGATTGGTTTAGTTCCATTCAGCGATACTTTAAGTGTACCGCGTGTTTCAGACCTTGCTACACATATCCAAGCAAGTTGGATTAATGAAGGTAAATCAACTGTACGTCGTGTTTTACACAGCAGTTTAATTGCTTCTAATATTGAACATGAATTACAAAAATTTATTGCTGGTGAATTAATCATCTCCGCTTCAGATCGTATTGATGTCTTACTTGCAGCAAGTCTTGCAACCAGTAATGGTATTCCACTGGCAGGTTTGGTTTTAGCAGAACATCATCAACCTAATCCTGCTGCATTGGCATTCTGTCAGACAGCAATTAAAAATGGTTTACCTATTTTACATACACCATTAAGTACATTTGAAACAACTCAATTGCTTTCAAATCTAAGCAATGAAATTCCAGTCGATGATACTGAGCGCGCTGAACAAGTCACACGTTTTGTTTCGAGCCATATTAATATGGACTGGCTAGTCTTGTTATTAAATGGTGATTATCAACCTCGTCTATCCCCTTCTGCTTTCCGCCATGAATTGGTACAAAAATCAATTGCTGCGAAAAAGCGTATTGTACTGCCTGAAGGTGATGAACATCGTACCATTCAAGCTGCTGCAATTTGTCAAGCTCGTGGAATTGCACACTGTATATTATTGGCAAAACCTGAAGCTGTCGTTGAAGTCGCACGTGCACGCAATATTGAATTGCCTCATGATTTAGAAATTATTGATCCAGATTTGATTCGTGAACAGTATGTCGAAAAAATGGTGGAATTGCGTAAAGGTAAACTCAATGATTTACAAGCACGTGATCAGCTACAAGATACTGTTGTACTTGGCACAATGATGCTTGCACTGGGTCAAGTTGATGGCTTAGTGTCTGGCGCGGTGCATACCACAGCAAATACCGTACGCCCTGCTTTCCAATTGATTAAAACTGCGCCTGACTATTCATTGGTATCTTCAGTATTCTTCATGTTATTACCTGATGAAGTCTATGTTTATGGTGATTGTGCAATCAACCCAGACCCAGATGCAGAACAATTGGCTGAAATTGCCATCCAGTCTGCGGACTCTGCAAAAGCCTTTGGTATTGATCCACGTATTGCCATGATTTCATATTCTACAGGTACATCAGGAATGGGGGCAGATGTAGAAAAAGTAGCAAAAGCCACTGAAATTGCAAAACAGCGTCGCCCTGACTTACTCATTGATGGTCCATTACAGTACGATGCGGCTTCTGTTGAAAGCGTAGGACGCTCTAAAGCGCCTGACTCTAAAGTTGCAGGTCGTGCCAATGTGTTTATTTTCCCTGATTTAAATACAGGAAATACCACATATAAAGCGGTTCAGCGTTCTGCCAATGTGGTCAGTGTTGGTCCAATGTTGCAAGGTTTGAATAAGCCTGTAAATGACCTGTCACGCGGTGCTTTGGTCGATGATATTGTCTTTACGATTGCTTTAACTGCGATTCAAGCAGAACAACAAGCTGCTCAATAATCTAAATTCATGCAAGATTGTTAAGGTTTGATACTCAAACCACCCAATTTACGGATTGGGTGGTCTTTTTTTTATTACAGTTTTGATCAATTATCATTCTGCTGTGTCATGGGTTTAAATAAGTTGGAAACTGATAAAGCTACGAATTTTTCAGCCCTACATAGATATTGGGGTAATGACGAAGTTAATCAGCATCCAGATTTATTTTTTGATCATAAAATTTTAAACAATTAATTTTTAAATCATAAATATTTTTTGATAGGTTTTTATACTTACTTAACTTTTAAAATAAAACTCAAGCATAAAAAAAGAAGATAAAGCTTATGCCTGATCTTCTTTCTGTCCATACATCCAAGTTGCAGCAATATAAATACTAAAACCTACAACCATCAGGATACTTGAAATCGTCATATTTCATTTCTCTGTTTTAATATTCTTATTATGTGAAATATTTATGACAAATTTATGACAAACACTGTCATATTCTAAAATATTAAAAAAAGTAAAATACAAACAATCGTTTAGAAAATCTAAAAATATTTTTAAAGCTAATATTTTTATAACATAGAGTAAAATTTTATTCTGCTACAAAACTTTGCTGATTTGACTCAATATCTCTTAACCCTGCAAATTCAACATTAAACTTTAGCCAAAATTCAAGCAAGTCATCCACAAAAGCTGCTTTATCACGTATAATTTAGCCCGCTAGCTATCAGCCCGCTCAAGAGATTTTCGATATGACAACTATTATCAAGCAAGATGACTTGATCACATCGGTCAAGGATGCGCTTCAGTTCATTTCTTACTATCATCCACAAGACTTCATCCAAGCGATGAGCCGTGCTTATGACCGTGAAGAGAACAAAGCTGCCAAGGATGCAATTGCACAAATCTTAATCAACTCACGTATGTGTGCAGAAGGTCATCGTCCAATCTGTCAAGATACTGGTATTGTTAACGTATTTGTTGACGTGGGCTTAGACGTTAAATTTGATTTAACCATGAGCTTAGATGACGCAATCAATGAAGGTGTACGTCAAGGCTATCTTGAAAATAGCAACGTTCTTCGTGCATCTGTACTTGCTGACCCTGCTTTTGGTCGTAAAAATACCAAAGACAACACACCTGCTGTGATTCACTACAAACTCGTTCCGGGTAACAAAGTAGACATCATTGTTGCTGCAAAAGGTGGTGGTTCGGAAAATAAATCTAAACTTGCAATGTTAAACCCTTCTGATTCAATCGTTGATTGGGTACTTAAAACTGTTCCTACGATGGGTGCAGGTTGGTGTCCACCGGGTATGCTCGGTATCGGGATTGGTGGTACTGCTGAAAAAGCCATGATGCTTGCAAAAGAATCGCTCATGGAAGAAATCAACATGGACGAATTACTTCGTCGTGGACCACAAAACAAAATCGAAGAACTTCGTATTGAAATCTTTGAAAAAGTAAATGCGCTTGGTATTGGTGCACAAGGTCTTGGTGGTTTAACCACAGTTCTTGATATTAAAATTAAAGATTATCCTTGCCACGCTGCGGGTAAACCAGTCGGTATGATTCCAAACTGTGCTGCAACGCGTCATGCGCACTTCCAATTAGATGGTTCAGGTATTGCACATATTCAAGCACCTAAACTTTCTGACTATCCTGAAGTGACTTGGGATTCTTCATCTTCTAAACGTGTTGATCTAGACAACATTACTCAAGAAGAAATGAATTCTTGGCAACCGGGCGACACGCTATTACTTAACGGTACAATCTATACAGGTCGTGATGCTGCGCACAAACGCATGTGCGAAATGCTCGACAAAGGCGAAGAGCTTCCTGTAGACCTTAAAGGTAAATTTATTTACTACGTGGGTCCAGTTGATCCTGTGGGTGATGAAGTGGTTGGTCCTGCAGGTCCTACGACTGCAACACGTATGGATAAATTCACTCGCCAAGTGTTAGAAGCAACTGGCTTGTTTGGTATGATTGGTAAAGCAGACCGTGGTCCTACTGCAATTGAAGCAATCAAAGACAACAAAGCGACTTATTTAATGGCAGTCGGTGGTGCAGCATATCTTGTTTCTAAAGCTGTACGCCAAGCTGAAGTGGTTGCATTTGCTGACTTAGGTATGGAAGCAATCTACAAATTTGTGGTTGAAGATATGCCTGTATCTGTTGCAGTTGATGTAAATGGTACATCAATCCATGCAACAGCACCTAAAATCTGGCAAGCAAAAATTGGAAAAATTCCAGTGGTTGATGCAGCAGCGAACTAAGTCTTTATTCAACGCTAAATAGATTTATTGCTTGAATGTTGATGAAAAAGCACTCTATGATTAGGGTGCTTTTTTATTTATGAGAATCTAATGACAATAAAACCCTACCTGTATTCTTTATTTATATTGAGTTTTAGTTTTCATACCTTTGCAGCCTCTGCGACACCACAACAAATTGATCAACTCATTAAAATTGAACATTGGGATCAATTTAAACCTGCTTTGCTCAAACAAAGTATGCCGAATATGAAAAGTGCAACTGAAGAATTGATGTTTGATCAATTACAATACAAACAAGCGCTTTCAGCTGAACAACAAGCTTTAATCATACAAATATCAGACATCATGATTAACGACATGATCGAACAAGTTGATGAAAAAGTTTTTCTGACTAACATTCGCGTGGCTTATCAAACACTCAGTCAAGAACAAGCTCAAGCCTTACTCAACGTTTACCAACAACCCAATATGCAAAATGCAGGGCAAAATGTTCCCATTATGATCGCAAAAATTGTTGACACCTCAAGTAATGATTTTAATAAAATTATCAACTTAGAAGATATTCAAAACATTATTCGTGAGAACCAAAAATGATCAAGACAATAATGTTTAGCCTCAGCCTTTGCCTACTGCACACAGGTTTATATGCAGCACCAGCAAGCACAGAAAGTACAGAACAACTGCTTAATGTCATTAACATCAATCAAGCGATCAAAGACCTCTCAACACGTGAAACGTTTCAACAACTGACACAGCAGATCATTGAGTATCACTCCCTTCCTCAAACGAAAGAAAATCAAACGCGTATTTACCATGCAATTCAAAATTATTATTTAAGTGATGCGTATAAACATGAGTTTAGACAAAGCTTATTTAATATTTACAACCAAAATATGACTGAAGAAGAAACACAGCAATGGATTAAATTTTATAAAACAGCAATAGGACAATCTATTTTAAATAATAAAAACTTTGAACAGAAAATTATTGAAACTGTTGAACAAATTTTCCCTGAAAATGCTGAACCTTCAGCTCAAGCACAAGCTAAACTTACACAAGCCATGGAGAAATTTTTCTCTCAATAGATTTTCTATTCGTCATATTTTAAGGACAGTCAGATGAAAAAATTTAAAACTTTATTACTCAGCGGTTTAATACTGATTACACCTTACACTTTTGCCACTCCTGCGAGCGACCAGCAAGTACAAAAGCTGATAGAAGTGATGAAAATCAATCAACTTTTACAACAAACCATACAACAAATTCGTCCACAACTTGATCAGCAAGCGTATACCATTGTACAAAATATCGTACAGCATGAAAAACTGAATCCACAAGAGCAAATCGTTGCCAATGAATTAGCAGATCAATTACATGAGCAAAACAAGAAAAGTATTTCTTGGGATAAAATGCAGCCGATTTATCAAAAAATTTACAAAGATATTTACACTGCTGAAGAAGTACAAGCACAAATTGATTTTTACTCAAGCCAAGTCGGACAATCTATCTTAGCTAAAAGTCCAGTTGTTGCCCAAGAATCAATGAAAATCGTCAATACTCAGCTTATGTCGACCATTCAAGCGGCTGAAAAAGACTTTGCTCAAGTGAATAAAAAACTAGACGCACTCAAAAAAGCTGCAGAAAACAAATAATACTGTTTATTTCTATAAAAAAGAGGCAATTGCCTCTTTTTTTAAATGGGTGATGCCAGTCACTAACTCACCATGTTAAAGGATTCCAAATCTTAAATGGCGTACTCAAATGCACATCATCACTGGCTTGATAATCTCCACTATCAATTTTTTCCTGAGGTTTAATCAGCTTTCCATCTGCGGTCATTTCGCCAACAAAGTTTAAACCAGGCGATTTTAATTGTGTCATGGCAATTTCTTTTAAGGCTTGACGCGTCGGCATTTGCATCAATGGACCCACTTTCAACAATTCACCACCACCGTTTGGACCACCACGGAATTTTTCTTCTTCATATTTCACAAAATATTGCTGACCTGCTTGCACATGAAAATAAGCAACTTTAGGTTTTTGAAAATGCACCACTGCCAAAGGTCGACTTAAACTAAATTTATAATCACCTTCAGCCAACTCAATCCAATAATAATGATTACTGATGAGACTAGGCACGCGCTTGCCATTTAAATAGAAACTCTGCGCAATAATTTCTTGGCGATTCCATTTACTATCAGGACGATAAAAATAAATCACAGCGGCATTAGGATTTTGTGGTTTTACCAGTTTAAAATACTGCCCAGGCTCTTGATTGACCCATGAACCTACAGAAAACTTACCAAGTTTATATTGATCTAGTTTTTCATAGACAAAAGAATTTTCTTTTTCAAAATTCACAGCATCTAAAGTAGATACGGCTTGACCTACAGTCGGTTGTTGTACAGTTTGATGACTTTGACAGGCAACTAACCCACAACTGGTTAAAATAATTAGACCAAAGTAACGCATGATTATCCCTCACCACGTATTTTTTATTTTCATTTTTGAATGAAGATGATTTTCTCAATATCAGCTTAACATTTCATTGGCGATTTAAAAATAAAAAACGTGTAAAAAGTCCAGCTTCTTACACGTTTCAGATGAGTTGCAGATCACAACTCAATCATTTTAAGCAGATTTACTATCAATTACTTTTAAATCAACTTTTTCTTCAACAGCTTGTTCTTGCTTCGGTTGACGTTCTACTTGATAAACAGGCTCTGCTTGATGATTAATCACATCAGCATTAATGATGACTGTGCCAATATCTTCACGACTTGGTAAATCATACATGGTTTCAAGTAAAACATTTTCCAAAATAGAACGTAGACCACGTGCGCCTGTATTACGTTCAAGCGCTTTTTTTGCCACAGCACGTAATGCTGAGTCTTCAAAAATTAGATCTACATCTTCCATTTCAAACAAATACTGATACTGGCGTGTTAATGCATTTTTTGGTTCAGTCAAAATTTGCATTAATGCTTCTTCATCTAGCTCTTCAAGCGTCGCAATAACAGGCAAACGACCAATAAACTCTGGAATTAAACCAAATTTTACTAAGTCTGTTGCTTCAACTTGACGGAATAAGTCAGATAATTTTTTAGTATCATCTTTATTTTTCACATCAGCGGTAAATCCAATACCACCTTTTTCTTGACGTTGTTGTACCACTTTCTCAAGCCCAGAAAATGCACCACCACAAATAAATAAAATATTTGAAGTGTCAATTTGAATGAACTCTTGTTGTGGATGCTTACGTCCGCCCTGAGGTGGAATAGATGCAACTGTGCCTTCAATCATTTTCAGAAGTGCTTGTTGTACGCCTTCACCTGATACATCACGGGTAATGGATGGATTTTCAGATTTACGCGTAATCTTATCAATCTCATCAATATAGATAATGCCTTTTTGGGCTTTTTCTACATCATAATCCGCTTTTTGTAATAGCTTTTGTACAATGTTTTCAACATCTTCACCCACATAACCTGCTTCGGTTAAAGTGGTTGCATCAGCCATCGCAAAAGGTACATCAAGTAAACGCGCAAGCGTTTGCGCCAATAATGTTTTACCAGAACCTGTGGGTCCAATCAGTAAAATATTACTTTTTGCTAACTCAATCGTATCTTTGGTTTTTTGCGTAGATTGCGTTACTTTCAAGCGTTTATAGTGGTTATACACAGCCACAGATAAAGTTTTCTTTGCAGTGTCTTGACCAATCACATACTGGTCAAGTGCTGCACGAATTTCATGAGGTTTAGGCAATGGACGTGTTGCCCAATCCCCAGTTTCAACTTGTTGACTGGTTTGAACTAAATCTAAGCAGACATCCACACATTCATTACAAATGTACGCGTCCTCACCAGCGATCAGTTTTCCAACTTCAGACTGTGTTTTTCCACAAAATGAACAATGTTTTTGTCCTTGAGGATTATCGGACATTTTCACTCCAAATCTTAAATCTGTACATTAAAGCTTAGTTTTGAGGGCGTTTTGATAACACTTGATCGACTAAACCATATTCTTTCGCTTGTTGTGCAGTCATAAAATTATCACGGTCTGTGTCTTTTGCCACACGCTCATAATCTTGACCGCTATGTTCTGCCATTAAACGATTTAAACGTTCTTTAATAAATAAAATTTCACGCGCATGGATTTCAATATCTGATGCCTGACCACGGAAACCACCCAATGGTTGATGAATCATAACTCGTGCATTTTCAAGGCAATAACGTTTACCTTTAGCACCCGCATTCAATAAGAATGCGCCCATAGATGCTGCTTGACCCATACAATAAGTCACGACATCGGGTTTAATAAACTGCATAGTATCGTAAATCGCCATACCCGCAGTTACTGAACCACCCGGTGAGTTAATATATAAGTGAATATCTTTATCTGGATTTTCAGCTTCTAAAAATAACATTTGCGCGACAATCAGGTTCGCCATGTTATCTTCAACTTCACCTGTTAGAAAAATAACACGCTCACGTAAAAGTCGTGAAAAAATATCAAAAGAACGTTCACCACGAGATGACTGTTCTACAACCATAGGGACTAAAGCATTTTCAATAGATGGAACATACATATGTTATTTATTCCTGAATTTTTTGTTACTCAGCTCATATTTGACAATATGAGGGATAATGATTGAAATTGCAAAATATTCCCAATTAAATATCAAATTTTTTTTGAATAAGCATTGTGAATTTGGGACAATTACAAATTTGATACAGCATAAAAAAAGGCGCCCGAAAGCGCCTTTTAGTGAAAAACAACTTAGCCTTGTTGACGCGCTTGTTGTTCTTTCAATAAATCTTGATAGCTTACTTCAGTATCAGATACTTTAGCAGCAGCTAAAATATAATCTACTACTTGATCTTCTAAAACAACAGCTTCAATTTGAGCACGTTGTTTTTCATCATTTTTGAAGTATTCAATCACTTCAGTTGGGTCTTCGTAAGAAGTCGCCATATCTTCGATGTATGCTTCAACACGAGCAGCATCTACTTCAAGTTGAGCATCAGCTAATACTTTGCTCACTAACACGCCTAATTTTACTGATTTTTCAGCTTGTTCTTTGAACAGGTCATCAGGAAGCATGCTGCTGTCAAATGCTTGCGCACCTTGAGCACCGAACTGTTGAGTGAACTGTTGAATCATTTGTTGACGTTGACGGTCAATTTCTTGAGCAACCATTGCTGAAGGAAGTTCAACTTCATTTGCAGCAACTAATGCATCAAATGTAGCAGATTTAACTTGGTTACGAAGACCATTTTTCACTTCACGTTCCATGTTTTTGCGAACGTCAGCTTTTAATTTTTCAACGCCTTCTTCTTCAGTAATGTTGAAGATTTTTAAGAATTCAGCATCAATTTCAGGAAGTTTTGGTTTTTCAACCAATTTCACAGTGATTTTGAATTGAGCAGCTTTACCCGCAAGGTTTTCAGCTTGGTAATCTTCAGGGAAAGTAACGTCAATGACTTTCTCTTCGCCTTTCTTCATACCGATGATGCCATCTTCGAAGCCAGGAATCATACGACCAGAACCTAAAACAAGTTTAAAGTCTTGCGCAGCGCCGCCTTCAAATTTTTCACCATCAACAGTACCTTCAAAGTCGAAAGTTACTTGCATGTCTTTTTTCGCCATACCTTTGGTTTCAGCCCAAGTTTGACGTTGTTTTTGCAAGTTTTCGAGCATAGTGTCGACATCTTTGTCATTCACTGAAGTCGATTTACGTTCAACTTCTAATGCATCAAGTGCATTTACTGAAACTTCTGGATAAACTTCTACAGTTGCTTCAAAAACCAAAGCATCATCTTTGTTTTCAACTTTATCAATGTTTGGCATACCAACAGCATTGATTTTCTCTTGTTGAATTGCTTCAAATACTGAGTCACGGATGATGTCATTTACCACTTCTTGGTAAATACTTGCACCGTATTCACGACGAACAACGTTTACAGGCACTTTGCCTGGACGGAAGCCGTTAATCTTCACAGTTTTGGCAGCGCGTTTTAAACGAGCTTCGAATTGCTCATTTACACGGCTCGTCGGTACAGATACATTTAAACGACGGGCAACGCCCGAAACCGCTTCAGAAGTTACTTGCATGGCTTCCTCTATATAATAGTAGTTACAATTTAAAAAAGTGCCACATTATATGACAACTTTATAGATATACAAAATTTCGGCTATTTTAACCATCAAAATAAAAATTTCTCCATCTTTCTTTTTCTCATTTTTGATTTTTTTCATTTTATATTAAAAAAATTGATCTTTATTGCAAATAATAATATTTCTCACTATTATTCAACCTCAATATTTTTGATGTTTTTCATATATTTATTTTTCTCGTCCAACACTGGAATTCTTTTATGAGTAAATTCAACCTTCACCCTCTAACGCTTGCACTTTGTACGTTTAGCGCCTCTGTGACTTATGCGCAAACAACGACGACTTCAGAAGAAGATACGATTCAACAGCTCGATACAGTTGTATTTACAGCTTCGGGTTTCGAACAAAAATTAAAAAATGCACCTGCAAGTATTAGTGTGGTGTCAAAAGAAGACATTGAGAAAAAAAATGCAACGTCTATCGCTGACTTATTGGTTGATGTTCCTGGACTAGATTTACGTGATGGTGTCGGTAAGACATCTGGTTTAAATATTAAAATGCGTGGTTTAGACGCACCTTATACGCTCATTTTGATTGATGGTAGACGCCAATCAACCTCTAGCGATGTCACACCTAATGGTTTTGGCGAAACATCAAGCGGTTATTTGCCTCCTCTGTCTTCAATTGAACGTATTGAAGTGATTCGTGGACCAATGGCAACACGTTATGGTTCAGAAGCAATGGGCGGTGTGATTAACATTATTACAAAAAAAATTAGCAATGAATGGCGTGGCAATATTACTGTTGGCGGTAATATTATGGAACATAAAGGCGAAGCGGATTCTTGGAAATCAAGCTTTGTGGTAAATGGTCCTATTATTCAAGACCGTTTAGGTTTACAACTTCGTGGTAGTTATTTAGATCGTCAAAAATCAGAGCGTATTCCTGGTACAGCAGGACGAGATCCGCGTCCAAGTGAAAGCGACAACTTCGATTTTGGCACAAAATTAAATCTCAAACTCAATGAACAAAATAGTCTTTGGTTCGATGCGTTTCATTCTTCTCAAAACTATCAAAATGACGATAACCGTTTAGGTACTCAAGATACTGCGAAAAAAGCCAATGGTTATCAAGATGAATTAGAGTTTAATCGTACTCAATTTTCTGTGGGTCATGATGGCGATTATGCACTTGGAACATGGAAATCATACGCTAGCCACACCACAACTGAAACGATTGGACGTACAATTCCAAATAATACTTTTCCAAATAATATCGCTTCTGGTGCTGATCGTACTTTAGAAAATACCGATTTGGTTATAGATACTCATTTTATTGCTCCTATTGCCAACCATAAAGTTACCGTTGGTGCTGAATATAAAGAAGCCACTGTTGCCGATGATATTGCTGGCGTTGGTTCTGAGTTTAAAAAGGACTCTTGGTCTTTATACGCTGAAAATGAATGGAAGATGTTAGATAATCTTCGTATGACTTTAGGCGGTCGTTTTGAAGAACATAGTGGTTTTGGTGGGCACTTTAGTCCACGTGCATATTTAGTTTGGAATGCAACAAATGTGATCACCTTAAAAGGTGGAGTAAGTACAGGTTATAAAGCCCCTTCTGCAAAAGACTTACATAATGGAATCATTAGTGTCAGCGGACAAGGCACCAGTTTTGGTATTGGTTCGCCTAACTTAAAGCCTGAAGAGTCAACGAACTATGAACTTGGTTTTTACTTTAACCAAGGTGATTTAGACTTTTCAACAACAATCTTCCATACCAAAATCAAAGATCGTTTTACCACTGGACCTGAAATTTTAAACTGTAATTATACAGTCAATGGTCAGCAGCCTAATTTAAATAATCCAAGTTGTATCAGCTTTGGTACACATATCACTGACCAAAAATCATTTTCACAAAAAACCAATGCAGATGAAGCAAAGTCTGAAGGTGTAGAAGTGAGTTTAAAATATAACATTCTGCCTGAATGGGATATAAAAACTGCCTATACCTATATGGAAACAGAAATTACTAAAGGCAAAGACAAAGGAAATGCTTTAAGCAATGTGCCTAAAAATGCTTTTAATACAACATCAACATGGCATATCAATGATCAATTTGACCTTTGGTTACAACACGAATATAAGTCAAGCCGTACACGTTATGACACGGAACAAACTGCAGGAACTGATGCCGCAATTATTTATGAATTAACAAATAATAAATTAAAGGGTTATAACCTCTTTAACTTAGGTGCAAGTTATAGCGTAAATGATCAATTACGATTTAATGGTGCAATTAACAATTTGTTAGATAAAGACTTTGCTGGGAACCAAAGCTATATAAATTCTAAAGGTGAATTAGCCACTGCTTACGATTATATGTCCATTGGTTCAGGTATGGATGGAACCTACTTACCTGGACGAAACTTCTGGTTATCTGTCTCTTACGACTTTTAATCAGTAAAAACAATAAAAAACCCTCTCACGAGAGGGTTTTTAAATTTACAATATAAATCAAAAACTTAATAAAAAATTACACTTTTCTTCATTTTTTTTACTTATTGATATAATTTCACCTATTGTTAAAACCAATTACAAAAAATAGTGATAAAGAATAAGAATTATTATTATTCGCATACAAATTTGCATTACTCTCTAGTGAGTCGCCATGTCATTTATCAAATCACGCAAAAAAGTTGTGGTCTCAGCTCTTGCTTCTTCTCTTTCTGTCATAGCAACAACTGCCATTGCCCAAGAAGAAGTGCAACAACTACCTACTATTCATGCTCAAGCTCATGCAACAAAACAACAAAGCTTAAAAGTCGATGAATCTGCTAACTCCAAATTTGTAGCACCACTTTTAGACACACCAAAATCAGTTTCTGTTATTTCAAAAAAATTGATCGAAGATACACAAGTAACAACACTTGCAGATGCACTGCGCACAGTACCAGGGATTACTTTAGGTGCAGGTGAAGGCGGCAACCCAAATGGTGACCGCCCTATTATTCGTGGTTATAACTCTGAAAGTTCAATGTATGTCGATGGTGTGCGTAATGCCACTTCACAAAACCGTGATATGTTTGCTGTTGAACAAGTTGAAATCACGAAAGGCTCTTCATCTTCTCTAGGTGGTGCAGGTTCTGTTGGTGGTAGTGTAAACATGATTTCTAAAGTCGCTAAAAAAGGCGATTCTTTAGAAGGTTCTGTAGCTGGCGGTACAGACAATTACCAACGTATTACCCTTGATGGTAATAAAGACTTTGGTAATGGTATTGCTGCTCGTGTTGCTGTGATGGGACACCATAATGAAAAAGCAGGTCAAGCTGATGGTGCTGAATACAAACGTGTCGGGATTGCACCAAGTATTACTTTTGGTTTAGATACTCCAACACGTACTACAGCTAGCTACTATTATTTAAAATCTGATGATACGCCTGATTCTGGTGTGCCATATCAGTATGATAAAGATAAAAAAGCCACTGTAGGTAAACCTGTCAATGTAAAACAAGGCATTTACTATGGTTTACTTGATCGTGATTTCCAAAAGCAAGAAAATCATATTGCAACATTAAAAGTTGAACATGATTTAACAGATAATTTAACGCTTTCAAATACTGCCATTTATAGTAAATCTAAAAATGATTATTTATGGACACAGCCTGATGACTCAAAAGGTAATGTTCTAAATGATAAAGTATGGCGTCGTATCAACTCACGTATTACAGATACAGATATCTTCACAGATCAACTTTCTTTAACAGGTAAATTCAACACAGGTTCAATTAAACATCGTTTTAATTTGGGTGCTGAATATTCTGACCAAGAATCTGATAAAGGAAGTTATTCAACCACTTATCCAGGTTATAAAGATTCAACTACGGGTGGTTTTAACAGCAACTGTGCAAATAATGACGCATGGTGTACTTCGCTCACCAATCCAAACCCTCATGACCCATGGTTAGGAACGGCGACAGCGAATCGTAATACCACTACGACCACAACAAAAAATACATCTGTTTATTTCTTAGACAATATTGAGTTTACTCCACAATGGTTGCTTGATTTAGGTGTACGTTGGGATAAATTTGATACTGAACAAGTAACAAATGCGACAGGTGAAAAAATCGAAAATGATAAAGATTTCTTCACTTATCAAGCGGGTTTAACCTTTAAACCTGTTGAAAATAGTTCAATTTATGCGAGCTACGCAACATCTGCTAATCCTGTAGGTGTCGATGCTGGTGATGGTTCTGAAAGCATTGGTAAAGCTTATATGGACTTAAAACCAGAAGAAGCTCGTACCATTGAATTGGGTACAAAATGGGATTTATTTAACGATAAACTCAATTTAACCGCAGCAGTTTTCCGTACAGAAAAGCAAAATACACGTATTCAACTTGATGCAGGCACATATACCAACGGTGGTGAAAGCAAAGTTGATGGTGTTGAGTTAACTGCAAATGGTAAAATCACAGATAAATGGGATATCACTGCGGGTTATTCTTATTTAGACAGTGAAATGACAAATCCTGGTCCATCTTGTAACCGTCAAGGTGTTTGTACTGCTGATAATCCAGCTAAAGGCAAACAACTTCCAAACGTTCCAAAAAATAGTGCAACACTTTGGACAACATACAAAGTATTACCTCAGTTCACTGTAGGTGCAGGTGCATTCTATGCTGATCAAGTATTTGGCGATGCAGCAAATACTAAATGGGTTGCAAGTTATGTTCGTTACGATGCCATGGCACGTTATAACGTAAACAAAAATGTTGATTTACAACTCAATGTAAACAACCTTTCAGACAAACGTTACTTCACTAAAGCTTATGCTTCTCACTATGCAACAGAAGCAGATGGTCGTAATGCAGTACTTTCTGTGAACTTTAAATACTAAGTTCAACGAATAACGTTTTTTAAATAGCCTCTTTATGAGGCTATTTTTTTTTGATTTTAAAGTTCTTGTTATATATTTACGAATATCAAAACTCCCTCCTATTATTAAAATTATTTTATTTTTAACGTAATTTCAAATATTTACCGATCGTTTAAATAGATATGTTTAACCAAAATGAGCATTTTTTCCTGAGCTTTTTTTGTGAAATTCTACTTAATGGCTATTGTTATCAATAATCATTATTAATATTATTCGCGGTAAATAGTTACATGCTTTAACAATAGCTACACTTTTACTGCACATTTCCTCTTTTAGGCATCTATGCAGATCAAAACTGGACTTCGACTTTTGTAGGAATTTTCAAATGGCGCGTATTCAAAGCCGTAAACACAAAACAACAACACCTCTTGTTGCTTTAGCTGCATCATTGCCTTTTTTAGCTCAAGCTGAAACTTTTGATGAAAGTTCGGTCATACAGTTACCCAAAATTGAAGCAACTGCTCAAGCCAATAAAAGTTCAGAAAACTATAAAGCCAATGAAGTAAGCTCGCCTAAATACACACAACCTATCATTGATACACCACAAACAATCTCAGTCATTAAAAAAGAGTTATTACAAGAACAAGGTGCGAGTTCTTTGGTTGAAGCGCTCAGAAATACGCCTGGTATTACCTTACAAATGGGTGAAAATGGCAATACAAGTGCTGGTGATACCTTCCAAATGCGCGGTTTTTCTACACAAACCTCAACATATATTGATGGTATTCGTGACCTAGGCGCTATTAGCCGCGATATTTTTAACCTTGATCAAATTGAAGTTGTAAAAGGTCCTTCAGGTGCAGAAGCTGGTCGTGGTGCGGCTTCGGGTTATATCAACTTAGTTTCAAAACTACCAACGCTAAAAAATGATCGTCAAGTAAGTGCAAGTTTTAACACTGCTGAACATGGTCGTTTAGCGGCTGACCTCAATCAAGCCATCAATGACAACACCGCTGTACGTCTTAATGTGATGGGGCAACAAGGTGGAATCGAAGGTCGTGATTATATTGAAAACAATAGTTATGCCATTGCTCCATCGATTGCTTTTGGTTTAGACACAGACACACGTTTTTATTTATATTCACAACATGTACAGCAACGTAATATTCCTGATGGTGGTATTCCAACAATTGGCATGCAAGGTTTTTATTACAACAATACAGATGAAAAACTTCCAAGTGCATTTAGAGATGCATTAAATAAAGCCGTGAATGCTGCCTCTCCTGTAGATCGTGAAAATTTTTATGGTCATGTCGATGATCATGAAGATGTTAATGCCAACATGATTACTGCAAAAATAGAGAGTGATTTAGCAGATAATTTAAAACTGACCAATATTTCACGTTTTGGCAAAACTGAAATGAAGCGTGTTTTAACAGGTATCAATAGTTTAGTGATCACCGATTTAACCAAAGCAGAAGATCCAAATAGTTGGTTAATCACACGTTCTCGTCAAGGTGTTGATCAGGAAAATAAAATTTTAGCAAATACCACAACCTTAAATTTTAACACTCAAACAGGCATTATTGAGCACAATTTCGTTGCAGGCTTAGAACTCTTACAAGAGCAACAAAATGCTAAGACAATGTCAGCGCAAATTCCGGGACAAGCCAACCCTGTAATTACTGCCAACATGTACAATCCTGACCGCAATCAAGTCTTAGACAATCCACTTTACAATGGTGGATATAGTCACGGTGAAACCAATACCGCTGCTGCTTATTTATTTGACACACTTAAATTTTTAGAAGGTCGTCTACAGTTAAATGGCGGTGTTCGCATTGACTATTATGATACCGACTTTGACTCGCTTACTGTTTCAACTGATGCTAAAACTTTAGCCGTCACCAAAAAACCAACATTATTAGGTGCACATGACACTTTAATCAGTTGGAAACTCGGTGGGTTATTTAAGCCAACTGAAAAAAGCAGTATCTATGCGTCTTATGCTAAATCATTAACGCCACCAGGTAGTGCAAACTTTACTTTGTCTGATGAAGGGATCAATAGCTCTGCTGCAAAACCACAAGAAACTCATCATTATGAAGTTGGTACAAAATGGGATTTACTCAATGATAAATTAGCAGTCAGTGCTGCTGCCTACTACACAGAAAATGAAAATCAATTTACTCAAGATGCAGTCACACTTGAGTCCATTCAAGAAGGTAAAACCACAGTAAAAGGTATTGAATTAAGTGCTGTAGGCAAAATCACTGATGCATGGAACATTTCTGCGGGTGTTGCCCACATGAAAACAGAACAAGAAAATCAACTCAGTGTTAATGCAACAACAGGTGCGATTACAAAAACCAATTTGGTACGTTGGTCACCTGAATGGACTGCATCACTTTGGACAACTTATGACTATGCAGGCTTTAAAGTTGGTCTAGGTGCTCGTTATGTAGATGAACAAAAGCGTGTCATTACTGACAGTACTGTACCTGCTACAATGCCAAGTATTCCTGACTATATTGTCTTTGATGCGCTGGCTGGTTATACCTTTAATAAACACGCTTCTGTAAACTTAAATATTTATAATCTTGCTGATAAAGAATATATCAGTACCTTAAATAATGGCGGTAGTCGTATGGTTTTAGGTCAACCTCGCTCTGCAACTTTAAGTTTAAACTATAAGTTTTAATTCCTCTTTCTTTTGAGCAACAAATGTCGTGTATGCTAGTCATGCACGACTTTTTATTTTTTAAAGGATGTCTTAGAACCCATGTTGTTGCATATTCCTCAAGTTTTGAATGCTGCCCAAGTCGCAGAAATCCGCCAGTATTTAGACAGTACAGAACACTGGAAAAATGGTCGTCATAGCGCAGGTGCGCAAGCCCAAAAAATAAAAAATAATCTACAACTTGATGTGAATACTGAGCAATACCGAGATATTTCAAATGCCATTTTACAGGCATTAAAACAACAATTATTAATTCAATCCGCAGCACTGCCTAAACATATTTTAAGACCTTTAATTAACTGCTACCAAGATGTAGGCAATTATGGCAATCATGTTGATAACGCAATCCAAACATGCTCAGACACAGGGCAACTTATTCGTACAGATGTATCTCTTACTTTATTTTTATCAAATCCTGAAGAGTATGAAGGCGGTGAATTAGTCATTGAAGATCATTATGGAACACACGAAGTTAAACTGGATGCAGGCGATGCTATTCTCTACCCTGCAACAAGTTTACACCGTGTCGAACCTGTGACTTCAGGAAAAAGATTAGCTGCATTTACATGGATGCAAAGCATGATCAAAGATGATTGGCAACGTAATACGATGTTTAACCTAGATATGACCATCATTAAACTACGCCAACAGCTTGGTGATTCTGAAGAAGTGTTAAGTTTAACCAACCATTATCATAACCTATTACGTCAATGGGGCGAGTTATGATCAACAAACCACCATTAACAGCACTCACACAAATTCCTCCTCATTTACAAACCATTGCAGATTATGAACAACAGGCTGAATTACATTTGTCTGAAAATACTTGGCACTACTTACAAGGTGGTGCAATGGATGAAAAAAGTGTCCGCAACAATTTAAGTCAGTTTGATGAAATTCAACTCGTTCCACGATTACTCAATGATCTGACTCAAGGCTCCACTCAAGTTGAAATTTTAGGGCAAACATTTCCACATCCGATTTTTCTGGCACCGATTGGGCACCAACAACAATTCCATCCTGAAGCAGAAGCAGCAACTGCACTTGCTGCTGAAGTTCTAGGCAGTAACTTACTCCTCAGTACCTTTACCAATACTGACATTCGTCAGTTAAAAAAAGAAAATCCATTGAAATGGTTTCAGTTATATTGGCAAGGTGATCGTGAAAAATCATTGGCTTTGGTACGACTTGCAGAACAGCAAAATTTTCAAGCCATTGTGATTACAGTTGACTCACCACATACAGGCATTCGCGACCGTGAACGTCGTGTGCATTTTCAACTGCCTGAAGGTATGCAACATCCACATACACCAACGCACATTCCTCTACCTGAACTCAGAGCAGATCAACACCCTGTTTTTGAAGGTTTAATGCAGATTGCACCGAAATGGGCAGATATCGAGTTTATTATTGCCAACACTGATTTACCTGTGATTTTAAAAGGTGTGTTACATCCGTTGGATGCAAAAAAAGCAGTGGAAATTGGTGTCAAAGGGTTAATTATTTCCAATCATGGCGGACGGGTTTTAGATACCACCATTTGCCCCTTGCATGCTTTACAAAATATTAAAGCGATTGTGCCAAATGAATTTCCACTGTTACTTGATGGTGGCATTCGGCGTGGTACAGATGTATTTAAGGCTTTGGCAATGGGTGCATCCGCAATACTCATTGGACGCCCCTATATTTATGGTTTGGCTGTAGCAGGGGCTTTAGGTGTAGCGCATGTCATTAAAATTTTAAAGGAAGAATTTGAGATTACGATGGCTTTAATGGGAACATCTACCATCCCCGAGATTAATAAAGATTATATTTCTCAAAAATAGATGTTTTTATGAAAATATTTTTCTTATTGTTATAAATTGATGTAAATTAAGGAAAATATTTCCAGAAGCTCTGTTTTAGAATTAGTCTTAAGTTAATCCATTTACAAGCGTCAAAGGCTGACTTTATGTCGTGTTACATCCACACATAATTTAATGCCACTTTAGGCGAATATACTCCAAAAACGACTTGTAAATAGAACGCATAGACACAATCTATATTTGTAGTAAGTTGCCTTTATCCAAGAAACGAGCAACGACAACTACACAAGGAGTTACCTCATGATGTTGGCTGATCCAAGTAAAAAATACCGTCGCATGTATCAACGTGTAGACTTGCCTGACCGTCAATGGCCAGATAAAGAAATCAATAAAGCACCAATCTGGATGAGTACCGACCTACGTGATGGTAACCAAGCAATTTTTGAGCCGATGAACATTGAACAAAAATTTAAAATGTTCCAAATGTTGGTGAAAATTGGCTTTAAACATATTGAAATTGGCTTCCCTTCTGCATCTCAGGTGGACTTTGACTTCACCCGTAAATTGATCGAAGAAAATCATATTCCTGAAGATGTGTATATCGAAGTTTTGGTTCAAGCACGTGATCATTTGATTCAGCGTACCTTTGAATCTTTACAAGGTGCAAAACGTGCCATTGTGCATATCTACAACTCAAACTCTCCAACCTTCCGTCAGAAAGTCTTGAATGTAGATGTTGAAGGTGCCAAACAATTGGCAATCAATGCTGCAACCAAAGTCAAAGAATATGCAGCAAAACAGCCTGAAACAGATTTTATTTTCCAATACAGCCCTGAATGTTTTACCGCAACAGAATTAGAAGTTGCTAAAGATGTGTGTGATGCTGTGACTGAAATCTGGGAAGCATCTCCTGACAATAAAGTGATTTTGAACTTGCCTGCAACGGTTGAAGTGTCGGGTCCGCATGTCTATGCCGACCAAATCGAATGGATGCACCGTAACTTACAACGTCGTGATGGCGTGATCATTTCTGTTCACTGTCACAATGACCGTGGTTGTGGGATCGCCGCTTCTGAATTGGCAATCATGGCAGGTGCTGACCGTGTCGAAGGTTGTGTGTTTGGTAATGGTGAACGTACAGGTAACGTTGATGTTGCCGCGATTGCCTTGAACATGTACACCCAAGGTGTTGCACCTGAATTGGATTTCTCGAACATCAACGAAATCATTGCCACTGTTGAAGAATGTACAGGTTTGCCTGTACACCCACGTCATCCGTATGCAGGTGACTTAGTCTTTACTGCGTTCTCAGGTTCACACCAAGATGCAATTAAAAAAGGTTTTGAGTTCCAAAAAGACCAAGAAATCTGGGATATGCCTTACTTGCCAATCGACCCGAAAGATTTAGGTCGTGACTATGACGCAGTGATTCGTGTCAACTCACAATCAGGTAAAGGTGGTATCGCTTATTTGTTAGAGTCAAACTATAACGTGGTTTTACCGCGTCGTTTACAAGTTGAATTTTCACAAGTGGTACAACAAGTTGCTGACGATGAAGGTGTAGAAGTCTCTGCACAACAAATCTGGACTTTGTTTAAAGATACTTATGTTGCGGCAAAAGATGCGCATTATTCAGCAAAAAACTATAAATTGTCAGATGACAATGGCAATCAAGTGATTGAACTTGATGTGGTAGTCAATGGTGAAACTCAGCATTTGCGTGGTGAAGGTAACGGTCCAATTTCAGCCATTTTAAATGCACTTCAATTGCCGATTGATGTCTTAAACTATGAAGAACGCAGCATTAGTGCTGGTGCGCATGCAAAAGCTTTGGCATTGATTGAACTTCAGGTTCAAGGTACAGGCAAATCCGCATTTGGCGCAGGTGTGCATGACAATATTGTCACCTCTTCTATTGAAGCAATTATTGCCGCGACCAACCGTTTGATTGATCAAGGTGTATTAAGCACAGATCAGGTCATTGCCGCTGCTGTTTAAACAGTTGCTTTGCAAATAAAAGACTTTAGAAAGGATGCCCCAAGTGGTATCCTTTCTTTTATGTATTTATTGAATAGAGCACTTTCACACATCAAAAAATGAACAGCTTTACAGATTAAAGTGCTATTAAAATCGTTATAAAAGTCCTTTTTCTCTGAGCAAAACAAAGCACTGCTTTGTTGAAATACAAAACGTAGTGGAGAAAATTAGGATGAGGGTAAATCTCAAATGATGACCTCATCCTTACCCTCTCCTACAAGGAGAGGGAACTTTTTTGCGAAATATAGCGAAGTTCAAATGATCAAAATCTGCCATTTTCTGATCAAAAAAACGGTTAATGAAAGTTATCTATTCCTCAAAATTTAAGGCGAACATTTCCTGTGTCTTTTCCAGCTGATTCTGTGGGGCTTGTTACTCCGCAAAAGTTTGAATTTGAAGAACCTTTAGAACTTGAATGTGGTCGAGTGCTGCCACGTTTTGAAATCATGATGGAAACCTACGGTACGCTCAATGCGGACAAATCCAATGCGATTTTAATCTGTCATGCGCTTTCAGGTCATCACCATGCCGCAGGCTATCATCATGAAGATGATAAAAAAGCGGGTTGGTGGGATGCCTGTATTGGACCAGGAAAAGCCATTGATACTTCAAAATTCTTTGTGGTGGCACTCAATAATATTGGCGGATGCAGTGGTTCAACAGGACCGATCTCACCCAACCCTGAAAATGAAAATCGTCCTTATGGTCCAGACTTTCCTTTGGTGACTGTGCGTGATTGGGTAAAAACTCAAACTATGCTTTCTGATCGCTTAGGGATCGATGTCTGGTATGCTGTTATTGGCGGCTCACTAGGTGGAATGCAGGCATTGCAATGGTCGGTGGATTATCCTGACCGTTTAAAAAATTGCGTGATTATTGCTTCAGCACCCAAGCTTTCAGCACAAAATATTGCCTTTAACGAAGTGGCACGTCAGTCCATTTTATCAGACCCAGACTTTCATCATGGTCGTTATCTAGAACAAGACAGCTATCCAAAACGTGGCTTAATTTTAGCGCGTATGGTGGGTCATATTACCTATTTGTCTGAAGAAGCCATGAAGCAAAAATTTGGTCGTGATTTAAAATCTGGCAAATTTATGTATGGCTTTGATGTCGAATTCCAAGTCGAAAGCTATTTGCGTTATCAAGGTGAGCAATTCAGTCGTAACTTTGACGCTAATACCTATTTGATCATGACCAAAGCTTTGGATTATTTTGATCCATCCCGTGAATATGAACACTCTCTGACCAAAGCATTATCAAATACTCAATGTCGTTTCATGGTGGTGTCATTTACCACAGACTGGCGCTTCAGTCCTCAGCGTTCGCAAGAAATTGTCGATGCCTTAATTACCAATCATAAACCTATCAGCTATTTAGATATTGATGCTGAACAAGGTCATGATTCATTTCTATTCCCTATTCCGCTGTACGTTAAGTCCTTACGTGCATTTTTAGGTGGCGAAGAACACCTTAAAACCACACCGAAGGAGGCAATCTAATGCGTATTGACCAACAACTTGCTGAAAAATGGATCAGCCCTGGGGCAAGTGTGCTCGATTTGGGTTGTGGTGATGGCGAATTATTGTCACAAATGAGCAAAAAACATCAAATTCGCGCTTATGGATTAGAAATTGATCAAGAAAAGATTGCAATTGCCGTAAGCAAAGGGTTAAATATTATACAACAAGACTTGAACCTCGGTTTGGAACGCTTTGCAGACCAGTCTTTTGACTATGTGGTTATGGCACAAGCTTTACAAGCTGTAGATGCACCTGATGTGCTTCTGCGCGATATGGTGCGTGTAGGGAAACAAGCCATTATTACATTTCCTAATTTTGCACATTGGAAGACTCGCTCTTTCCTTGCGCTTAAAGGGATGATGCCTGTTTCTGATGCATTACCGTATATGTGGTACAATACACCCAATATCCACCTATGCACCTTCCGTGATTTCGAAGCACTGTGTGCAGAAAATCAGATTAAAATTATTGATCGACTCGCTGTAAATGGGAATCAACAAGGCAGCTTTTTAAGTAAAGCTGTACCAAACTTGTTTGGCGAAGTCGCGATCTATAGAGTGAGCGCTATATGAAGAAAATCTTATTAGGCAGTACCCTATTTTTTGGGCTGCTCAGTTTTCAAGCCCATGCGGACTATATTCCTCAACAACAAAAATCAACGTCTGCATTAGCAGCACAATATGCGCAAATGAACGTTGCTGATTTAGAAAAAGCGGCTAAGTCAGGACAAGCTGCTGCTCAGTTCTATTTAGCTACACGTTATCAATCAGGTACAGGTGTTGCAAAAGATTTAAAACATGCTTTTAGTTTGTTTAAATCTGCGGCTGACCAAGGTATTTCTGCGGCTCAGTTAAATGTAGGTCGTATGTATGCTGATGGTCTTGGGGTATCTAAAAACGAAACAGCAGCACGCCAATATTTTGAGAAAGCTGCAAGTCATGGTGATAACCGTGCTAGCTTTAATTTGGCAGTGATGGAAGAGCAAAAGAAAAATTACATTGGTGCTTATCAGTGGTATGAACTTTCAACGCGTGATGGCATGTTAGACAATAAAGTCATTAATATGTCTGAAACTAAAAAAACAGCTTTAGCTGCAAACTTAACACCTGAACAAATCCGTACTGCGCGTGACCGTGCTGATCGTTGGATTCAAACTCAATAAGTTTTATTTGTCGTTATATAAGGAAGCACCATAAGGTGCTTTTTTTTATTGTTTGAAAATATAACTATGATGATGACAATTTAAGAGATTTTAATTCAGCTAATTTAATACAAAAAAATTACTGGCATCTTTACAGCTTAGAACCACGATCACAGCCATATTTTTATACGACTAGAACTGCAATGATCAACAAGAGTCAAATAAAAACAGGGGGTATTCCATGAAATCTGTAGTTTGCCAAAATGCTGAATTAAGAATAGAAAAACTAGCTGAACTTGTACCCTCAAAAGGTCAAGTGCTACTTGAAGTTGTTCGGTGCGGGATCTGCGGTAGTGACTTACATATGCAACATAACTGCGACCACATGCATAATCTTGCAGCAAAAGTTGGGTTTCAAGGTATTGCCAAGAATGCTGATCAATTTGTTATGGGACATGAATTTTGTGGAAAAATCATAGATTATGGTCCCAAGACACGTAAAAAATTCAAAAAAGATACCTTAGTCTGTGCGATGCCTTTATTAAAGTTTGATGATTTAGGCTACCAATCTACAGGGCTTTCACCCAATGCTTCAGGTGGCTATGCAGAACAAGTTCTAGTTCAATCTAGCCTGATGTTTGAAGTACCAAATGGTTTAGATGTTGATAGTGCAACAATGACTGAACCTATGGCAGTTGCTTTACATGCTGTTCGACGTAGTCGGATCAAAACCAATGAACCTGCGATTGTCATTGGCTGTGGTCCTGTTGGGCTTGGCATTATTTTAATGCTAAAAGCAGCAGGTGTTAAAAAAGTCATTGCCAGTGATTTCTCTGCTAATCGTAGAAAGTTGGCTGAGCGCTGTGGTGCTGACAGTGTCATTAATCCTGCAAGCAACTCCCCTTTCGAAAACTGGAAAGAACTGGGTTTATTGGGCAATGCTGCCGATGCACTCAATTATGGTTTGGATATTTTTGACAAAATTCAAGCCACTGGAATGCCTTGGTGGCATGCATGGCGAGTTGCAGATAAATTGGGTGCATTGCCAAAACGTGCAGTAATTTTTGAATGTGTTGGTGTACCAGGAATTCTGCAACAAATCATTGATGGTGCACCATTATTTTCCAAAATTATTGGTGTGGGTGTATGTATGCAAAGTGATCGCATTGAACCTGCACTTGCGATCAATAAAGAAATCGAAATGCAATTTGTTTTAGGTTATACCCCTTTAGAGTTTCGTGATGCCTTACATATGATTGCAGAGGGTAAAATTGATTGTTCTCCACTCATTACGGGAATTGTTGGCTTGGATGGCGTAACGAATGCTTTTTCTGCACTACGTGATCCTGAGCAACATGCCAAAATTTTAATTGATCCAAAGAAAGTTGGAACTGATATTACGATGATAAAAAAATAACTTATTTTAAATCTCTTTGATCAAAGCATCTTCGGGTGCTTTTTTTATTGGGGAATAAAATTAAAATAATCTCGATTAAATTAAACTGATAAAACTCATCTTCTCAAATGATGTACATAATCAGTTAAAATACCCACCAATATTCAAAATCAGAGCAATTGCAATGTCTGCACAAGATTGGTTATCCCAAGGAACACTAGTACTCGCAAGTAATAACAAAGGCAAAATTGCTGAATTTGAAAAAATGTTTGCTGAGTTAAAGCTACCAGTCGAAGTGATTCCACAAGGAAAACTCAATATCGAAGATGCCATAGAAGATGGTTTAAGTTTTATTGAAAATGCCATCATCAAAGCACGTCATGCTAGCCGTATTTCTGGCAAACCTGCAATTGCAGATGATTCAGGCATTTGCGTTCCTGTTCTTGGTGGTGCTCCTGGCATCTATTCTGCACGTTATGCAGGTGAACACGGTGATGATGCTGCCAATAATGCAAAACTATTAGCTGACCTAAAACCTTTGCGCAAAGATGGTCAACCAATTGATGGTATGTTCGTTTGTGTATTAGCTTTGGTACAACATGCTGATGACCCACTTCCACAAATTTTCCAAGGGATTTGGGCAGGTGAAGTCTTAGAACAAGCACGTGGTGAAAATGGTTTTGGTTATGATCCACTGTTTTTGTTGCCTGAACTCGGTATTTCAAGCGCTGAAATGAGTAAAGAAGAAAAAAATAAAATCAGTCATCGTGGGCAAGCAATGCAATTATTTAAAGCAAGTTTGGAAAAATAAGTTTCTATAAAAAGTCCCTCTCCTTTTTCAAAAGTGAGGGGCTTGTTCCGCAAGGGAAGGATTCAAATCCATGATCAAAAAAGATTTACGATGATTTGAATGACTACAACTACGATAAATGCACTACTGCGCCATACAACACACAGATCACACAACTGACAATTGTTCCTGAAGCAATATATTTGGCTGAAACACCAGTGCCTTGATAATGTGTTTCCAAAGCAACAATATTAGCAGCAGGAGGTAAGCAAAATAATAAAAACATCACGCCAATATATTCGTGAATATTTGCAATCGCTAAAAAATAATAAGCAAAGCTACAAAAAACCAAGCCACAAAAAACTTTTAATAATGCAATTTTAAAGCTATAAATCAAATCAACCCAATGAACTTTTGTTTTACGTAACCACATGCCTAAAACAGACATTCCTGTAAAAACCATTCCCCACTTAGAAAACTGATAAATAGCATCAATCCATTGATGATCTTCTAACGCCTGTAACTGTAGAACACGAAATAAAGCTGCAAGTAACAAAGCCACGACAGGAGGAGATTTTAAAACTTTTTTGAACATATCCCCTAAAGCCAAAGGTGTCGTACTCACAGAAGCAACTGCCCAAACATTACCAAAAATTGAGCCACCTACATAAATTGCAATCATTGCTGAACTTATTTCTTCACCAAATAAAGCAATCGCGATCGGAAAACCTAGCCAAGCCATATTGGTATAGCTAAAACATAGTGCCTGTAAACGATCCTTAGACAGCAGAAAATAAATAAAAAATAATAAAATGGCAGAGAAAAAACTAAAAAGCATCAAACTTAAACTGCCAGCTTGATAAAAAACCATATTGTAAATAATCACAATAGGAATAAATAAACGTGATAAAAAAGCAGAAAAAACAGCTCTAAGCTGAGGAGAAAATGAACTGTTTGCCAAAATTAAGCCACTAAAAAACCCTAAAAGCGGTAATAAAGCCGACACACGCATTCACCTAAAATAATTTCCTGAAATATTAACACGTACAAGCTTTACATCGCTTTGAAAATATCAAGACTGCACATTGTCTTTAAATTGAAATATAGACGTCACCTTTTTGTCATAGATACCTGTTGAGATAGGCTGTAATAAAAGAGGAGATTTTATCATGGCTGGATTATCGATTTGGCACGTACTGATTTTTGCAATTGTGGTCATTTTATTGTTTGGTACATCTAAACTTAAAAACTTAGGCAAAGATGTAGGTGGTGCAGTAAAAGATTTTAAAAAATCAATCAAAGATGATGATGCTACCAAAGCAGCAATTGCTGAACCTCGTACTTTAGAACATCAAAATACCAGTGATGTGAATTCTACAGTAAAGCACTAACACGCGGAGAGATTAGTCATGCTCGATGTGGGTTTTTCTGAATTACTGGTTTTTGGCATCATTGCTTTATTGGTTTTAGGACCTGAAAAGCTTCCTGTAGCTGCACGCTTTGCAGGAAAATGGTACTCCAAAATAAAACGTACTGTAAGTAATGTTCAAAATGACATTGATCGTGAACTTCGTCTCTCAGAACTACGAGAACAAATGCAGCTCGAGATGAAACGTATTGAAGAACTTGAGCAAAAAATGCAAACTCAAATGCAAGAGTTACAACAACAATCTATAGCCGCTGAAGAAAAACAAAAACATACAGCAATGACAGACAATAAAAGTTTGATGTGTACGTATGAATTGGTCAAAACATCTATTCCAAGCCCTTATATCTCAGAGGTTTGGCTTAAACAATTAAAATTTGTCGTACACCCCATTCAGCGACTTGAAACTCCAGTTTTTGAGCCGTCTATCTTAAAGGTTGCAGTATGAACAGCTCTTTTAGCCCTCAAATTCAATCACCTGAACCTAACCCTCAGCCTGAATTAGAGTCCATGCCGATTACTAAACATTTGATCGTTTTAAGACGTCATTTATTTAAAATCATGACATTGTTAATTCTTTTATTTTTTTGCTTACTGCCCTTTGCCAATAAAACCTATGTTGCCTTATCTGAACCTTTAAGAGCACAACTGCCCGCAACATCAACCATGATTGCGACTGATGTCACCGCAACATTTATGGCACCCTTTAAGTTGAATTTTTTCATTGCTTTAATGTTGGCAATGCCTTTTATTATTTATCAAATTTGGTCGTTTGTTAAACCTGCGCTGTATGCCAAAGAAAAAAGTTTAGCACTGCCCTTGCTCATCGGTAGCATTAGCCTGTTTTATGCAGGAATTGCTTTTGCATATTTTGTGGCTTTGCCCTCGATTTTACATTTTTTTATTAGTGTATCGCCTGAAACAGTAGCACCCATGACGGATATTAATAGTTATCTGACATTCTGTTTAAAGCTATTTTTAGTCTTTGGATTAACCTTTGAAATTCCGATTATCACTTTACTGCTGATTTTAATTGGTGTGGTTTCAACGCAAGACCTTGTCGAAAAACGTCGCTATATTATTGTGGGCTGTTTTTTTGTCTCTATGTTTATTACGCCACCCGATGCTATTTCAATGATTATGCTTGCTATTCCAATGTGGTTACTCTTTGAACTCGGTTTGTTTTTTGGCAAAGTCATCGAAAAAAGACGAGCAACAACATAAAGTTGCTCTTTATTTGACTTATATTGTGATTTTCATCATTTTGACTTTTTATCTTCACCAGACTGTCACCTTACTGTCAAAGCTTCGTCATATTTATTATCTAAGTTAATAACAACTTTTGAGAACCATCAATTAACTTTAGGGAATACTTCCATGACCGAGCTGACGCCATATCATGAAGATCAAGAACTTGATAATAACACTTCAGACAATATACATTTTCGTGATATTTTAGAACAACATATTACTCGTCGTAGCTTAATTGCAAAAACTGCAAGTGGTGCAGCAGCTCTGGCTTTAGCGTCAACTTTGACTGGTTGTGGCAATGACAAAGACTCATCAAATAATGTCACTCCACCAACACCAAACCCTGAACCAACAGACCCAAATAAAAAACCTGAAAAATTAACCTTTAAACCTGTTGCTAAAAACCTCAATGATATTGTGACTGTACCTGAAGGTTATGAAGCAACTGTACTCTATGCAATGGGTGACTCGATTAACCCTGCTTATGCAGAATGGAATGATAATGCTGTGCCTTCTGGTCCAAGTTTCCAGTATCGCTCAGGTGACTGCCATGATGGTATGAGTTATTTTGGTTTAAATACAACAAATAAAAACTATGATCCAAAAGCATCTGAAAATGGCTTATTGGTGATGAACCATGAATATATCAATCCGACATTTTTACACCCTAAAGGTCCAACGAAAACCGCTGATGGTCGCCGCCCTGAAGATGAAGTGATTCGTGAAATGAATGCTCACGGTGTTTCAATCATTGAGTTGAAAAAAGATAAAACGACACAAAAAGTTGAAATTGTTAAAAATTCACTCTTTAACCGCCGTATTACAGCATCAACAGTGATGGATTTTGCAGGTGTTGTTGCAAACTCAGCTTTAGTCACCACCAAGTATTCACCAGCAGGCAAGCAAACGCGTGGTACCCATAATAACTGTGGTAATGGTTATACACCTTGGGGAACCTATTTAACGACTGAAGAAAACTATATTGGTTACTTTATCCGTAACAAAGGTGATGATGAAAAACGTACACCAGAAGAAATCATTGCTTTAAAACGTTATGGTTTAAAAGATGGTGCAAGCTCACGTTACCAATGGGAAACAGCGCTTGGCAAAGTTGAAAGCCAAGACTTATACGATCGCTGGAACTCGTCAGTTACGGGTGCTTCTGCTGCACAAGACTACCGTAACAGTGCCAATACTTTTGGTTGGATCGTTGAAATTGACCCATTTGATGGTCGTCAAAATCCTGTAAAACGTACATCTTTAGGTCGTTTTGCGCATGAAGACTGCCGTGCAAGTCGTTTACGTGAAGATGACAATTTAGCGTTCTATATGGGCGATGACTCACGTGGCGAATACATCTATAAATTTGTATCTGATGCAAAATGGTCTGCAAAAGATATCAATGGTGGCTATAAAGCAGGTGATAAATATATGAACTCAGGCAAACTTTATGCTGCTAAGTTCAATAGTGATGGTACAGGTCAATGGATTGAATTGGCTTATGGTAAAAATGGTTTAAATGCATCAAGTACAGTTTATCCATTTAAATCACAAGCGGAAGTCACAACTTTTGCTCGTCTTGCAGGTGATGCAGTCGGTGCAACAAAAATGGATCGCCCTGAATGGGTTGCTGTAAACCCTGAAAATGGCGAAGTCTATGTGACTTTAACCAATAACTCAAATCGTGGTACAGCCTATCCAACAGATGCCGCTAACCCTCGTAACTATGAAGATCCTGAGGGTGGTAAAGGTAATGTGAATGGTCATATTATTCGCTTCCATGAAGATGGTGACACTACAACTGCTACCACATTTAAATGGGATATTTATCTCTTTGGTGCTGAAGCGAAAATGGCAAGCAATATCAACCTTTCTGGCTTAAATGACAATAATGACTTGTCTTCTCCAGATGGTATGTGGTTTGACCCACGCGGTGTGCTTTGGATTCAAACAGATGATGGCGCTTATACTGACGTTACCAACTGTATGATGCTTGCAGCTCTACCAGGTAAAGTCGGTGATGGTACCAAAGCAAAAAGCTCTACAGGACAAGAAACCATTGTTGGTGCAAAAATGACGGATGATAATCTACGTCGTTTCCTCACAGGTCCAACAGAATGTGAGATCACAGGTGTTACGATGACACCTGACCACAAAGCAATCTTTATTAATGTACAACATCCAGGTGAAGACTCTGAAAGCTATGACAAGCCAACGAGTCATTGGCCAGCTACGCAAAAAGATAGCAGTAATAAAACAGCACGTCCGCGTTCAGCAACGGTTGTTATCACCCGTAAAGATGGCGGTACGATTGCAGGTTAATTCAACCTTATTTATCGTATAACAATGATCCACAAATGTTTCTTAACATTTGTGGATTTTTTATCATTTCATTTTTATAAAAAAAGCTAAATCTTAACTACCTCTCCCGCATGCTCACCCTGCTGAGTTTTCTCAAACCAAGAAATTTCTGACTGACTTATTCTTAAAAAATTTGAACATCGTGTGCCATAAACAGGACTTTGAATAAAAGTTGATGACAATAAATGCTCCATCTCTTGATTGATTCCTGTTTCAGGCAATAAATCAACAATCACTTTGCGTTCATCTTCTAAAATATCCCAAGCTGTGTGTTCTAAATCTTGTTCGGGTATAGATGGCAGTTGTAACATCGGTAAAAATTCTTGCGTAAAACGTTTACGTAAATGTTTGGTCTTTTCCCAATCTTCAGACATCAATCCATTAGAAACAACAAACACACCTTTGGCTAAAACTTGCGGTGCTTCACCACGATTACTTAAATATACTGCCTGTTCTCGATCACCTAAAAATAAATTAAACCCTGCATAGTCTCTTTGTTTTTCTTCAAGTTGTTGTGCAAAACGAATAGGTGTTTGTTCAGATTCTAAAAAAGACTGAATCAAATGTCCTCTGGAAGTTGGATATAAATTTTTATCCTGCCCTTCTCTGAAGTTGGTGACAATTGCCCAGCGACCCTGTGCTGTTATCCCCATCCATGTGCCCCCAGATTGTAAATCCTGCCCTGCAATAATTGGGCTATTTTCCCAGACCTGTAATTGCGATGCGGGTCGATGATAAAACTCATCTCGATTTGAAATTAAACACAGTGATACATCTTCCAAGACTTGCCATGCTAAAGCCACAATACACATATTTTTATTCCATAGCTTATTACTTTAAGTTTACACATTGAATGTACAACATTTTTCATGTCTTTCAGATAAAATCTGTGCAAAACAGAATACAAAGGAAGAGCGATGCTGACCTACCCAAATATAGACCCAGTTGCAATATCACTGGGACCACTCCAAGTGCATTGGTATGGAATCATGTATCTTCTGGCATTTTTATGTGCTTGGGGGCTTGCAACTTATCGTGCTAAACAACGTACAAACTGGAATTCGGAAATGGTTTCAGATCTTGTATTTTATGGTGCTTTGGGTGTGGTATTGGGTGGACGTATTGGTTATGTCCTATTTTATGAGTTTAGTAAGTTCCTTGCAGATCCAATCTGGTTATTTAAAGTTTGGACAGGTGGAATGAGCTTTCATGGTGGCTTCTTAGGTGTCATGATCGCCATGCTTTTATGGTGCCATAAATATAAGAAAACATGGTTTGAAACTTTAGATTTTATTGCACCTTGTGTCCCTACAGGTTTAATGTTTGGTCGTATTGGTAACTTTATTGGTGGTGAACTTTATGGTCGTCAAGTTTCCGATCCAAACTTTGCTTTGGGTATGATATTCCCAACTGATCCATTACACTTAATACGCCATCCTTCACAAATTTATCAAGCACTGTGCGAAGGCTTATTATTATTTCTTATTCTTTGGTTTTATAGTGCAAAACCACGTCCACGTTATGCAGTATCTGCAATATTTTTAATGGGTTATGGCTGTGCTCGCTTCTTTATGGAGTTCTTCCGCGAACCTGATGCAGATCAAGGCTATATCTTATTTGGTTGGATGACCAAAGGGCAAATTTTATCTTTTCCAATGATTTTGATTGGTTTATGGATGATTTGGTATGCTTATCAAAAGAAAATTTTCGATTGGGGACCGCATAAAAATACCTAATTAAACCCTGTCAAAGCGGATGATCACTCATCCGCTTTTTTATTTTTCAGCTCTCAATTAACTCAATGACATGCCCACAAAAAAACAACTTTAGAAAAATCTCTTTTTTTCAAATCTTGGGGGGCAATATACCACTGCGCAACTCCACCATCACACCATTCCAAACCCTCATCTGTATCTAACTGCATTAACAACACATAGTCTTCAATTCCAAATTCAGTTCGGTTATCTGTAGAGTGTAGATAATTTGCATATCCTCCGATACGATGCCCACCTTCATACTGAAATTGTTCTGTATACGGTTTTTCATATTCGGTATAAGCCCACATTAGATCATCATAATCTTGGCTTAAAGCAACTTGCTCACGCCCAAATATGAGGGGTGCAAAACGATAATCATGAAATGTCATATATTGCTCAACTTTTTTAAAAGTTAAACCACATTCTTCAACCCATAATTGCTGCTCATCCTCAGAAATTTCATAAATTTTTTTCAATGTTTCACGAGTTTTGAGTAAAGTTTCATCTTCTTTTACTTCAGGAAAATACAGCACACGATGATTAAATTGGATGTGTTCAAGGCTTTCATCCACTCCCAAATCCAACTCTTTCATATTCAAATAAAACTGTAAAATTCCTTGTTCAGGAAAATCAGTTAAATGCGGCATTTCAGCAAAATTGATTTGTGCTAAAAATTGCAAAGGTTCATTGCTCAGCTTAGAGCAAGGATATTCACCCTCTAAAGGAAAATAAGGCGACATACCTAAATTACTTTGCCATAAATCCACATGACTTTTTAACTCCCGATCAAATTCAACACAGGTTTGTAAGGTAGATTCGATGGTTTGGATGAAGGGAAAAAACTGTTCTGGCAATTGCGTTATTTTTGACATTATTATGTTCCCATCTTATTTTGCATGACTATGTAACTAAAACTCATCTTTTCAACAAGTTCATTTATACTGCAAGCATCCTTTGAATATATACCAACATTATGCTTGAATTTTGGTTTGATCCACAAACACCTATCTTCAAAAAGATATTTATCTTCATTGCGATTGCCATTGCAACCATCTTGTTATATCGCATGCAACCCTTAGCATATAGCGCGATTTTAATGTTTGTCGCAACAGGTGTGATCTTCCTGATTTGTCGTTACTGTAAGCTCCATTTTGCAGCAAAAAACCCAACTGGAATTGTATATCGTATTTTGACATGGGTACCCATCGCACTCTTATTGGCGTTGATTTTTAAAAATATGACACAAGGTGAAATTTTAATTCCGGGAGCACAAGGCATCGGATTTATGGCATTGGCTGTTTGTTTATTTTCGCCTTTGTCTTTACTTCATCAAAACAACACGAAACAAGTCTCTTAATCATGTTAGATTTTTGGTATTCAGAACGCTGCACTCGTCAAGTTAAGCTGATCGTCAGCATCATGCTCTGTATTGTGATTTTTTATTGCTCTAACATTGAAAAACTCAGCCCAATTTTTGTAGGTATTGGTTTAGTTTTAGGTATGGCATTACATGTGCTGTATCGGGCTGCAAGTCAACAGGCAGCACAAAATCCTCAGAAAAAATGGATGAAAATTGCAGCAGTTTATCTTCCTATTTTTATTCAAATCACGATCATTTACTGGTTTTTAAAACAATCGAATTTTGTCTATTTAGCCATTCAAGCTTTAGGCTTTATGATGCTTGGACTTGTGCTGATTTCAAATTATCAAAACCGCAGTAAACGCTCAGATTAAAAAGGAAGGTTTTTTGTTCAAGCTTCCTTTTTAATCGTCTGCTTTTTGACACATAGAAGACAAATCAACCTAAACGATAGTATTTATAAGTGACATTACTATCTTTATAAACATCATAACTACGTTGTTTAAAGTCAGAAACCCATTCTGAACCTGTATAACCTGCAATATGCCCATAACGATGTTTACGAGTACGGTCAATAATATAAATATCTCCTTCTTGTGGAGCATCAAAAGCAGGTTGTATTTGTTTATAACCAATTTCTTCTAAAGTATCGCCCCAATCTGCTGCTGCAATGGGATGATCAATAAACTTTGCACCTGCTGTTTGTAATGCAATACGAATACTACGTGCACAACGTGCTGAGCTTGTACGTGCTGAAATACTATCTAATTTATTGATAAATTTATCAATATCAATTTGAAAAGCATTCGTTAAAGAAAAATTATTGGCTTGGGCTTGTTTTAATTTATTTTGTTGAATAATCGCTGTTGGATTAAAGTCCTGTTTTGGGTAAAAAGATCCATTTTCATTTTGAAAAATGTATTGACTAACAGATACGCTATTGACGTCTTGTACAGGTTGAGTATTTAAATCAACAATCATTGCTCAACCCCAAACTGACTCACTAAACTCTGTCTTACCATACCAAAGTACCGCTACCATAAATTACGAAGTTGCAATACTAAGCATACATTCTTAAAATTTGTTTAACGTAAATGTAATAAAATTTGTGATTGTAAATGAGAATCTTTTAAGTTGCTCTTTCTTGGTTTATTTTTAAAATAAAAAATCAATATCACTTTTAATTATATATTTATAATTTTTTATGCAATAGATTAATAACGTGAAGCCTATCACAAAAAACCCATTCTATCGAATGGGTCTTTTATTTCATAAGATGATCTAATTTTAAGAACAATCCCAGTTATAAAGCACTTTAGAAAAATCTCTTTTCTTTAAATCATCAGGGTGAATAAAGAAATTGGCAACACCGCAATCACCCCATAAAATTTCAACATCTTCTTGCCCTGAACTGTCCAGTTGAAAGAGTAAAATATAGTCCTTAAAACGACTCGTGCTTCGAGGGTCATCTTGCGTGAAATATGGATAGCCGCCTAAATGATGCCCATTTGCTGAAAATGCATCATCATATTCATCATAGATGTCTTCTGCGGCATCATCTTCCATTTCATAAGGATCAAAAATTTTATCAGCAAATTCATGATCTCCCATAGAAATATAACGTTCTGACGCAACAAATTGCACAGCATATTGCCCTGTTACAGGGTTCATATCATGATCTAAATCTTGTGTAGGAAATGCTTGTAGCAACTGCGTTGTATCTTCAATCACTTGATCATAGTAAATGACCCGAAAGTTATTTTGCTTTTGTGGTTCGTCAAAATCTAAACCCCATAAATCATCTTCAATATCAATAAAAAACTGTAAAATTCCTGTACTTGGATAGAGCTCATTTTGAGGCAGTTCAGCAAAATTGATCTGTGCTAAAAGCACCAAAGGTCGCTCTTCAGCATTGTGCGGGTATTTAGCCGTTAAAGGTAAATAAGGCTCACCCCCCACTTTGCTTTGCCACAATGATAACGTCTGTGCAGGGGACAAATTTAACTCGATTGCTGACTTTTTTGTTGCTAAAATTTGTGCTTTATATTGCTGAATAAATTCAGAAAGTTCATTCCAGTTGACTTGCATCTTTCTTCTCTCTTGTTATCTCTAGTTAAAATAAATCAGTGTTTAGTATAAACTGAGAAGTTCAGTAAAAATATGACACGCTCAAAGTTAAACGTCATGAAATGTCGTGATCTACGTCACTTCAAAACGGACATGATGAGCCTAATTTGGAATTAATATGAAAGCGTATTTAGACCTTCTACAACATATCCTCGACAATGGTGGCGATAAAGGCGACCGTACAGGCACAGGAACTCGTTCTGTATTTGGTCATCAAATGCGTTTTGATTTGTCCAAAGGTTTTCCTCTTCTAACCACCAAAAAAGTTCACTTCCGTTCAATCGTGATAGAACTCTTATGGTTTTTAAAAGGCGACACCAACGTTCAGTATTTAAAAGACAATAAAGTCAGTATCTGGGATGAATGGTCTACGGCTGAACAAACTGCACGTTTTGGTCGTCCAGAAGGCGAGCTTGGACCTGTGTATGGTCATCAATGGCGTAATTTTGGTGCAACAAAACTGGAAAATGGCTTATATGAACATGATGGTTTCGATCAAATTCAATGGCTCATTAATGAAATTAAGACCAACCCAAACTCACGTCGTTTGATTGTTTCAGGTTGGAACCCGCAAGAAGCAGGTCAAGTTGCATTACCACCTTGTCATACGTTATTTCAATTTTTTGTACAAGATGGAAAATTATCTTGTCAGCTTTATCAACGTAGTGCAGACGTATTTTTAGGTGTACCTTTTAATATTGCAAGTTATGCCTTACTAACGCACATGATCGCGCAAGTATGTGGTCTAGCTGTGGGTGATTTTGTTTGGACAGGTGGTGACACACATTTATATGCAAACCATTTTGAACAAGCTCAATTGCAATTAACACGTCAACCTTTAGCACTTTGTCAGCTTAAATTAAACCCTGAAATCACAGATATTTTTGATTTTAAATTTGAAGATATTGAAATTGTAGGTTATGAATCACATCCTGCGATTAAAGCCCCTGTTGCGGTTTAATTTTACAAAACCACTTTCAATAAAGCCCCTAAATTCCCCCTTTCAAATATTCGCCTCTCTTTAAAAGGAGAGGTAGAGAGGAATTAAAAAAATGAGCTCACTATGACATTTAAAAATTTAGAAGTTGTTCATGTTGTTGCAATGGATCAACAACGCTGTATTGGTAAAGGTAATGATCTTCCTTGGCATATTTCAGCCGACCTAAAACACTTTAAAGAAATCACTCAAGGCGGTGTTGTGGTGATGGGACGAAAAACCCTCGAATCGATGGGACGTGCTTTACCTAAACGTGTTAACTGGGTCATTACTCGTGATCCAAACTGGTCTTTTGAGGGTGTTAAAACAGCAACCAGTATTGAACAGGCTTTAACTTTAGCAATTGCTGATGTTCAAGCTTCAGAAAAACCTGAAACTCTATTTATTATTGGTGGTGGTGAAATTTTCACACAAACCATTGCTATTGCTGATCGCTTGGAGCTTACTCATGTAGAGCTTAATGTACAAGGAGATGCACATTATCCAGAAATTCCAAATGAATTTAAGAAAATAGCGTCTGAGCAACATATTGATGACAAAACTGGGATTGCTTTTGAGTTCGCAACTTATCAAAAATAAGCTTGATCTCAGTTTATAATTTAAATATATGCAAAAAATTAAAAAAAAATCGCTTTTTCATGCACTTGGAATGGGGCTAATCCATTCCATTTTTAGCATTTTTGTCATTTTTTCTTCTATTTGGCTGTGCTGTGCACTTTGGTTTCAAGCACCTTTTGGTCTGTTCAGTCGTATTATGATTGGTCTTTGGATTTTATTTGCTTTCAGTATTTTAGGCATTTATATCAAACAAAATCTTTTTAGCCGTCATAAAGATATTCTAATTTATATCCTTGCATTTTTGTGTAGTCTACTTTGGTACTTTAATATTCCTGCCAAACAAGACCGTGAATGGAACCCTGAAGTAGACCGTCTTTTTACCTATAAGAAACAAGATAATATTGTCACCATTCATAATATACGTAACTTTAATTGGCATACAGAAAATAAATACGATGTGCATTGGGATACCCGCAGCTATAACCTAGAGCATATTACAGGCGTCAATATTATTACTTCTTATTGGATGGGACCACAAATTGCACATACGCTGGTTAGTTTTGATTTTTCTGATCAAAAACCCTTAGTATTTTCAATCGAAATTCGCAAAGAGAAAACGGAAAGTTTTTCTGCAATTAGTGGCTTTTTTAGAAAATATGAATTAAGTCTGATTGCTGCTGATGAAAAAGATTTGATCTATACACGTAGTAACATTCGAAATGAACAAGTGTATTTCTTCCCTGTCAAAATGCCAAAAACTGAAATGAAGGCTTTATTTGCAGAATACTTAGAAAAAACCGATGAACTTGCTCAACAAGCCAAATGGTACAATACACTCAGTAGCAACTGTACAACGCTAGTTTTTGACATGGTACAAGCGATTTCACCGCATGAGTTACCTTTGGACTATCGCTTATTGGCTTCTGGCTATCTGCCAAACTATTTATATGATTTAGGTGCTTTAAATCAGCAATGGACAATCAAGCAATGGTATCAACGTGCGCATGTTAATCCTCGTACAGACCAATTCAAACATTTTGAATATCAAAGCAGTGAAAACTACTCTAAAGTCATTCGTGAAGGTTTAACTGAAAATATCCACAACGGTTTATGATTTAAGCATTTTTTTAATGCTTAGATACATTGTTAATCTAGTGATTTGCATCATTTTTTGCTTATATAGACCCAATTTATATTTTTGAGAAAGTCATGTTAAAAAATATTTTGTTGATCGGTTTAATTCCAGCAACACTTGCAGTTGTTAGCTGTACAACAGCTCCAACGGTTAAACAACAAGAAAATTTAAACCTCTTACAAAATAAAACGTGGGTACTGACACATATTGGTAGCACAGAATATCCAAGTCAAACAAACTCACCGATGATTCAATTTAGTAGTGACTTACGTGTGAGCGGCTCAGATGGCTGTAATCGTATTATGGGCAACTATGCAGTTAAAGATCATCATCTAAACTTAGGCTCACTCGCATCTACAAAAATGTATTGTCAGGATATGACACTCGTAGAAAAATATACGACTGCTTTGCACAAAGTCACAGGCTATCAAAGTTATGATCGTACACTCAAACTAGTCGATCAATATGGTAATGTTGTTTTACAATATAAAACTACGCCATAACATCTTGTATTTACTTTAAAATAGATAAAAACCTGAAATCTCAGGTTTTTTATTCCATACAATTGATTTACTTTAAGATGGTTTTTTCTCTAGAAAATAAAATAGAAAGGAGGTCTTCGATGCAACAAGCATTATTTGGTGGCGGTTGTTTTTGGTGTACGGAAGCAGTATTTCTTCAACTTAAAGGCGTTGAAAAAGTAACGAGCGGTTATGCTGGTGGCAATACCCTACAACCCACTTATGAACAAATTTGTACAGGTACTACTCAGCATGCTGAAGTCATTTTGATTGATTTTGATGACAGTCAGATCAGCTATGCGCAACTTCTGCATGTATTTTTTACCACACATGATCCAACTACACTCAACCGTCAAGGCAATGATATTGGCACACAATATCGCTCGGTGATTTATTATTTTAACGATGAACAAAAAGCACAAGCTGAGCAACTGATTAGCGAATTAAAAGCACAGGACTTAGATATTGTCACAGAGCTATCTCCTGCTCCAACGTTCTACGCTGCTGAAGAATATCATCAAAATTTTTATGCAAAAAACCCATCACAAGGTTATTGTAACTTTGCCATTCCACCAAAATTAATGAAATTACAAAGTCAGTTTAAAGACTTGCTTAAAGAAAGCGAATTGTAAAATAAAAAATACTGAAAAAAACCATAAAAAAAGCGATCTATCAAGATCGCTTTTTAAATTTTTAATGCGTAATTAACGCTTAATTATCGCTCATAAAGGCAAGATCGTTCAGTCCGGCTTCACTGGCACGAGACATGACTTGAGCAACTGTGTCATAACGAGCATCTTGATCTGCTCGTAACTGCACAGCAGGTTTTACAGTTTGCTGAGCCGCTTCACCAAAGCGCTTTTCTAGTTCAGGTAAACCAATCACCTGATCATTCCAAGCCACTTCACCCTCTTTATTAATACTGATTGTGATTGCTTCAGGTGGAGGATCAATAATTTCTGCTGTTGTTTTTGGTAAGGTTAATGGTATTGATGGGTTAGCAACGGTTGCAGTCACCAAAAAGATGATCATCAATACCAACATAATGTCGATGAGCGGAATGAGATTCATCTCATTCATGCCAGCATCGTTGTCTTCACCCAATTGAAAAGCCATTAAGCTTGACCTCCAACTAAACCTTTTTGTGTTGTTTGCGCTTCAACTTTCACAGTTGAATCTTGTTGCAACATGGTGTCAATCAATAAACCGTGTGCTTGATCTTGTAGCTCATTTGACAAAGTACGATTAAAACGTACACAAATGTTATAAGCCAATACAGCAGGAATCGCGACTGCTAGACCTAAACCTGTCATGATCAATGCTTCACCTACAGGTGTTGCTACTTGTGCTAAACCTGCTTGACCACTTTTGCCCACAGCAACCAAAGCATGGAAAATCCCCCAAACAGTACCAAATAAACCGACAAATGGTGCGATTGAAGCGATTGTACCGAGTACAGATACCCCTTTCTCAGCATTGGCTTTTTCAACCGAGATTTGACGTAATAAAGCTTGTTCTGCAACAGCTTTACGTTGATCAAAACCTAAAGGCGCTAATTTTGCTTTCAGTTGACTCAATGCCTGAGCAAGGTGAGCTTGAGCTTGCTGTTTAAGTTGACGTGTACCCATCAAACGTAGAATGAATACTGTCCATGTTGCAATAGACATTGCCAACAACACGAAATACAGTGTTTTACTGATGGCATCAGCATGTTGCCAATAAACGGAAAAGTTCATACTCGAACTCCTAATTATGTTAGCCGGTTAAATTATTGCCCAGAGGTTTGAAGATTTACAGGTAAGTCAGCAACCATGGCACGTCCATCATTTGACGGATTCATTCTTGCAGAACGTACAGCACTTCGCACTTCACGATCAAGGTTAGGCAATCCACTCGATTTAATCACAGTGACATCTGTAATTTTACCTGCTGGATTAATTTGAATACGTACAACCAACGATCTAGCTTGATTTCTCAGTAGGTCGTCGTCAAACTCAAAACTTGGACGATTTTTCCAAGAAATCTCACCTGCTGTTAATTTACGAGGTTGATTTGCTTCTTCTTGCTGACGACGTTGTTGTTCTAAACGTTGTTGCTCTTGACGTTGCTGTTCTTGCTGCTGACGCAATTGCTCTTGACGCTGCTGTTCTTGCTGCTGACGCAATTGCTCTTGACGCTGTTGTTCTTGTTGCTGACGCAATTGCTCTTGACGCTGCTGTTCTTGCTGCTGGCGTTGCTGTTCTTGTTCACGTTTAATTTTTTCATGATCAATCTTTTCTTCAGGCTGTTGAATTGCTTTCTTTTCAACTACAGGCTGCTTTTGAGTAATCAATTTTGGTTTTTCAATAGGTGGCGGCGGAGGTATCACCTTTTTTTCCACTACAGGCTTAGGCTCAACTTTAGGTTTAACTGGTGGAGGTGGCGGCGGCGGTGGAGGCGGTGGTACATCCTCTTTAATCTGTACAAATTTGACCTGAATAGGTTTCTTTTCAATTGGTTGCAATTCAGGAGTTTTTAGATGACTCAATGCCCATAAAGCACCCAAATGTCCTACAAGAACGGCTATTACAGCAGTAATCACCTTTTTCTTCATTGGATTTGGAGCCTGCATATTTGAAGTGGAAGATTGACTCATATGAATCTAAATACCTAAATCTCTGAGAGAATCACATACAAGATGGCTTGCTTAGATTAAACTCATCGGATAGAACAATTAAAGTGCAACAATAATAAATGAGAAGTGTTTTCATTTGCAACTACTTTTTAGAGAGTTTTTATTGATTTTATAAATTAAAAATGCAAAAAGGATGCCTAATTGCATCCTTTTTACTGATTAAAGCAAAGACAATTTATTGGAAAACAACCGTTTTATTTCCATCCACAATAATACGATCTTCCAAATGCCATTTTACTGCACGTGCTAAGACATTACGTTCCACGTCTTGACCTAGTTCACGCAATTGTTCAACTGTAAAGTCATGGCTTACACGCTCTACATCTTGCTCAATAATCGGACCTTGGTCTAAGTCAGCAGTCACATAGTGTGCCGTTGCACCAATCAATTTCACACCTTTTTCATGTGCTTGTTTGTATGGATTTGCACCCACAAATGCAGGTAAGAAAGAATGATGAATATTAATAATCTTCATTTCCCATTTAGAAACAAATTCTTCATCTAAAATCTGCATATAACGTGCAAGAACAAGTAAATCATCGCCTTGAACTAACTCATCAATTTTTGCATAAGCTTCACGTTTATTTTCTTTATTTACAGGTACAACATGGAATGGAATACCAAAATTTTCAACTGCGCTGCGTAAATCTTCATGGTTCGAAACGACTTGTGTAATTTGGCAAGCCAAACCACCACGCGCATGACGCCAAAGCAACTCAAGTAAAGCATGGTCGACTTTTGAAACCAAAATACCGACTTTTTTCAAATCACTTACAAAAGCAAGACGCCAATGCATCTCATAACGTTCAGCGACATTTTGCGAAAAAGTTTGCAATAACGTTTCTTTACGGCTTTGCAAATTTTCAAGTTCAAACTCAACACGCATGAAATACCGTCCGCCCTGAGCTTCAGTTGCATATTGATCAAGCGCAGTAATATTTGCTCCTTGATGATACAAAAAGCTCGATACAGCTTGCACAATGCCTGGTTTATCTTCACAAGTAATCAGGAGACGTGCTGTGTTGGCAGTGGTCATGTTCATTTAATTGATATCACTTATACGTTAAATTGAAAAACAGCCAAATATTCTAACGCTTTTTAAAAAGCTTTCAATGATTGTGCGCTATTCAATCATGTTTTAATGTCGATAAACTCGCAAATAGCTCAGAAGAACCAAAACTTTCCAATAAGCGCTCATAAGTTTCTCGACTTTCACCCCGTAAATATGGACCTTCTAAAAATACCATTTGACGTAATGCTTGCCAGATCCATTTTTCATCTAAATGATTTGAATTACTCAAATGCCCTGACATATATAAAAAATTTGTCCAGTTGGTTAAAACAATCCAAATATTAATAATTAAAGCTTCAATTTCTGAGGCTGTCATTTGCATTAAACCTGCATCGACAAAGGCATGATAAATTTTTTGCCCTTGTTGCATCACTTTTCCTGCAAAGCGCGGGTAAATCTTTCTAAAATCATCATTATTTTCAATTAAATGGTAAACATCACGGTGTAAAAAACGATATTCCCAAAGTTGACTGCTCAAAACTTGAAAATAACGAATTTTATCGTTGGCATTGACTACACGGTCATCGGGTAATGCGAGCATGTCTAGCGTTTCTTTTTGATAACGCTCCATGAGCTCTTTAATGATCTCTTGTTTGTTTCGAAAGTGATAATACAAATTCCCAGGACTGATCCCAAGCTCAGCAGCGATATGGTTGGTCGTGATTGAACGCTCGCCACGTTCATTGAACAACTGCAAGCTGATTTGCAAAATTCGATCTTTGGTTTTTACCGTTTTGGAGTGCGACATCCTAATACCATCTTTCAGCGTTAACATAGGCTAACATATAAAGTGACTTGACTAATTAGAGCTTTTACTCTAAAAATTATCATAAATCAGCTCCTCTCTAAAGGTGTTCGAGATGAACAGTCAAACAAAAACAAATTCAATGACTTCTTATTCCCCTGAAGTTCAACATTTACATGATACGCTCACTCAGCAAAAACAAGCGTATCAACGTTATCCCGTTCCAACTGCGAAAGAACGCATTGAACGTTTAGCACGTCTAAAAAAAGTGTTACTAAAATATCAAGATCAAATTGCAGAAGCAATTAATCAAGATTATGGTAATCGCTCTATTACTGAAACAAAAATCGGTGAACTCATCACCTGTTTAGAACAAATCAAATATTATAGTAAAAATCTAAGTACATGGATGAAGCCATCTAAACGTCATGTTGGCATCATGCATCAACCTTCAAAAGCGTGGGTACAATACCAACCTTTAGGGGTCATTGGTATTATTGCACCATGGAATTACCCATTAGTTCTTTCCGTTGGTCCGCTCATTTGTGCCTTGGCTGCGGGTAACCATGCCATGATCAAAATTTCAAGTTCATCAATGAATTTTGGTTATGTGTTGGAAAATGCACTTTCAGAAGCATTTCCACGTGAATTGGTTTCTGTAGTCACAGGCGGTGGCGTTATTTCTGATGCCTTTTCACATTTAGCTTTTGATAAAATTATTTTCACAGGTTCAACCAATATCGGTAAAACTGTGATGGCGGCTGCGTCAGAGAACCTAGTGCCTGTCATTTTAGAACTTGGAGGTAAATCACCTGCTATTGTTCATCCATCTACCGATCTCAAAGACGTTGCTCAGCGTTTAGCTTTTGGAAAGCTATGGAATGCTGGACAAACATGTGTGGCTCCTGACCATTTATTTTTACCTAAAGGCACAACTGCTGAGTTTGTTGAACAATTCAAAACTATTGTCAGTTCAATGTATCCTCATCTTGCACACAATCAAGATTACACATCTATCATTAATGATAAACAATTTAATCGTGTGCAAAGTTACTTAGAAGATGCTCAAGCACAAGGTGCTCAACTGGTAGAAATCAATCCTAAACATGAAGACCTCAACCAAGTCCGTAAAATTGCACCAACATTAGTCACAGGTGTAACGACTGAAATGGACATTATGAAAAATGAAATTTTTGGTCCTGTATTACCGATTATGGAATATGATCAAATTGATGATGTGATTGACTTTATTAATAGCAGACCTCGCCCACTTGCATTATACTATTTCGACTTTGACGATGCGCGAGCACAATATGTCGCTCAGCGTACCCATTCAGGGCACTTTGGTCAAAATGCATTATTGACCCACGTTGCACAAGATGACCTACCATTTGGTGGTGTTGGTGCATCAGGTATGGGGAAATATCATGGTCCAGAAGGTTTTTTCAACTTGTCGCATGAACGCTCTATGATGTCTATGCCAAAACTATTTAGCATAAAATTCATCCTACCGCCATTTGGCGGCGCTGTTCATAAAATTTTAGAGAAAACTTTTATCCGCTAAATGATCAAGGCATGATCTATCGTCAAAGATCATGCAGTGTTTTCACCGATTCCGCTTGTCTTTTAAGCGGAATTTTGGTATAAAACGCCCCTTGAAAGAATTCAATCCGTTTTATTTTGACTGGCCATACAGATTTGCTGTTGGCTAAATCAATGGAGTTACACCATGTCTAAGGTTTGCCAAGTTACCGGCAAGCGTCCAGTCGTTGGTAACAACGTCTCACACGCCAACAACAAAACTAAACGCCGGTTCGAGCCGAACCTGCACCACCACCGTTTCTGGTTAGAAAGCGAAAAACGTTTTGTACGTCTTCGTTTAACCACTAAAGGTATGCGTATTATCGACAAATTGGGTATCGAAAAGGTTGTTGCTGACCTACGTGCTCAAGGTCAAAAGATCTAAGGAGTCCGAACCATGCGTGATAAAATTCGCCTAGTTTCTACTGCTGGTACAGGTTATTTCTATACCACAACTAAAAACAAACGTACTATGCCGGAAAAAATGGAAATCAAAAAATTTGATCCAAAAATCCGTCAACACGTAATTTTCAAAGAAGCTAAAATTAAATAATTTTAGTTTTCTAAAAAATACGACCCTTTTGGGTCGTTTTTTTTGCCTTTTTTTTATGCAAATTGTTAAAATTGTCCCACTTTATCTTTGGCACTCTTTGTGCTTTTCCTTTTTATTTACGTTATCCCATCTTTCAAGGAGTGTTTAGTGCCTCATGATGTAGACTTGATTATTTTACTCGCCGTGGGTTTTGGTATTGCCCTCATTTTTGGCTATATCGCTGCTCGATTACGCCTCCCCCCTCTGATTGGTTATCTGATTGCTGGCATTATTATTAGTCCAAATACGCCAGGCATAGTGGCAGATCTGGCACTTGCTAACCAACTTGCTGAACTTGGTGTCATGTTTTTGATGTTTGGTGTTGGGATGCATTTTTCATTAAATGATTTAATGCAAGTACGCCGCATTGCCTTACCGGGTGCGATCTTACAAATTACTGTTGCCACATGCTTAGGCATGATCGTATCTCATTTTTGGGGCTGGAGTTGGGGTTCATCTCTCGTTTTTGGTTTAAGTTTATCTTGTGCAAGTACTGTCGTTTTGCTTAAAGCACTTGGAGATAAAGGCTTACTTGACTCCGTCAACGGTAAAATCGCAGTAGGTTGGTTACTTGTTGAAGACCTTGTAATGGTTTTAGTCTTGGTACTTTTACCTGCGACAGCGGTTTTATTAGGTGGACATGCGCTTGCAGGACAAGCATCAGATGAAAATATTTGGCTCACCCTTGGTATTACTTTATTAAAAGTTTCAGGCTTTATTGCTTTCATGCTCATCATTGGGAAACGTCTGGTTCCAATGATCATGCAATATGTTGCTCGTTTGGGTTCTAGAGAGCTTTTTACGCTAACAGTCGTGGCAGCAGCCGTTTCAATTGCTTATGGCTCATATGCGATTTTTGGCGTATCTATGGCACTTGGCGCTTTCTTTGCGGGCATGGTTGTTAAAGAGTCTGATTTTAGCCATCGAGCAGAGGAAGAAACGCTACCTTTAAGAGAAATTTTCTCTATTTTATTCTTTGTCTCTGTCGGGATGCTGTTTGATCCTCGTATTATTATTGAGCAACCTTTACATATTTTAGCTGTGATTGCCATCATCATGATTGGTAAAACCATCGCTGCAATGGCATTGGTTTTATTCTTTCGTTATCCAATGAATACAGCATTGACCGTCGGTGCAAGTTTAGCGCAAATCGGGGAATTCTCTTTTATTTTAGCAACATTGGGATTGTCACTGGGTTTGCTTACTCCTGAAGCACAAAACTTGATTTTAGCAGGGGCTTTATTTTCAATTACCTTAAATTCATTTTTATTTTCGGCAATTGAACCTGTACAAATTTGGATTCGAGAGCATTCACATCTTGCTCGTTTACTAGAACGCAGTGGCGACCCTCTGGCGATGTTACCCGATGAAGTGGATCAAGATTATCTACGTGATCAAGTCGTTATCGTTGGGCATGGTGAAGTTGGACGTCGTATTACTAAAACCCTAATGAATGATGGTATTAAAGTCGTTATTGCTGAAGAAAACCGTGAAATTGTTGAAAATCTGCGTGAAAAAGGTATTGCTGCTGTTTCTGGTCGCGCCACTGAACCCAGTGTACTCATTCAAGCTCATATTCAACATGCTCGTTTGTTGGTGATTTCTCCAATGGATATCTTAGATATTCATAAAATTGTCGATACGGCAAAACTACTCAACCCTCAAATTCAGGTTTTAGTTTGTGCTGAAAGCAAAGAAGAAGCTGAAATTATTCGTCGAGATCAGATTGGTCAGGTTTATTTTGCTAAAGAAGAAATGGCGAAAAATATGAGTAATCATATTTTAAATCAGATTCAAATTGCACATCATCACGAACCAACACATTGATTCATTCCAACAGACTATCAAATATGGTAGTCTGTTTTTGCTTGATTAAAGTCATGATAAACAGAAATCACAACTTCATAAAATACGCTTTACTCTGCACACTTTAATGATAAATGTAATTGAAATATAAAAGATCAATAAGAGGACAACATGTTTTTATTTTATTTTGGGCTACTCATTCTCGTCATTGCTTCGATTGGCTTTCTCATCGCTGCATTCAAAGAAAGTATTTGGTGGGGCTTAGGCTGTTTATTGCTTTCTCCAGTTTCTCTGATTTTTCTCATCTTGCATTGGCATCAAGCTAAAAATCCATTTTTTCTACAACTGATTGGCTTAGCCATTATATTTGCAGGTGGATACTTTTTTGCGCCACAGCCTCTACCAATGCATTAAAACCTCAAAACTCATGTATAAAAAACGCACTTAAAAGTGCGTTTTATTCTAGATTAAACTGAAAAATACAATCTTTTAACTCATAAATTTAGGTTGTTCATCAACAACTTCAGCATGCCATTCATCTGCTTGTTTTTCTAATAAAGCAAATAGAGCAGCTTGAATCATTTGTTGAGCAATTGCAGGCGTTTGATCTCCTAATAATGCTTTCACTTCTTCATTAAATTGAATTGTGACTAATGGTTCTTTTTCAGATCCCGCATTACGCAATGCTAACTCTCCACCCTCAAGTTGAACCAACTCTAAAATGGCTTCTTGATTTCCAAATAATGCTTTTAACTGTTCAATAGACATAAAAACCCTCCATGCTCAACCATGGGGCAAAATGCCGAATGCATTTTGCATCTTGTAACTATTGTATATAGTCATTTAAAAATAAATTTCAAGTAAAACCAATCAAATTGATCAGAATTCAACCATTTCGTTACGAAAACCATCAATAAGCTGCGTTAAATCACGATGCCATTCACGTAAAATTTTGGTATCAGGCAGCCAAGCTTGTGGTGTTTGAGTGACTTTAATAATTAAATTTGACGATGTTTCTGCTTCAGGCTCTGGTGTACTTGGTTCTGGTGCGTATTGGCATAAACGATAGGCTCTTTTTAACTCTGCAATAAATCCATCTTTAGCAAGCTTTTGCATCACCAATACTTCAGGTGAAACTTGTCCTTTTGCAGCCATATGTTCTTCAATAGACTTAAGTGTTGGTGCTAAATCATTTAAACGGTAATAACGTACTAATTCTTGTAGAAATGCCAAAATAGTTCCATGCAAATGAAAAACGGCTGCTTCACGATGTGCTTGTGCTTGCTGCACATGTTCCGTTTGCTCTGCTTGTTGGCATGAAAGTCGTGCGAAATACAGTTTTTGATTAGTGCGATCTGCATGAAAGCGAGCAACTCGTGACATGATATAATTTCCTAAATTTTGGCGTCTTTTATGAGACTAAGAGTAAACTTTCTTTTGTCTTCTGCACAACAATATTTATAAATGATCTAGCTCAATAAAATAGATTTTTCGTCTTCACAATAGATAAAGCAGGATATAGTTTTTTCATATTGACCCATAAAAAAGGAGCAATCTATTTGCTCCTTCTTCACTTTTACTCAGCTTTTGGCTTATCTTCCGCGGCTTTGACACGGATACCAGCACCTTTGACTTTCAGTGTATTTAAACCTTTGATCGCTTTGATGGCTTCACGTGCATTTGGCATTTCAACAAAACCAAAACCTTTAGATTTTTTGGTTTCAGCATCCATCACCACAACAGCGGATTCTACTGTGCCATAAGGTTTAAACAATTCAAGTAATTCTGCTTCAGTTACTGAACGCTCTAAGTTACGCACTAAAATTTTCATGATCAAACCTTTAATATCTTCCTTATAGTTTAATCTAGATCAAGTTCAAAATCTAAATTAATCGTGTGATCTTTAATTCAAGTCATTTCATCAAATCATTTACTGAATTTTTTATTCTAAAATCCATATCAAGCTGTGGTTTTTATCTTACTAACTCTCTCTAAAAATCATCCAATTTATACTGTTTTGAACTTTATTTAGCAGTTTATTGCTCAGCAACTCATCCTTGATAATCCACCTTTTGTCGGATTTCATGCCTCATTTTAATCTTTAAAATGCCAAATCATTCACCGATATAATCCAGTTTTGAGAGACGAAAAACATTGCTTTGTTTAGTACATGTTAAAATTAAGCCTTATTATTTAATTTTTTTAAATTCTCCCAAAGTAATATGTACTCCGTTAAAAAACCTTTTATTTTTCAATCAGGTTTCACCCTTATTGAAGTCATGGTTACGGTGGTGATTGTCGCAATTTTAGCGGCAATTGCAATGCCTTCGTACACCCATTATATCCAACGCGCCAATATCAAAGCGGCTCAATCTGACCTTGTTGCACTCGGCTTGGTCTATGAAAATTTCTATCAACGAAATTTAAGCTATCCAAGTACAGACTATAGCTCTACCAGTGCATTAATAAATGCAACAACAGGGTTTCCACAATGGTCTCCAACAAAGCAAGATGTTTTTGAGTTTTCAGCAGCGCATACTGAAAATAACAAAGGCTACACGCTCACAGCGACAGCAAAAAGTTCAAGTAACTTAAATGGTTGTTCTTTTAGCATCAATGAAAAGAACATAAGAACCATCAATAACTGTCATGGTGTGACATGGTAAAAGTGCAACAGTTTCAAACAGGCATAAGTCTCATTGAACTGATGATTACGATTGCCCTACTTGCCATTTTAGCGACTACAGGTTCTGCCTTTACAGCGCAATGGGCAAAACAAGCAGAACTCGATAAAGCAACAATGTCCTTTAAAAGTGCCATTGCTTTAGCCAAATCAACTGCGCTTCGTAATGAATATGCGACACAGCATGATTTACCGATTAGTCAGCTTTGTTTCGATGCCAATACCAGTGAACTCACCGTTCGTAAAGCCTCAAGCACAGGTTCTGCAAGCTGTAATAGTCCAGTAATTTTTAGTGCATTTTTAAAAAGCTCAATTGAAATTCAGCATAGTTTGACAAGTTCACCATTTAAATGTTTTGCCTTAAACAATTATGGTCAAGTCATTTCTGAAATTACGGGCAATTGTAAAACACATGTAGCTGTAACCATCAGCAATGGAACATTAAATGAAAAGCTTAGCTTCAATTAGTCACAATCAACGTGGGGTTGGATTAGTCGAAGCCCTAGTCTCTGTTGCGCTCTCGAGTATTGTTATTTTAGGGGCTGCTTATGCCACTGGGAAAATGCTCACCAGTCAGCAACAATCAAATTTGCAATACATTGTCATTAATGAACTGCAAGCTCGCTTACAAAATGCCACTGTTGAACAGAAAAAATCTTGGTGTAACAAAACAGAAATTCCCACTATTTTGCTGCCAAAAGAAAAAGATGTCACAAAGATTGAGGTCAGTTGTGATGACGTCAATGTGACGATCAATAATAGTGCCAATGCTACGCATAATCGTACTATTTCAGAAAGCCAACCTGTGAAATTTGAAGTGAATAGTCCTCTTTTAGGTGGAAAACTGACTGTAGGTGAAGCATTAAAATGAAACATCAAGCAGGTGTAACTTTAATCAGTTTATTGATTGGTTTGGTCATCGCAATGTTATGTATGATTGCGGTACTGACGACCTATCGAACAGTTGCAAAAACAGGTGCTGAGTCTAGAGTTGCTTCAAGCCATGACACTCAGTTACAAATGGGCTTAACCAATGCACAAATGTTATTACAAAGTGCGAGTTTTGGCTTAGAAGGCAATACTCATTTTAATGCAAATGCGACAATTCGCGTGCAAAGTGATGGCAAAACACAATCCATTAAAGCCATAGTTTGGCGTTATCAAGATGATAATGAAGTTGTATGCCAAGGCTTAGCTGATCTTGAACATCCAAACCATAAACAACGTCAATTTGCATTACTCAAAGGCACAACAGATGGAAGTCATTGTGATGCAACACAAAATTTAAGTAACTTGACATGGACGGTACAGAGTAGCCTTGCCAATTTACAAGATTATTCATTAGATCAATCCAACCCTGCACAAATTACATGGCTTCAAAGTAACGCGCCATGTACACCTTATGGTTCAGGCAAAATTGATGAATCTACAGCGCATGCTGTCATCACCCTATCTGCAAAAACCAGTACACAACACAGTGCGAATTTAAGCCCTGTAAATGTTGCTGTGTGTTTATTAAATATCTCTACGTCATAAAGGCAAATTTTATGAATTCGACCTCACAACATTTTGCCTCATCACAACGAGGTTTTGCCACCATTTTGGTTGTACTCTTGGTTGGGCTGGCTTTGGGTGCTTCAGTGCTTGGAACCGCCTATTATCTAAAAAGTTCACAAAAAAGTTTGGTTGCAAGTCATGCTTTAACCAATGCTCAATCAGGTGCATGGACAGGTGTAGAAATTTTTCGGAAATATCTGAATGATTTAGATGGTGAAACAATTCTAAGTTTAAACAATCAGACCTTACACTTAAATGTTCAAGCAGGACGTGAATTAACAGTCAGTCAAATTCAAACAGCACGTGTTAGTACACATCCTGAAACTTATCAAGTTGCGGCTCAAATTCAAAATATGAGTACAACATCTGAAGCATCCTCAACCATTGGTATAGTCTATGAAGTGACACCAGATGGCGCAGCAACGCCTGGAGAAGATAAACCCAATGGCAGTACATCCTTTCCAGAAGCAATGAACTTTTATGGAGACTTAGATGCCAAAGGAGGCATTTACTTATCTAATGGTGATAACGAACGTGCTGTCATTAACGTTGCAGGAAATTTTACAGCGAATTCTATTACAGGCATCAAAACACTCAATGTCATTGGTGATGTCAATATTAATGGTGCAGGTATTCAAGGTTTAGAAAACATTTTTACCAATAGTAATGTCAACTTAACAGGCAGTGGAACTGTCAAACTCATTTCGGCAAAAGGAAAAGTGACCACAAGCGGTGCATGGGCAGCCGACAATATCTATGCTGATCAAGATGTCACGATTGGTAGTAGTAATAATTTCAAAAGTATTGATACAAAAATGTCGCTCTCCGTCAGTGGAAATTCAACCATTAACAATGCCACTGTAGGGCAAAAAATTACGGTGACCAATGGTTCTATTCAAAAATCTGTAGCAAATTCAGATATTAAATATAGTGTCTGGAATGAGTTAAATAGCGCCCAAAGTGGTGGAGTATTTAGCTGTGTCGGTACAAGTTGGAATAAGTTTTCAATGCTTTCAGCAACTGGTTTTTCTAACTGCCCAAACCTACCTGAAAAAATGAAATTTCTTCCTACAGGTACTCAAGTCGCTTTTCCATCTGGAGCTTTAGCAACTGTTACTATGACAGGTAAACCGCTGGTCAATGCTTACGTTTATGAGCAACAAGCTAACTATGTATTTGATGTAGACAATCAAAATCGAATTACCGTCTATGTACGTCATGTTGACGGTATTGTAGATGGGCAATATTTTTTAGCAAAGAAAAATGATCGTTGGGGAGCATTATGTCAAAGTGTTGAGGCTGATTCTGGTAAAAAACAAACTGAAGTGACGTGTGCTTCAGAAAGTATTACAAACTTACAGCATCAAAATTTGACATGGTTTAAAAAAATTATTTCCTATGAGTCAGGAACATGGAAATTAGAAGACTATCAAACGCAGATTTCTTCTATTGCACCTGGTATTATTTTATTTAAAGGGCATGTGAGCATTCCTCAAGGTAAATATAGCAACACGATCATTGCAACAGGCAACATCAATTATGGTGGTAGTGTTATATTAAATGCGCCAAATCCTGCGGGTGCTGCTCAAGTATGTAGTGCAAATTACTTTAAAATGCCAACAAACTTATGCCGTTCAAAATCAGAATTAATACCTGCAAATATTGGCAATATTGCATTACTTTCAGGCTCTTGTAGTGACTCATCTTCTTTAACAACATGTGAGTCATCTTATTTTGGGGGCAATATCACACTGGGAGGTTCTGCAACAATTAACGGGAATATTATTGCAGGAAATAAACTCATTACAGGTGGCTCAACTAATATTAAAGGCTCGATTCTGGCTGCTGCTCATACATCTGATAAAAAATCATCTTTAGGGGGTTCAACCAATATTGATTTTGATGGCAAAGATGAGGATGACACAACCATTACGCTGCCAGGTGATGAAGTTGAACAACCACCAACCACCAGCAATACAGAAAAAGCTAAAATCAAATGGTCACGATATATTTAATCTAGATTAAATCAAGGGTAGTTTTCTACCCTTTTTTATATGCAATTTTTTAACTAATCCAGATCAATGCCAAAATCTAAATGAATCGCCTTGCGTTCAATCAAAGCACTTTTCACCGTTTGCTCTCGCTGACGATAATGCGTTTCAGTGGTACATAAATTGCGTGTTAAATCATTCAAAAAATAACTTTCTACTTTACGTCCTCGTTCATCAATTTGGCTCTGTGCCCAAAAACTTAGATTTTGCTTGGTCAAAATCAGTTCATTTTGTGCACGAGTCAGCGCCACATAAAGTACACGACGTTCTTCCTCAACTTCATCAAAATTGCCTTGCGCACGGGCATGTGGATATTGCCCTGCCGATACATTGGCAACATAACAGACTTTTTGTTCTGTGCCTTTTGCAGAATGGATGGTAATTAAAGTCACTACATCATCTTGTGACTGACGCTCAATTTCGGAAATAGAGACAGGATCAAGTACATATTCTTCAAGAAACTCACTCAGTTGAGAATGCTTAGACGCCAACTGTTTCACCAGATCAAAATCACCCACGCGTTTATGCCAGTCTTTCTTGGCATAGTTTTCTTCGAGTTGATTAATAATCGCTTCGACGCCCAATTTGACACAGGCTTCAACTTCGGTTTTTAGCACGGACATTTGCTTCATGATCAGCAAGGTGTTGTCAGGAATACGTCCAAACTTTTCCAGTTTTTCAGCAATTTTGTCCAGATCAGGATCGGTTAAAAGTTGCTGTGCGAGTTTACTTGCACCGACATCACCGACACCATTCCACAGCGTTAAAAAGCGCATCCATGCAATATCATCCAATGGATTGGCGATCACACGCAGTAAACTCAGCAAATCTTTAACATGCGCTGTTTCCAGTAGTTTCATGCCACCAATAAAACGATATGGGACATTGGCTTGAATAAATGCCGCTTCAATATGGCGTGCAGCAAAAGCTGAACGCACCAAAACCATGTGATCATTCCACGCTGCGGCTTCAAGTAAATGACGCTCTTTAATATCGATGGCAATCCATTTGGCTTCATCAAACTCATTGGGAAAGACATGCATGCGTGGTTTTATGCCATCGCCGCGATAAGCTTCAAGTTTTTTATCGTATTTGATGGCACTTTGATCCAACAACCAATTGGATAAGTCTAAAATTTCCTGTGTAGAACGATAGTTTTTTTCGAGTTTAAAAATCTGTGCATCAGGCACACGTTGTTTAAAATGGTGAATATTTTCAAAATCTGCGCCACGGAAGCCGTAAATTGACTGTGCATCATCCCCTACACAAAACAAAGAGGTTTTGTCTTTGAGTGGTTCTAGAATTGCCCATTGCAGTGGATTGGTATCCTGCATTTCATCCACCAACATATGCTGACACAAGCTTGCAACATAGTCCGTCAAGCCTTCTGATTGCGCCAAGCCTGAAGCCACCACCGCCAAAATATCATCATAATCAAGAAAATGACGTGCCTGTTTGCGTGTCTCGTACTCTTTCATGATTTCGGCAATTTGATCTTTATATTCTAAAAACTCAGGCAATTGTTTTTCTAAAGCCAAGCTGAGTTTTTGACGAGTATTTCGAGCGAAAGAATATAGATCACAGAGTTGTTGCGGTTTTGGTAATGCATTTGGATTTTTCTTATCATCTTTACCACGAATCAGGCGGAATAACATGAGTTGATCATCACGATCAATAATTGAAAATTGTTCTAATCCAAATGCTTTTGGCACACGGCGCAGGAGGTACATACAAAATGTATGAAAGGTTGATGCACGTAAACCTTTCGCAGCATCACCTAAGGCAAGTTCCACACGCGCCACAATTTCACTTGCTGAACGACGAGTAAAAGTTAGGATTTGGATTTGATTTGCCGGAACGCCTTGATCAATCAGGTAAGCTGCTCGTGCCACGATGGTTTTGGTTTTGCCACAACCTGCCCCCGCAAGGACTAGACTGTGCTTGGTTTCAGTCGTAGCTGCTTGTTTTTGCTGAGGGTTTAATTCGTTGATCAGGTTGGCTAAACTCATGGGTACTCATCGTTTGGTGGATGAGTGTAGTTTAGCAGAGCTATAGATAAATTATGTGTCTTTGACTTAGAATCAAGTCATGAAATGACGTTCAATTGAATAACCAAAAATGCAGAAAAATACCATTTACCAGATTTTTAATTTTCAGGCTGAAGGTAATTACTTTTACCAACTCATTCGAACAAAAGGTTTTGATAAAGAAAAAGGGATTAAATTCAACCCTTTCATAAAAGAAGAATACGATTATAAAAGCGAAGTCGTCATGTATTCTCATGATGACTTTGATATTTATCCAAGTTTTGACTTGATTCGTTTCGACAAGATACGTTGTTTAATTCGGATCTATTCATTACGGTTTGGGGAGAGTTATATCCTAGATCATCAATTTCTGTATGTTGATGCCTTAGATATTTTAAATCGTTTTGGCAATGAATGCTTTGAAACAGTAACCAAATTACTCATCAGAAAATATGGCGTAAAACCTGATGAATATTGGACGGATGAATGAATTTTAAAATTAATTAAATCAAATACAAAACTTTATGTATAAAAACTCATTGAATAACGAAGTCTTATTAACCTTACATGCCAAATGTATCCATTTATCAGATGAATACCAAAGTTGGCACATGGAAATCCAAAGCAATAATTACTATCTCATTACAAAAAATGGAAATAAGCATCAAGTATTTGGAGCAAAAAATCATGATCTTGATTTAATCATCAATTTAAAAAGTCATATTGAATTCTTGATTGATCTCGTCTTAGAAATAAAAGCAAAGATAGATCAATCGCAAAACTTAACAAAGAGAACTGAATCTATAAATCAAATACTTAATTTAGTATATGAACAAGATAAAAACTCAACGCCAATACCATGGATATCTTATTTTGAAGGTAGAGATCATGTTTCAGGTTCAAGTTTCATTATGACTCCGAATGAAGATATTGAAATCTGTGGCATTAGTATTGAAAATCAAGATTTTATTGCTGAATCTAGAACAAGACTTCCATCCCTTTTACAAGAAATAATGATGCTATCCACTTAATGGTAAAAATATTTCCTTCCCTTTGGGAGGGACTAAGGGAGAGGAAAAAGCCAATTTAATGACCAATCAATCTCACCACATTCTCACAACATCGTTCCAAATTCTTCTCACCATTTTTCAATGCTGTCGACAAATCACAAGCACCATCAACAATACCAAAAATTGCAGTAAAACCTTCCGCATAAAGTTCTTCAATACCATCTCCGACATAGCCTGCAAAAGCAATTACAGGTTTATTCAAACGCTTCGCCACTTGTGCCACGCCATACGGGGTTTTACCAAACTTAGTCTGAAAATCAATCCCGCCCTCACCTGTAAATACATAATCCGCTTGCGCAATTTTTTCAGTCAGTTGGGTTTCTTCAATCACAATCTCCACACCTGAACGGATGGTTGCCCCTGCAAATGCCATTAAGCCAAAACCCAAACCACCTGCTGCACCCGCACCTACAATATTTCGAAAATCCCCACCGACTTGCTGCTCAACCAAATCAGCAAAATGACTCAGGTTTTGATCCAATATTTCCACCATTTCAGGGCTTGCACCTTTCTGTGGTGCAAAGACATACGATGCACCATTTTCACCACACAATGGATTATTCACATCACTCGCAATGATGATTTCAGTCTGTTTTAAACGAGTATCCAGTTGTGAAAGATCAATACGATGAATTTGATTCAATTGACCACCACCCACCGCAACAGGCTGACCATTCACATCCAAAAATCTTGCCCCCAACGCCTGTGCCATGCCCGCACCTGCATCATTGGTGACGCTCCCACCAAGCCCAATGATAATTTTGGAAACCCCACAATCCAATGCCGCACGAATCATTTCACCCGTGCCAAAAGTTGAAGTGAGCATCGGATTACGTTGCGACTTTTCAAGCAGATGAATACCGTTGGCGAGTGCCATTTCAATCACAGTAGTTTGATCATTTTCAATCAGACCAAAATAAGTTTTTACTTTTCTATGTAGCAATGAATTGCAAACTTCAATTTCGACTTTACGCCCCTGTCGAGCTGAAATCAAAGCATCTACAGTTCCCTCACCACCATCCGCCATGGGCACATGTATGCAAATAGCATCGGGCATGATTTTTTGAATGCCACGTTGCATGGCTAGACATGCTTGTTCAGCCGTCATACTTTCTTTAAATGAGTCAGGGGCGAGTACAAAGGTTTTTACCATCACTTTACTTTTATTCATCTTTTCTGAAATCTAACATAACCATTTTTATCTATGCATTAAACTATTTCTTTAAAAAATAAAGAAGTGATCACTATGCAACGTATCAACCTTAGTAAAACAGCACCTGAACTTTATAAAACTGTGATTGAACTTGAAAATTTATCTATGCAAAAAGTTCAACAGGCAGGAATCGAAATTGGTTTTTCGCATCTGCTAAAATTAAGAGCTTCGCAAATTAACCAATGTGCTTTTTGTGTACGTATGCACACGCAAGACGCCATTAAAGTCGGTGAATCTCTTGATCGGATTGCGTTGATCAGTGCATGGCGTGAAAGTGAATATTTCTCTGTAAAAGAACGTGCTGCTTTGACTTTGATTGAAGAAATTACCCTGATTGCACAGCAGCATTTTCCAGATGCAGCTTATGAACAAGCAGCAAATGTTTTGTCGAGTGATGAAATTACTGCGATTGAATGGATTGCGATTGTGATTAATACATGGAACCGAATTGCCATTTCAAGCCAATATAAAGTCGCGCCTTGAGTGAGTTTAAAGCACTGCACTGCTTTAAGTGAAGCGCAAGACGTAACGAAGTGGTGTAGAGCCTAAAATCCTCTCTCCCAATGGGAGAGAGTTAGAGAGGGGGAAAATATATTCTTCTCTTTTATTTCAATAATTAAGAACTCGCAGGTGGAATCTTTTTAATCGCTGCTGCAAAAGTCAGATAATTCACCCCTTGGAATAAAATATCCACACCTAAAAATAACCCTAACACCCAAAATGGTGAATCAGGAGAAGCCAAAATAATTGCACCTGTAGCTAAGGTCAAAATCCCTGAAAATAGTGTCCAACCCCAACCTGCTGTAGGTTTGAGCATAAAAGCATTAAAAATACGGATAAAACCACCAATCAACAAAGCAATTGCAAGTAAACTGGTTAAAACCACGGCTGTCTTGATGGGTGAGTTAAACGCATAATAACCTGCGATCAAATACAAAATACCAAACAATGCCCATAACCACCTCAAACCACCATCAAAGATTTTAAATGCAGCAATCAGATGCAGAACACCACCGATCATCATCAGTACGCCAAATAGAACGACCACTGTCATGGTCGCAAAAAATAACGAACCCAATAAAACCAATCCAAAAATGACCAGTAATGCCCCCAACAACACATACCATTTACGATTTTCATGTAACTGATGCCGAACTAAATCATTTCCTACAGTACGCATAATCTTCTCTTGGTTGTTATTCATTCATTTGATTGTTGATCTAATTCAGTTTTTTGTCTGTATAAAATCTGCATCTTGAGCGAGAACAAAGCATCGCTTTGTTCGAAGCGCAAGACTAGCGTAGCAATAAAAAAATGCATTGCTTTGTTCGAAGCGCAAGACAAACGTAGTGATAAAAATAAAAGCTTATCCAGAATTGAAGAGCAATGAATAACTTTTATTTCACCCAACCAATTTCCTGAGCGGTTAAATCACTGATCATAGTATCTTCCAAATTATCAGGAGTTTTACTTTTCGTTGCGCTCAGTGGAATATAGCCACCCATGATTTCAGCATATTGTTGCGGATATCTTGGATTTTGCTCAGGATGTGCATATCCCAATGGAAAAATCGGCTGTCCTGTGTTCAGATCATATTTATCCTTTGCACCAAAGGTATGTAAGAGTTCATGCACTAAAACGACTTTATTGCTTTCGCTCTGCTTTTTGGAAGCAAATAAATTGACTGAGCCAATACGACCTTTTTCAAGTGCCGTTGAGTGTTTTAAACTTTGTATATTTTGGGGATCATAATAATTTAAATAGAGCGTTACAGCAGGCGCACCATCACCATTTTCATGTTGTTTCCAAGCATAAAACCTAAACTTTAGACTCCATAAAATACTATTGAACAGACTTGGATTTTCTGGAACTTTAGGTGGAATATTTTTAAGTTCTCGTCCGAGTTGAAAATAGACTTGAATAGGCTGTCCACGAAATTGTTTCGACTGTTCCATTAAATATTGTTTTGACTCATCTAAATCATCAATCGAAAGTTGCTGAATATAATGCTCAGTTGCCGTTTGCCCATCCGCATTAATCGGATGAAGCAGCACAATAATGGCTTTATTCCAGTTTTGATTCATATCACGCCAAGTATTCACTGCAACAACCAATAAAACAAATAATAAAATGACCACTCGGATTTTTTTCCACATCGTTTTATTCCCCCCAAATTTTGATATCACACTGCATTTTTAAATATTTCTGCTTTTATATTAAACACATCTATCTGATGAATATTTCTTTTATTTTCATTTCAATAAATTTGTAATAATGGCTCAGGTTTATTTTCAACAAAATTTTCCCACACAAAATCATAAAGCTTTCTTTGGTTTGAAAATACCACTAAAGCTTTCGCTTCTGGCAAGCTGCACCAACGATATTCAGTATGCTCTTTATTTAAAACAACGGTTTGCTCATCCTGACAAATGGCTACAAAAGCAGGGATCATTTCAATAACATTTGCACTCGGTTCATAAAACTGTTCAATATAATCGGCACTAAATAAATGTTTTGGCTGAATATTTGTTTCCTCTCTTATTTCTCGGAGAATGGCTTGGCTTGCTGTTTCCTCTAGTTCAACTTTTCCTGCGACATGACACCAAAAACCGCCTTTCACACGTTTCATCAATAAAACTTTAAACTCACCTTCAATTTTTGAAAGTAAGACTGACGATACAACAACAGAACGAATTGGAATCATTGAAAATCTCTATTTATATTTAAAATATTTAAGTTTTTCGAACATAAAAAATGCTAACCGAAGTTAGCATTTTCAAATGAATTAAAACTTAAGCTTCAACCCATTTTCCATCTTGATAAACCAATGACCATTTGGTTTGCTTACCTTCTGGTGTCTCTGAACCAATATATTGCGCTTGGTTTTTACGGCTAAATTTCACCAGCGTTGGATTACCCTCTGGGTCTTGATCAGGTGCCTGTAAAATAAACTGATACTTTGGATCAATTTGATCTGCAACTGTACGCAACTCAGCAACTTTAGGTGCACGTGTTTCACGAACTTTCGGAAACTTACTTGCTGCTAAGAACAGACCCGCTGCACCATCACGTAATACAAAATAATCATCATGTTTGGTTGAGCGTAAATGTTCCATTTTAATCGGATCTACACGTGGTGGTGCAGGTTGACCATTTTTCAACATTTTGCGGGTATTGTCACAGCTTGTACATGCGAAATAAGGACCAAAACGTCCTGTTTTCAACTGCATTTCACCATCGCACTTGTCACACGGAATGGTTGGACCATCATAACCCTTGATTTTGAACTCACCTTCTTCGAGTTCATAACCATTACAATCAGGGTTATTACCACAAATATGTAGCTTACGACCACCATCGATCACGTAGCTATCCATTGCTGTACTACAGACTGGACAGCGTTTTTTCGACATTAAATCAGCTGTTTCAGCACCATCATCATCAGATAAAACTGCGAGTGATTCAACTGGTGTGAGATTTAGAGTACCTTTGCAGCGTTCTTTTGGTGGCAAGTTATAGCCTGAACAACCAAGAAATACGCCTGTCGTTCCTGTGCGGATCTGCATAGGACGCTCACACTCTTTACAGTGCACCGCTTCCACTTCCACAGGTAAATTACGGCGCATGCCGTTTTCACCTTGTGCAGTCGTTAATCGTTTTTTGAAATCGCTATAGAAACTGTCTAATAGTTCTTTCCAATTACTTTCACCATCTGCAACCTTATCTAACTGCCCTTCTAAATCCGCTGTAAATGCGTAATTCATGAGGTTGTTAAAGTTCTCATCCAAACGATCAGTGACAATTTCACCCATCTTTTCAGCGAATAGACGACGGTTATCTAACTTGACATAACCACGATCTTGAATGGTTGAAATAATTGCAGCATAAGTCGATGGACGACCAATCCCACGTTTTTCTAACTCTTTCACTAAAGAAGCTTCAGTAAAACGTGCTGGTGGCTTGGTAAAATGTTGTGATGGATCAAGTTTTTCTAACTTGAGAATTTCCCCAACTTTTACAGCAGGAAGTAATACATCATCATCTGATTTGTTTTGACCACGAACTTTGGTGAAACCATCAAAAACTAAAGTACGACCTTTGGCTTTGAGTTCAACGCCATTAGCATCGACTAAAATGGTCGAAGACAAATATTCTGCTGGTGTCATCTGACAAGCAACGAATTGACGCCAAATCAAATCATAAAGGCGCTGAGCATCACGTTCTACACCCACAAGCTGATCGCCTGATAAACTCACAGTAGATGGTCGAATGGCTTCATGCGCTTCTTGAGCACCTGCTTTATTGCCATAACGATTGGCTTTTGCAGGTAAGTATTTTTCACCATATTCAGTTTGAATATGATCACGCACCATGCTCACAGCATCATCACTTAAAAAAGTCGAGTCTGTACGCATATAAGTAATAAAACCTGCCTCATACAAACGCTGTGCCAACATCATGGTTTTCTTCACAGAAAAACCTAAACGTGTGCTCGCTGCTTGTTGCAATGTCGACGTAATATAAGGCGCGCTTGGATTTACCTTTGTCGGCTTGTCTTCACGTGTTGCAACTTTGTATTCAGCTTGTTTTAAAATACTTAATAAAGCATCTGTTTGTACTTTATTTTTTAATTTTAAGGTTTTACCGTTTTGTTTGACTGCTTCTAAGCGAATGTCATCACTCGAAGATTTCGTGTCTGCAAAAACTTGCCAATATTCTTCAGGAATAAAGGCACGAATCTCACGCTCACGCTCAACAACCAGTTTGACTGCAACGGACTGTACACGACCTGCTGACAAACCACGTGCAATTTTTTCCCAAAGTAATGGTGACACCATAAAGCCCACTACACGATCAAGGAAGCGACGTGCTTGTTGAGCATTAACTTTATTCGTATCTAAGCGAGAAGGGTGTTTAAATGCATCCTGAATGGCATTTTTAGTGATTTCATTGAAGACTACACGTTGATAACGTGAATCATCACCGCCTATCACTTCTTTTAAATGCCAAGCAATCGCTTCCCCTTCTCTATCCATATCCGTTGCAAGATAAATTTCGTCAACCTGAGAGGCTAGTTTTTTGAGTTCAGCAACAACATGTTCTTTTCCAGGAAGTACCTCATACTGTGCCTTCCAGTCATGCTCTGGATCGACACCCATACGATTAACCAATGCTGTTTGTGCTTTTTCAGCCTTCTGCGCATCTGTTAATTTAGTACGTGTAACAGGTTTTTTTTCTGCTGTTTTGCTTGAGCCACCTGTTGGCAAATCACGTACATGACCTACCGATGACTTCACAATGTAATTTGAGCCTAAGTATTTATTGATGGTTTTCGCTTTTGCAGGCGACTCCACAATCACTAAGGCACGTTTTTTACCAGCATCAGGAGAGTCTGCTGTCGTACTTTGGTTTGTTGTGGACCGAGGAGCTTTCGCCATAATGAATCGTTTATCCTATTCTTTATAAGTTAAATTTCAGCCAAAGAAAGTAAAAATGCTTTCATTTCATCTAACTGCGTTGCTCTGAGATCTGTTTCTTCATCCCAATAAAGCCCTACACAGTTGGCTTGCATATCAATAGCATAAATCCCTTTTAATGCAATGGGAAAATCATTAAATTTCTGATCACCTTGAATAGGTTTCAGTTTCTGATCTTCTACTCTGGCACGCATTAAAGGTAAGCGAGCTTCTGGTATTAACACACTATAGTAAGCCACCATACTGGCACGTTTTTCTGTTGCCATTGGAACTTTTGTCCAATCGGGTGCTGCCACCAAACGTGGATGTAATCCCATTTTTCGTGCTTTCTCACGCATCAAACCTAAAGCTTTTTCTCGAGGACTGACGCGCAAGCCCAAAATTGAACCCATTATGAAAATAACGATAAGGAGCGCAACCCAAAGACCAATGTGTTCCATAGTTCACCTTTTTATTCCTATATTAGAGTTGCATAAGCTGAATATAAAACGCAAGATTAAAATTTAATTTGTCTATTGAAAAGGGGCTTTTTTTCTCTTTATATCATTCATGTTAAATAATTTATTTATTATCGATAACCTTTTTACATGAACAATTTAGTATTATTGAAATAGATAATAAAGGAAAATATACCCAGATTTTCTATATTTCATTCAAATCAACTTCCACAAATATAAAAATTTAACCTATAACAAAACCATGACAATCATATTTAAAAAATACTTTTTTATGACTAAATTGCGACATTTTCAGCCTTGTAAAGGGGTGGTTTCACTAGCAAAATCATCCCATCGTTTTACTTTTTTATAAAAATTATGGATACAAAATTACTCGTAAAAATAAGTAATATTATTGGTTTAATTTCGATCATTTTATTAATGTATTGGGTTTTTAGTTTTGTTTTGATTGAAGTCTTTGGTTTAAAAGTATTTCGTCAACAAATGACAGAAACTTTTTTATTTAGCATTTTAGGTATTTTGGCACTCATGGGAGGCGCATTAATATTAAATATCATGTTAAATCTCACTCGAATTGCTGAACGTGGAGCAGAAGTAAAATATAATAAAAATACCCAAAAAATCATTGTAGGTTTAATTTCGATTTTTCCTTTACTCGCAGGTATTTTATTTACAGGTGACTACTTAAGCTCTAAGAAAAAACAAGACATTTTTGTAAAATCTGCTGAAAATATGATCTCAACACAAAACGGACGCTTACAACAATTGAGTCAATATCAATTTTCTATTCCATACCTTTCCCAAGCGCAAAAAAATTTAGATTTCTTAGCATTATTAGACCGCTCATTTAATGAAGTTCAGGTGATTGTTCCCGACACCATTGACAAAAATCCTGTTTATTTAAGTATTAACCAATATAATACTTTTAGTTCAAATGAGATGATTTTGACACAGGAACAAGCAAATAAGCTCAATCAGAGTGAACAAACTGATAAAGATCAAGCTTTTGAAATCAAAAATAAAAATTTTATTCAAGCCAATGTATGGAACAAAATCAGTGTCAATAAAAAGAGCTATGTAAAACAATTAACTTTAGCTCAAAAAGAATATCTTAACCAAGTTTTTCAGCACAATTCAAAACAGATTCGCTTTGAAGCACATGATGGTCAATATGAATTGTTTTATCCATACCGCTATCAAAACAAGACCATTGTTTTGTATTTTACCGACCGACAAAACTATGGAAAACTGGGTAGTTAATGTCTAGTTTTCTAATTTAGATACATCTCATGGCTATAAATTACATCGTGCCCATTCCAATAAATATAACCTTTTTCAATCAACTCTTTCAGCAATAAACGCACATCAGATTGGGGAAACATTTTTTCTAGCAAATCACGCAATGCATAAATATCTTTAGGTTTATTGGTTTTTAATTCATTCAGTTTTTGAATCACTTCCCATTGCACAGGATCAATTTTTTCAAAGTTTGCAGTGAATGAATCATCCGTATTTTGCTGTTTCTTGATTTCAGCAATCACCTGTTGAGCATCTGAACTTAGTTTTTCTAAAATATCATCAACTTTTAAGACTTTACTCTCTTGTAAAGCATCTTTACGGTCTAAATCAAGTTGCGACCATTGCTTTAAAAGTTTTTTACGGAACCACACTTGTTCATCATCTTTTTTGACAATTTTTAAATTAATCAACATACCCAATAAACGTTGTGCTTTTTCAGGCACAATCTGCAAACAATTTACAATCGAATTTTTTAACTTTTCAACTGTATTTGGCTTCCCTGTCATTTTTGCAACAGCATCACAATATTTTTTAACAAGCTGTAATGCAGGTTTATTTTTTATTGTTTCAATACTTGGAACTTGATGCTTAGATGGACTGAGCGATAAATTTTTTGATTGCACTTGAGTTAAGTTACAACTCAAATCTGAGCTTCTTAACATATCTATTAACATGTCTGCTGTTGCCATCGCTGAAATAACTTCAATTTGCGTCTCAGGCTCAAGCAAAGCTAAAAGTTGCCCCACTACAACAGCATATTCATATTCTTTTTCAGTGGTTTCTGGCACATCTAAAATCACAACCTGCCCACTGGTAATCCAAGTCGCAAGTTCAGTTAAATCATCTAAAGGAAATTCAAAATGACCTGTACAATTAAATAAATATACTGTTGGATAATGTTCAATAATATCCTGTAACACTTTGAAGGTAGGCATATTATTTTCAATATCAAGAAGGATGACTTTATTGTGCATGATCAATTTTTAACACCATAGGAATACTGCATTACACCGAGCTTTTAAATAAAGGTCAAATAAATTTAACACTTTAATTTGAAATATTAAATATTGTTTTCATCACTAAAAGTGATATAAACCAAATGATAAGTACACTTAATAATGCGGCGGACGATTGGTCATTGGGTCAAAAGCCGCAATGCCTTCCGATAAATCCGAAGATTCAATCCGTTGGTAAATTAAACGCATTTGCTTTTTCAAATCGGCAATTTCGGCATTTTGTCGAGCGACTTGATCATTTAATTGTTCGACTAAATCATCTAAAAATGTAATTCGCACTTGCAAATCTTCTATGGGTGCGGAAAATGACGCCTGATCATCTAAATTTTTTTGTTTAGTCACTTTTTAAGTCCTCATTTGGGATGTTTAGGAAACACTATGGCCTATATTACTTTAAGGGATGTCCAACTTGCGTTTGGTGGACCAGCCCTGCTCGATGGCGCAAACTTCAATTTAGAACGTGGCGAACGAGTCTGTTTGATTGGTCGTAACGGTGAAGGTAAGTCTACTTTACTTAAACTGATTGAGGGAAGTTTATTACCTGATGCAGGTGAGGTTTCACTACAAAATGGCATCACCATTTCCATGCTTGCGCAGGACGTTCCAATGGACTCTGGCAAAGTTGCTGACATCGTTGCTGACGGTGCAGGCGAAGCTGCTTCAGTCTTAAAAGCATATCATGAAGCGAGCGATGCTTGTGTACTTGGTGATATGGAAGCCTGTGAACGCATGGGCAATTTACAACATAAAATGGATCAACTTGATGGTTGGTCACTTGAAACCAAAGTCAATGCAATTTTGAGCAAAATGGGTTTAGACCCTGAAGCAGACTTAGCTGATTTATCGGGTGGTCGTAAACGTCGTGTACTTTTGGCACGTGCTTTACTGACTCAGCCTGATGTGTTGTTACTAGACGAACCAACCAACCATTTGGACGTTGAAAGTATCGAATGGTTAGAAAAATTTTTATTGGATCAAAACAATTTAACTTTACTGTTTATTTCGCATGACCGTTCATTTGTTGACAGTATTGCAACACGTATTGTTGAGTTGGATCGTGGAACTTTGCGTAGTTATGAAGGTAACTATTCACGTTATTTAGAGCTAAAAGAACAGCAAATGGAAGCCGAGGAAAAGGCAAATGCGCTGTTCGATAAAAAGCTTGCCGAAGAAGAAGTCTGGATTCGTCAAGGTATTAAAGCACGTCGTACCCGTAATGAAGGTCGTGTCCGTGCCTTAAAAGCATTACGTGAAGAATCAAGAGCACGTCGCTCACAGCAAGGCAAAGTGAGTATGGCAACTCAGGATGCCAACCGCTCAGGTAAAGTGGTCTTTGAGATTGAAAATCTCAGCGTTACTTTTGGCGATAATGCACCGATCATCAAAGATTTCTCAACCTTGGTCTTGCGTGGTGATCGTATTGGCTTAGTCGGTGATAATGGTGTGGGTAAAACCACCCTAATCAAAGCCATTTTAGGTGAGCAAGAACATACAGGGAATGTTAAAACAGGGACACAGCTTGAAGTTGCCTATTTTGACCAACTCCGTAATGCGCTTGACTTGGAAAAATCAGTCAAAGATAACGTATCAGAAGGTTCTGACCATGTGGATGTAAATGGTTCACGTCGTCATATCTATAGTTATTTACAAGACTTTTTATTCTCACCTGAACGTGCCCGCACACCTGTAAAAGCGCTGTCAGGTGGTGAACGTAACCGTATTCTTTTGGCTAAGCTTTTACTTAAACCATCCAACCTGATTGTCATGGACGAACCGACCAATGACTTGGATATGGTGACACTTGAGCTACTCGAAGAAATGCTCGGTGGTTATAAAGGCACATTGCTCTTGATCTCGCATGACCGTGCCTTTATGGACAATGTCGTGACCTCGACCTGGGTCTTTGATGGTAAAGGCAATATTGATGAATACATCGGTGGTTATCAGGATTATCTTGAACAGCGTCCTGATCAAACCGTTGTGGATCAAAAGAGTGCAGTGAAAAAAGCCGCAGCAAAAGCTGAAGCAGCAACGCAAACTACGCAACCGAAAAAAGTAAAGTTAAGCTATAAAGACCAACGTGCTTTAGAGCAACTTCCCGCTGAAATGGAAGCATTGGAAAAAGAGCAAGCTGAAATTAATGCACAACTTGCAGATGGTTCACTGTTTGTTTCTGACAATGCCAAAGCCATGAAATTATCAAATCGCTTAACGGAAATTGATGATGAATTGCTTGAAAAAATGGAACGCTGGGAAGAACTTGAAGAAATGAGCAAAGGTTAATTTTTTCGATTTCGATTTTGAATTAAAAACTCCGCTTCGTGCGGAGTTTTTATTGAATAAAAATATTGAGTGATTTAAGTTTCATTCAAGTTAGACCCATTTATAATTCAGCCCTTTTCAAATATGCTTATTGATGATTTTGGATGTAAATATGAATCAAAATCCTTATTCTAATGCCTTATATATTTTTAAAATATTAGCATGTGCTGTCATTATTGTTCTGCTAGCATTGTGCTTTGATAGTAACAAAGATACAAATTTCTTTTTATGGGCTTCTCTAACTGCCTTCTTAACACTACAAATTGACCTCAATAAAAAATTAAATTTAAATCAACTAGTTGGAAACTTTATTGGCTCAGCTGTAGGTATCCTAATCTGGTTAGCAATGGATCATTCTTCTTTCATTCATAGCTATAACGTAAATCTAGAATACCTATTTTTAATCTTGGGCATTTTTATCACAACAACAATTTGTGTGCTATTTAAATCAAGTACTTATACAGGAATTGCTTTATCTAGTTTCCTAATTGTCACTATTTATGATGTTGGTCATCGTACTGTAGATGGAGCACTATTACGCATTGCCTACTGTTTTATTGGTTGTATCATTGCCTATCTAATCGAATATTTATCTACATTGTTATTTAACAAAATATCGAAATAAAAATAACTTTTGAAGGTTCATAAGTCTGATTAAAATTAAATTTTTCTTAAAAATTTTATAGATTTACGATAATACTTAGATTTTATGATTCTTTATTTCAATACTGCTATTTGTCATCAACATAAGCTCCATTATTTTTTCATCGAAAAGTCTCAATATATCTCTATCGAATCCATTCCGACATTCGAATGATTTAGAAGAGAGAACATCATGAAAAAAGTTACATCAGTCCTATTGGCAACATTTACGAGCATCGTTTTTGCAAGCTCAGCCATGGCAGCAACACCAACACACCATGTATCGCACCAAGCAAAAACACACCATGTATCTACCCAACAACCATCTGTAGATAAACACACAGGTTTATTAAAAACAGAATCTGACGCAAAAATAAATACGAAAACTGCTACACTCAAATAAAAGTTTAGACGTTCACTCTTATGCTCATAATGCCGCGACAATAACTCCAGATATTTGTAGCGGCATTGTTGTATGTAAAAGTGATTATTTATAATTGTAAAGTGCTCAAAAATAATTCACTGTGCAACACTATAAGTCATATTTTTAAATTATCTTTTCTTTTAAATTTTGTCTATTGTGTAAACTTAAACACAAAAAAAACTATTATTTATCAAAAAAATCAAGCAATTAAAATCTATTCAAGTTGTTTTATAAATTTGGCATCTATTTTGCAAAACATCTGACAAACACAAAATTAAAATTTAGGAGTGTTTGCGATGCATAACCCATCCACAACAGATACTTTTGAGGATAAAGCCACTTCCTCAGCTGCAAATGAAACACTAGAAGACTACACATTACGTTATGCACCACATAGTTTTCGTCGTTGGAGTCCTAAAGTTGTTGCAATTACTGCATTAGGCGGTATTGCTTATTTGGCTGATTTCTCGATTGGGGCGAGTATTGGCATGACGTACGGCACAACCAATGCGGTTATGTCGATCATCTTCGCTGCGATCATTATTTTCCTGACAGGTATTCCGCTTGCTTATTATGCCGCTCGCTACAATATTGATTTAGATTTGATTACTCGTGGTGCAGGTTTTGGCTACATTGGTTCAGTATTGACGAGTATTATTTTTGCAAGTTTTACCTTTATTTTCTTTGCGCTTGAAGGTTCAATCATGGCGCAAGGTTTACTGCTTGGGCTTGGTATTCCACTTTGGGCAGGTTATCTGATTTCCACGGTTATGGTCATTCCCCTTGTGATTTATGGCATGAAAGCACTAAGTAAATTACAAGTATGGACCACGCCGATTTGGTTAATTTTGATGATTGGACCTGTGGCATATTTAATTCATAAAGAACCGAGTTTGGTCAGCTCTTTTACCACCTATACAGGCACAAGCGGTTATGCGCCTATGGACATGGCAGCGATTATGTTGGGTGCAGGGATTTGTTTGTCGTTGATTATGCAAATTGGTGAACAAATTGATTATTTGCGCTTTATGCCTGCAAAAACCAAAGAAAACAGTAAATCTTGGTGGATTGCGGTGATTTCAGCAGGTCCGGGTTGGGTCATTTTGGGTGCAATTAAACAAATCATTGGTGCATTTTTAGGTTTTTATTTACTGACAAAAATTCCGGGTGTCAATGCAACTGAGCCTGTACAACAGTTCAATGCAGCTTTCCATGATATGTTACCGGGTTGGTTGGCGCTGTCTTTAGCCGTGATTTTAGTGGTGATTTCACAAATTAAAATTAATGTCACCAATGCTTATTCGGGTTCTTTGGCTTGGACGAGTGCGTATACTCGCATCAGTAAACATTATCCGGGACGCATCGTTTTTGTCATTGTCAATCTTGTCATTGCCCTTGCATTGATGGAAGGCAACATGTTTGCGGTCTTAGGTAAAATTTTAGGTTTCTATTCTAACTTTGCCATTGCTTGGGTAGTTGTGGTTGCAACGGATATTGCCATCAATAAATATGTTCTTAAGCTGTCACCGAAAGAGCCTGAGTATCGTCGTGACATGTTGTATAACGTTAACCCTGTTGGAATGGTTTCATTCCTTGCGGCTGCAGGTCTGTCCATTGCTGCATTCTTTGGCTTGTTTGGGGATTTCCTTGCTGCCTACTCTCCATTGATTGCCTTGGTTGTGGCATTTGTACTGACTCCTGTGATGGGCTTGATCACCCAAGGAAAATACTACATCAAGTCTGAAAATGATGGCATTAAAGAACCACGTTATGATGCTGAAGGTACACCTGTTGCGACGGTTTATCATTGTGTGTCATGTCATGAAAATTATGAACGTCCTGATATTATGTATTCACATCAACATAATGGCGTGATCTGTTCATTGTGTAAAACTATGGAAAAATAATAAAACTAAAATAAAAATAGTTTGGTTAAATTTAAGGCTTCATGTGAAGCCTTATTTTTGGCGTTCTAAAATAATACCAATCTGTTAAATTAACTTTATATAGCTTAGTCGCTTTTGTTTTTCAGCATCAATTGATTTAAACAGGGTGATGCTATTGTGAGGCGACAGGGATGTCGCCATTGGACAAGGGTGATATGGATATCCCCTTTGTCCAATAAAGGATTTTTGTCACCTTGCGGAATATATTCCTCATCACTTCAAAAGTGAGGCATCGACTACGCAAAGCAATTTAAACCTTTCAATATATTTCGAGTCTGTGCAAACTTTTAATTATATTATCTAACTTTAATCAAATGGTATAAAACGCTTACAAAAGTCAAAAACAAACAATGGTTGATAGAAAATGAATATTGAAATTTCCTTCTCTTATGCCATATATGGCTCAGTAATAATGAGTAATTTCAGTATGTTGAGTATTTTTATATAAAATAATCAGGTACAAAAAACCCCATATTTTCATACAGGATTTTTTGAAATGTTCTACACATTAAGCCAAAGCAATAAAGGCAACAACTGCTGCAAAAACACCCACGATTTTTTTACCATAAGGCACGTAGTCAGTAATCACTTTCCCTAACAGTAAACCCACAGCATAAATCAGTGACATTGCCACCACCATACCTGCAACCAAGCCTACGACATGCCCTGCACCACCCAGTTCAGCACCATGCGCAATGCCATGAAAAGTAACCAACATCGCCGTTGCCACAGGTAAAATCATGTTTGACTTCGACCATAATGCAATCGCAACCACCATCAGCGAAGCCACAATGCCATATTCTGCAAATGCTTCAGGTATCCAATGTGCTGCCCCTATTATAAAACCAACGGCCAAAGCCAAGACCATACTGATCATGCCGATCGCATTCCATTTTTTAGCAGCCGAATAAAACAAAACCCCCAAAGCAATCGCCATCATCATATGGTCAAGCCCTGTGAATGGGTGTGTAAATCCTGCTGCAAAACCTGAGTGAGTTTGATCATGCCCGGGATGTGCCATGGCAAAAACAGGACTCAAGGATAAGAAAAATAAAATACTTTTTTGCCCAAATTTTGTCATTTTCATCGCTCCTCAAGCTTTAAATAAACCTTGTTTTTCAATAAATAAAATAATTTCAGCTAAACCATCTTCAGTTTTCATATTGGAAAAAATAAAAGGTTTATCACCACGCATGCGTTTTGCATCCTGATCCATCACCTCAAGATTTGCACCCACCATTGGCGCTAAGTCTGTCTTGTTAATAATCAATAAATCTGACTTGGTAATGCCCGGTCCACCTTTACGAGGAATCTTTTCACCCCCTGCAACATCAATCACATAAAGGGTTAAATCGGATAGCTCAGGGCTAAAGGTTGCAGCTAAATTATCGCCACCGCTTTCAATGATAATCAGCTCCAAACCCTCAAACTTTTCACATAAATCATCAATTGCAGCAAGGTTAATTGAAGCATCCTCACGAATCGCAGTATGTGGACAACCGCCTGTTTCCACCCCCACAATACGATCAGGTGACATGGCTTCATTGCGGGTTAAAAAGTTAGAATCTTCTTTGGTATAAATATCATTGGTGACCACTGCCATATTATATTTATCACGTAATGCACGACATAAATTTAAGGTCAATGCCGTTTTACCTGATCCGACAGGACCACCAATTCCAACACGTAATGGACTACGTTCTGACATGATTTTTTCCTTTATTTTGTGTGAATACTAAAGTTAAATGTTGTTGATTTAAGAACGGAATAATCTTGAATATTGCGTTTCATGTTGCATACTGAGCATGGCGTACTGTGGCAAACTACTGCTCATTTCATCATCCTGTAGTGCCATTGCTTTCTCTACCGCAGCAGGAACCAAGCCATGCAAATGCCATAAAATCCGTTGACCGCTCATTTGACCCAATGGGATGGTTTTAACCGCAGCCAAAACCTGATTTTCTAAAACAGAAAAACTATAAGCAGTTAAAACATCCGCCTCGTTTAAGCCCAAACGACCACAAAGCTGTGCATAAACAGGCACAAAACCAAACTGTTTTTTCACCGTGACATCAAGCAAAAGAACATCTTTGATCCATGCATTTAAGGAAAATGCCAACTGTTGTGACTCAGCCAAGAGTTCCTTACTTTCACGACTCGCCCGATATAAATGTGCCCAATATAAAAATTCATTTTCCTGTGAAAAATGCTGCATTAAGCGTTGCAAAATAGGTAGCTCAAAACGAAGCAACAGCATTTCCAAAACATCTTCAAAATAGGCTTTGCTGCTGTTTTCATCATAGATCAAGCCTTTTTCAATCGCACTTTCCACACCTTGTGAATAACAATAAGCGCCCACAGGCAAAGCGGTTGAAGAGAGTGTTAAAAGCTTGAGCAGTTGCGCGGCATTAATGGACATGGTGTAAAGACTTGATCGGACTTAAACGATGACTTTCTGCTTTCGATAAACGTTCATGACTGTGTGCATGCTGCGCATAAGCACCACTTTCAGGCTCAAAGGGATGATGAACCTCTATGACAGCCAAGCCTAAGCCCTGCACCATTTCCGCAAGCACATGATCAGGCTCAAAATACAAAGCGGTCGGTGTCAACATCAGTGGCACATGCCGATTACCCAAGTGATATGCAGCTTTTAACAGCTCAAACTCTGTCTTTGCTGTGACTTGCATCAAATGTTCCGCTTTGGCATTGACCTTTAAAATCTCGCCTTGTTCAGTGGCAATCAATGCGCCACTTCTTAAAATACCTGTACGTGGTAAATCCACGCCAATATCATCGCCATTGTCCAAAGTGGCACGAAAACGACTTTTTTGACGAGTGTCGAAAGTCAGAGCAACCGTTTCAAATGCCTCTTCAGTTTCCGTCTGCTCCAATCGTTGGGTAAATATTTTCATCAGCATCCTACTTATAAATAAAAAATTCTGTATTTTTAATGGGTTGATGCAACATATTGTGGCGAAATGCTTGCATTAATTCGGCTGAAACTGCCTGCGGTTCAGTCATTAACATTTTAAATAACTGTAAAAATTGACCATGACTAAACACCATCAAGTTTTGATCTAAATAACGTTGTTGTTCTCGATCAAGAAATGTGAATAAAGCTTCAACTCTTTGATATAAATCTCGAAAAGATTCAGCATCCGAGGCATCAACATAGTCCACATCCGCCAACTGCCAATAAGCATCTACCCACGGTTTACGCTGTGATAAAGTTGTACCTTTGCATTTCACATCGGAAAGATAAGAAAATTCTTCAATTGGTAAAATTTCAGCGCTTAATTGATCCCGATCAAGCAAGGGTTGAGCTGTTTGTAAAGTTCTTAAAAAGGGTGAAATAATGACATGATCAGCCTTCGGCAACTGTGCTAAAAGCTGTCGTGCTTGTAAATGCCCCAACTCAGTCAATGCAATACTTGCATGTGATTCTGTTTGACCATCAACATTTCCCACACTTTCTGCATGTCGAATCAAATAAATTGCCATCAAACCCGTCCCTTAAAATAAAAAATAGCGCTGTGCCATCGGTAACACTTCGGCAGGTTCACAGGTCAAATGTACGCCATCGGCTTTCACTTCATAAGTTTCAGGATGAACCTCCATCACAGGGCAATAGCTATTGTGCTTCATGTCCTTTTTGGTGATTTTTCGCGTATTTTTTGATGGGGAAATAATCTTTTTAAGCTGTAATTTTTCTGCCACACCTGCATCAATTGCCACTTGTGAAAGAAAAGTAATACAGGTGTTATGTACACCACGCGGAAAAGCCCCAAACATCGGACGATAATGCACAGGTTGAGGCGTTGGGATCGACGCATTAATATCGCCCATCGGTGCGGCTGCAATCATGCCACCTTTAATGATCATGGACGGTTTAACGCCAAAAAATGCAGGCTTCCATAACACCAAGTCTGCCAATTTTCCTTCTTCAACCGAACCGACTTCATGGCTTAAACCATGCGTAATGGCAGGATTAATCGTATATTTAGCGATATAACGCTTCACCCGTTGATTATCACAATGCGGTGAATCCCCTTGCAATGCACCACGCTGCACTTTCATTTTATGGGCGGTTTGCCACGTCCGAATGATCACCTCACCAACCCGACCCATCGCTTGCGAATCCGATGACATCATCGAAATTGCACCTAAGTCTTGTAAAATATCTTCTGCGGCAATGGTTTCACGGCGGATTCGACTTTCAGCAAAAGCCACATCTTCGGCAATGGCAGGGTCTAAATGGTGACAAACCATGAGCATATCCAAATGTTCATCAATGGTATTGACCGTATAAGGACGGGTTGGATTGGTTGAAGATGGCAATACATTGTCCTGACCAATCGCTTTTAAAATATCAGGTGCATGCCCACCACCTGCACCCTCAGTATGATAGGTGTGAATGGTTCTATTTTTAAATGCAGCAAGCGTTTCTTCCAAAAAACCACTTTCATTTAAAGTGTCGGTATGAATCGCCACTTGCACATCATATTCATCTGCAACACTCAAACAATTATCAATCGCTGCAGGTGTCGAGCCCCAATCTTCATGCAGTTTAAGTCCGACCACACCTGCTTTAATTTGTTCTGCAATCGGTTCAGGTTGACTCAGATTCCCTTTACCCAACAGCCCAATATTCATCGGCAAATCATCAATCGCTTGTAACATAGTGGCAACATGCCAAGGACCTGGAGTAACCGTAGTTGCTGATGTCCCTGCCGCAGGACCTGTTCCGCCACCAATCATGGTTGTGGTTCCTGCCATCAATGCGGTTTCCACTTGTTGCGGGCAAATCCAATGGATATGGGTATCAATTGCCCCTGCGGTCAAAATCTGCCCTTCACCTGCAATGACTTCGGTTGCCGCGCCCAAAGGAATGCTAATATTCGGTTGAATGTCAGGATTACCTGCCTTGCCAATCTTCCAAATTCGCCCATTTTTCAGACCGATATCGGCTTTGATAATGCCCCACCAATCCACAATCAACGCATTGGTAATGACGGTATCTGCAACGTCATCTGCCAAAAGTTGTGACTGTCCCATGCCATCACGGATGACCTTGCCACCTCCAAATTTAACTTCTTCACCGTAGGTGGTCAGGTCTTGTTCTACTTGTATAAATAATTCGGTATCAGCTAAACGGACACGATCTCCAACCGTAGGACCAAACATTTCTGCATAAGCACGACGTGATATTTTCATGGTTGAATACCTTAATTTCGTGGATGTTTTAAATTATGTACCTGACACATCATCAAGTTTTCCCATGACTCGTCCTGCAAAACCATACACTTCACGCTTGCCTGCCAATGCCACCAATTCAATACGACGACTTTGCCCCGGCTCAAAACGAATGGCTGTCCCTGCCGCAATATTGAGGCGATAACCTTTGGTTTGCTCGCGGTCAAACTGCAAAGCATCATTGGCTTCATAAAAATGAAAATGCGAACCGACTTGAATCGGACGATCTCCCATATTTGCCACATTGATACTTAAGGTTTTGCGTCCCACATTGAGTTCAATCTCTGCTTCAGGGGTAATGACTTCACCGGGAATCATGCGTTGCTCCTTATTACAGAATGGGTTGATGAACAGTCACCAACTTTGAACCATCAGGAAAAGTGGCTTCGACCTGCACTTCAGCAATCATGTCTGCCACGCCATCCATCACATCATCTTGTGTGAGTAGTGTGGTGCCGTAATGCATAAGTTCACTGACTGTCATCCCATCACGTGCGCCTTCCAACAATGCCGCAGAAATAAATGCAATCGCTTCAGGATAATTGAGTTTTAAACCGCGAGCCTTGCGACGCTCTGCCACCAAACCTGCGGTAAAAATCAATAATTTGTCTTTTTCTGTGGGATTAAGTTCCATAACATTTTCCTGTTTTTCTAATTCATGCAAAAATCGTGCTCATTTTTCTAATCACGATGATCTAAAATATAGCGCTTGAGTTCTAAGCCCTGTGTACAGGCAGGATCTGACTTGCCATAAACACAACTCATAATCAGTGCATCTAACGCTTTATCATAGGTTTCTTTCGAGTTATCATTCTTAATTAACTCAGCTGCATACATTGTGCAGCCCCAAGGATCATTCCAACGGCATGATTTTTCAAATGTCCTTGTAATACATTGTTTTCGCTCTAAGCTTAATGTGTCCATAAACGTCATTACACCCGCTGCTCGATTGGTACATGCCGATGCGACACCTAATTCACAGCCTCTTTGAAATAATTGCTCAGCAGATTGTGCTTGATGCGCTTGCTGTAAATTCAATGCTGTAAAATAACAAGCATGCCCTTGATCATGCTCACATTTTTTATAGCATGCTAAAGTGTTTTTCTGACAATATGCAGCCAAAGCAGTATCGTTTTGTAAGAGCTTGGCTTTTTTATTGGGTGATGTATCCGCTGGACATCGTTCTAAATTATTTATAAATATCGGATTTTTTGACATATCTTGCTTGATTTCGAAAATGTCATTTTCAGGCATCGCATAACAGAACAAAGGCATTAAACAACAAAATAATATTAATATTTTCATTAACTTATCTTTTTATGGCTGTATTTTTAATCAGTTTATCGAGATATTCTTCACATTACCATCTAAAAAATAAATCATATTTAACAAACTAAGTCCGCCAAATTCTTGGAAATTCTTCCTCTAAATCAAACCAATAACGTCTAAGTCTTGCCCGAATCGCTGCAAAAGCATCATGACATTGTCTAACATCCTGTCCTAAATAACGTGCACAAATGACATCACCTAAAATGGTCAACGTCACAGGCGTATTCATCCGCATAATCAACTCTCGGATCAAATCAATGTGTTCATCCAAATATAGATTTGAGCGAAATTTCTCAGGAGGTATAGCCCAAAAACTGCCCATCACAGCGCAACCATTCATACCTAAACAAGAACTCAACCAACGATCATTCCCCACAAAATTCAGTGAATCTGCAACTAAAAGTGTTTGATTTCGATAAAGTTTAAAATGATTTTGATAACGCCCCTGCTCAAATTTTTCTTGTTGTGCCTGACGCCCCAAGACCAACAGATCCCAACCGATAAAACTTGCGGTCTGATCTAAATGAACAATCGTTTCAGAGTTGGCATTTGCACCATTAAAGAGCATGGTTTCCTGTGGCAACCACTCCAATATCGCATGATTTTTGACATGAATATGAATATGCTGAAAGGCAGGCTTACCATTACTTTTGTACCATTTTCCTGCACCGGGCGTTGTAACCACGGCATGAGCATACTGCTCAGCATCAATTTGAAAACTTAAGTGATCGCCCCCTGCAATGCCCGCAGGTGGATGTACAATAATGGCATGGCACACGCCTGTTTTTTCAGGCCACAGCATTTTTTGCACCCGAACAGGTCCAAAATGTTTGCGATGATGCAAAACGGTGCGTTTTTGATCACATTTAAAACCTAACTCCAATTTGGCGTACCAATATTGGGCATTATGCTGCGACTGACTCAAAACTAAATGATTCATCTCAACGGATTTTGCTGTCTTTTGATTAACTTTAAAAAATTAAGCAAAAAATGCACCAAGACTTGTCATTTACTGCATTTTCTATTTTTTAACAGGTAATAATTTTTGGGTAGGCTGCATCAACCATAACGATATTTTCCTTAAAACACGATCAAAAACAGATTGTTGCAAAATATAACAAGTCAAAACAGAAAGCACAAAACAAATGCTCATTGCTGCAAAGACATTAACATCCAACTTCCAATAACGTGCAATCAATATCACCACAAAACCATGCAGCAAATACACAGGCAAGGTATAAATCCCTAATTTCAACCATTTTCCCTGAAAAAAATGCATCACGGAGAATAATGCAAGCACACCCACAGTGGATAACATCAAACACAGAATTCGTGTGAATATTCCATCAAAAGCACTGACTTTTAATTGGGCATAACTCAAACTTCCATATAACCAATATTGATTGATCTGAATAAAATACATCAAGATCATACAGACAAATAACCCAATTACTCCCCACCATTTGACAGTGATCGATTGTTGAATTTTTGCAATTACTGCTTTGCCATACAGTGCACCCAAAATAAAAAATGGAAAAAATACAAAAATCCGACCGACTGAATATAGATAGTTATTCCAAGGACTTAAACCAATAATAATGGACAATAAGAGACATACAAACAAAGCAAACCGATTCGATATTTGAATAAGAAAATGAGTCAGTGCAGTCCATACCATCATGCCAAGCAAATACCAAAGCACCCAATAAGGCTTAATCAATACATTCCAGTTCCAATGAAACTGTCCTGACCATAAACTCTCAAATGCGATAAATAAAAACTGAAATGGAATATAAAGTGATAGAAAAAATAGAATATTTTTCAGCCAATTTTGATCTTTATAAAAAATACCTGATACAAAAATAAAAGCAGGCATATGAATCAAATAAATCGTTGCCAACACTGTGTGGCTGATTGGATCATGCCAACCGATCATACGCTCCAGAAAATGCCCAAAGACCACCAAAAAAATCAAAACTGCCTTACTGCTGTCAAGAAATGAGTTGCGCATCACGGCTTATAAATCAAAAAATTTTAGAAATTATATACCTAAAATCTGCACATCCGTCATTTCAAATTGTGCCAATCGCTGACGATAAATTTTAAAATTTTCAATATCAAAACACACAAAATTAATTTCTTTCACAAATTCGGAATTTTGTAAAAATTCAACACTGTTTGAAATAGCAATATCAGCCGCATTATATTTAGGAAAACGATAAATCCCTGTAGAAATATTTGGAAATGCCAAAGTCTGTAGTTGCTGCTGTTCTGCCAATTTTAAGCTATTTAAATACGCATTTTGCAATAGTTCAGCTTCTCGATATTGACCATTTTGCCATGTCGGTCCCACTGTATGAATGACAAAGCGACTTGATAATAAACCACCTGTGGTCATCACTGCCTCCCCCACGGCACAACTCCCCTGTTTAGCTCGAATTTGCTCGCACTGTGCTAAAATTTCCTTACCTCCCTTACGGTGAATTGCACCATCCACTCCACCGCCACCCAGTAAAGACGTATTTGCAGCATTAATAATTGCATCTACTTTTTGAATGGTAATATCTCCCTGAATCAACCGAACCACTTTCATTTTATTTCATCCCTGTCTGTGTATTACGCTTTGCAAGATTATAAAACAATGCTTTAAGTCTTTAAATTGAGTTCATGTTACACTTTAATTTGTCTCAATCTGCCTACTCTCTCACATTCCTATGAGTCAAAAGCATCAATACCAATCTGGAAAGTTTTATTGGGCATTCCTGCATCCCAAATACTGGGGAATATGGCTTGCCATTGTATTTTTGATGTTACTTGCAATTTTACCTTGGGCATTACAACATCGTCTGGCGACTTTTCTAGGAAATGTTGCATTTAAGCGACTGAAATCACGTCGAAAAACGACAGTACGTAATCTGGAAGTATGTTTTCCTGAATGGACACCTGAACAAGTACAAGACAATGCACGTCAAGTTTTTGTGGATATGATGATCGGTGTTTTTGAAACCTTAAATGCTTGGTATTCACCGCAGTGGTTCAAAGGGCGAGTAACTGTTGAGGGACTGGAACATATTCAAAATGCGCAAGCTGACGGTAAAGGCATTTTGTTATTAGGAACACACAGTACTTTACTCGATGCTGGCGGTTATTTATGTGCGCAATATTTTGAGCCAGATGTAGTCTATCGCCCACAAAACAATCCTTTACTTGATATGCTGATTTATCGTTGCCGTGGCACGATTTATAAAGCACAGATTGATCATGATGATATGCGTGGCTTAATTCGTCATTTAAAGGAAGGTGATGCCATCTGGTATAGTCCAGATCAAGATTTTGGTTTAAAACAAGGGGTTATGGCACCCTTTTTCGGCACACCTGCGGCGACAGTGACGGCACATCGTCGTTTATTGAAAATATCTAAAGCGGTCGCTATTCCCCTGTATTTTTATCGTCATGGTGATATTAAAAATCCACAATACCGAGTGTTGATTGAACCTGCACTAGATCATCTGCCAAGTGATGATGAACTAGATGATGCGATTCGTGTCAACAAAATCATTGAAAATCAGTTAAGAATAGCCCCAACCCAATATATGTGGTTCCACCGTCGCTTCAAAACCCGTCCTGACGGCTATGAAAAGATTTATTAATCTGTTGCAAAAAGTGCGATTACACCGTTCTAAACGCTGCACCAACCTCACAATGACAAGGAAAAACGTATGAAAGTAATGCAATTGCTTCCCGAATTAAATAGTGGTGGTGTGGAACGTGGTACATTAGAAATTGCCAGAGCATTGGTTGCTGATGGACATCAATCATTGGTTGTATCCAATGGCGGACGTTTAGTGCCTGAGCTAGAAGCAGAAGGAACAACCCATTTAACCCTGCCTATTCATAAAAAAGCCTTGTCCAGTCTGTGGCAAATCCGACCACTACGTAAACTGATTGAGCAACATCAACCTGATATTGTGCATGTGCGTTCACGAGTGCCTGCGTGGCTGACGCATTTTGCCCTCAAAGGCATTGCTGTAGAAAAACGTCCGCATCTGATCAGCACTGTACATGGCTTTTATTCCATTAATCGTTATAGCGCCATCATGACACAGGCTGAAAAAGTCATTGCTGTCTCTGACAGCGTGGTCAAATACATTACAGATCATTATAAAAACTGCCCACCTGAAGATATTGTCCGTATTTATCGTGGGATTGATCCCAAAGCATTTCCACATGGTTATCAACCCCCTGCACAATGGATCAATAAAACTTTTCAAGATTTTCCACAATTAGAAAATAAGTTTTTAATTTGCTTGCCTGGGCGTATTACTCGCCTTAAAGGTCATGAAACCCTGATAGAACTGATGGAAAAATTGCGTGATCAATACCCACAACTGCATGCTATTGTAGTCGGCGGCGCAGACCCGAAAAAAGCCGCTTATTTAGATGAGCTAGAAAACACCATTAAAAGCAAAAATTTAACTGATCACATCACCTTTATGGGTCATCGTTCTGACATTCGTGAATGGCTAGCATTTTCTGAATTGGTGCTGTCTTTGTCTAATCAAGCAGAAACTTTTGGTCGCACTGCACTAGAAGCACTTTCTGTCGGTACGCCTGTCGTTGGCTGGGACAGAGGTGGTGTCGCTGAAATTTTGGCAAATGTCTATCCACAAGGTAAAATTGCGGTAGATGACAAGGTTGCACTTTTGAATGCTGTAAAATTACATATTGATCAGCCACAACAGGTTGCGCCTGTCACACAGTTCAGTTTAAAAGATATGTGTGATCAAACGATTGAGCTTTATAAACAAGTATTACAGCGATAAATAAACTTGGCGAAGCATTGCCTGCTTTTGTTCATACATAATAAAAATGCCTTTGATTAAGTAAAGGCATTTTTATCTGCTGTAAGACTTAGATCATTTTAAAGAACCTCATCCCCTGCAACGTCTATTTTCCCATTTTCAATTTCTTGTAAAAATTGTGCATAATCCGCTGCATTTCGTTCGGCATATTGAACTGCATATTCTTGAATAACTTTGACAATTTGCTTACCTTCGCCCAAATAGCCCATCAAGACATCGGCATTACCTGCTTTCGCATGCGCATGTGCCAAGGCTAAACCACAACTATCCGCATATTCATAAAGATACACATCGTCCATATCTTCTAAATCTATAGAAACTTTCATGTCACGTAACTGACGAACATAAAACTGTTGATGCTCCTGACTATACGATGCAAAACCCAAGAAAATATCATTTGCTGCTTGCATTAACTGTTGCCCTGAAATGACACGTTCGCCTTCATGTTTGGCTTTTTCAAGAAATAATGGACTTAAAATGGAAGGATTTGCTTCTTTCATTTGTAAAATTAAAGGTTCACGATCTGCATCTTCAAACAAAGCAATCGCTGCACGTGTACCCACACTCCCCACACCAACAACTTTTAACGCGATATCGGTACAACGATAACGGTCAAATAACACCTGACGATCAGACTTTAAAGAATCACGATAACGCTTAAAAAATGCTTTGGAATTTTTCGCAAAAACTTCACCTTTTACAGGATGGCGCAGCAAGGGTGGTTCATCAATAAAACAACGATGTCCTGTTTCTGCATCATAATCCGTAAGTTTCGGCAATACGGACGCAGAAGTACGACGATGCGCTGTCGCTAACTGTTTTTCACGCTTTTTACGAATTTTTTGATCTTCGGTATGTTGTAACAGTACCGCTGCATCTACTTTTTCATACCAAGTTTGTAAGGGTGATAATGTTCTAAAATGTTGTAGATGCTGCCGATAAGCATTAAGCATGACTTCAATGGCTTTTAAACCCACTTTTTCACCGAGCTTAATTTCACTTGCTGCAATGATAAAACTCGTTGCTAGACGTTTTAAGTCCCATTCAAAAGGAGCAACTAAAGTTTCATCAAAATCATTAATGCCAAATAATAAATTACGCTCAGGGCTAGCAAAACCACCAAAATTTAACAAATGACAATCACCACAAATTTGCTGCATCAAACCTGAATGACTTTTTTCCCATACTAAATCATACAACATCAAAGATGGCATACCACGAAAATAAGCAAATGGCGAAACACTCATTCGTTTTGCACGTACAGGTTTTAAAATATCTACACGCCCTTGATTACTCCAATGATAAATCGTTAGTGCATCGACTCCCTTTGGGCGCTCTGAGAGCTGACTCAGTTCTGAACGTGAAATAATTTTTCGTTGAGCTTTACCCAACTCAAAACCTTGCTCCTGATTCAAGAGTTTATTTTTATATTGATGTGAGGTCAGGTCGATACTGGAATCTGCCCATAAAAATTGTGGCAATTCAGGTGAATTTTTTTTGTGCATAACCAATTTTCTAATTTTGTTTGTGATCAGAAATCATAACATTGGCTTTTTTATCTTGTCATCATTTGTCTGATGTTCATTTAAATCGCTTTTAAATAACTTTAGCTTTGAGTGAAATATTTTTGCTCACCCTAAATAAGCATAACCCGAGTTCTGCATCCTGCAAAACTCGGGTATATGAGGTTGTGCTTTCAAGTTGCTTTTATTTTTATTGTGTTTGGTTGTCCATTCCAACATCATATCCATGATGATTTTCCATCAGCTTCGTCTTCCTTAATTGGGACTCTTCCTTTCCCTATTCCATGTGCTGATGTGATCATATTAAAGCCTATTCATAAAATTGCCTATCCGCTATGTACCTAAATTGACGTAAGCATTTTCCTACAAATATTAATTTTATATTTAAGGTATTTTTCCATTATCTTTATAATCTTGGGCAATTTCATCAGTCACTATTTTTTCTTCACGCTCTGCTTTTTCAATTCCTTCTTGAATCGCTTCTTGTGCTTCTTGCTCATCAGCATCGGTTTGTTCTAGCTCTTCTTGAATCGCTTCAAATTCACGTCCTGTTTGCAAGACAACATAAATAGGAAAATGGTCTGAACCCACATGTGGCAAACGTTCCATATGTACCAAAGCAAAGTCTGTACTATGAAATAAATGGTCAAGTGACCATCTTAAAAGCTTATAATCTGCATGAAAAGTATTGACATATTTGCGCCCAACACGTGGGTCAAGCAAACCACTTATTCGCTGAAATAAACGCGTTGTTCGAGACCAAGCGACATCATTTAAATCACCCATCACGATACAGCTTTCATCCAAATCTTTAATTTGATCCCCGACAATCAGTAACTCTGCATCACGTAAGGTAGAGTCTTTTGCTTCAGTTGGACTCGGTGGTTTGGGATGTAAACAATAAAGCTGCACAGGTTGTCCTGAGTCTAAAATTACTGTTGTATGAATAGATGGAATTTCATCACTTAAAATAAATTTGACTTCAGTATCAAGCAATTTCAGCTTGCTATACAAATGCATGCCATACAAATTATCTAAAGGTACGGGAACACGATAAGGATAATCCTTCTCGATGCTCGACAATTCATTTTGCCAAGTTTGATCTGTTTCTAACGTTAATACGATGTCAGGTTGATGCTTTTTAATTTGTTCAATTAACAAATGATATTGATCGTTAGGAGTCAACACATTAGACACAATCACCGAGATTTGCCGTTTAGCATCAAGCTGTTCTGGACGTACTTGCGCAACTTGTTTTTTCCAAAGAAAAGTATAAGGCAGCACCATTTTTAACTGATATGCCAATGCAACAATCAATAAAATAAAAATAATTTCTCGTTTTAAATCCCATTCACCTTGCCAAAAAATCAATAAAAAAAATGCGATGACGCCCAACGCTAAGATTTGTAAGCGTGGAAAATCTGCACCACGAAACCACCATTCATCTCGTGGAATCAGTGACCAAAAACTCAGCCAAATCACCACACCTGCAAGAATTTCGATCCAAAACATAATTTACACTCTTATATTCTTAATTTTTTATTGATTCATAAATTTATATCAGTTTTGCATGTAACATAAACAAGATATATTGCACAATATTGTTGATGTTTTGATTATGTAGCTATTGCAGTTACATATCCTTTTGATACACTCGAATCCCCCTATTAATTTTTTAACGCACCGAGGCGAAGTGACATGAAAGTAGGTCTGGTCGGTTGGCGCGGGATGGTTGGTTCCGTCCTTATGCAACGTATGGTTGAAGAGAATGATTTTGCTCATTTTGAGCCATTCTATTTTTCTACCAGTAATGCAGGTGGTGAAGCCCCTGCTTTTGGTGGTAAGACTGCCCCAGCACTTATGGATGCATCAGACATTAACAGTCTGAAGCAAATGGATGTCATTATTACCTGTCAAGGTGGCGACTATACCACTGAAGTTTTTCCAAAACTTAAAGCTGACGGTTGGAATGGCTACTGGATTGATGCTGCATCAACCTTGCGTATGGATGATGAAGCGATCATCGTACTTGATCCAGTGAACATGAATGTCATCAAAGATGGTTTAGTCAATGGAACTAAAACATTCGTTGGTGGAAACTGTACAGTTTCACTCATGTTAATGGGCTTAGGCGGTTTATTCCAGAACAATCTTGTGGAATGGGCAACCTCTATGACTTATCAAGCAGCTTCAGGTGCAGGCGCGCAAAATATGCGTGAACTGATCACAGGCATGGGCTACTTATATAACAATACCAAAGATTTACTTGATGACCCACGCTCACCAATTTTAGACATCGACTCTAAAATTGCACAATTACAACGTGGCGAAGGTTTTCCATCCGCAAACTTTGGTGTGCCTTTAGCAGGTTCACTCATTCCTTACATTGACAAACAGCTTGAAAGCGGTCAGTCAAAAGAAGAATGGAAAGGTCAAGTCGAAACCAACAAGATTTTGGGCAATGCGCAAATTGTTCCAATTGATGGTCATTGTGTGCGTATTGGTGCAATGCGTTGCCATTCTCAAGCATTGACTTTGAAATTGAAAAAAGATATTCCTTTAGATGAAATTGAAGATATCTTACGTAATGCAAACCAATGGGCAAAAGTTGTTCCAAATACTCGTGAAGCATCAATGACTGATCTTACACCTGTAGCTGTAACTGGAACTTTAACTGTGCCTGTAGGTCGTCTACGTAAACTCAATATGGGTAAAGAATATCTTGGTGCTTTCACTGTAGGTGACCAATTACTTTGGGGCGCTGCTGAGCCTTTACGCCGTATGTTACGTATTTTAATTGACTATAAAAATGCGTAAATTTAAAAATTTATTTAAATAATGTAAAGCCGAACTGTAAAGTTCGGTTTTTTTATGTAACTATACGGTTAAAAATTTATTTGGGGCGATAACTAAGCAAATCCATGCTTGGTTAAATGACGATAATTTCATTAGAGCAATGAAAGCGATGACCGTATATAACAAACTAAAAATTGCCATATTAGCTATTATTGCATCACAATCTGTATCTGCAATTCAAATTGATCCGATTCAAATTCAATCTGGTTCAGGAGATTTGCTTTATGCAGAGATGAAATTTAGCAATTCAAATCCAAACGAAAAAATTGATGTAGATCTGGCCTCGGCAGAAGACATGGTGGACTTACGTTTATCACATCAACCCTCTGGACATTTGAACTTCTTTACACGCCGTTCAGGTGACGGAAATGGTGTGATTGTGATTACATCATCACGTCCTTTTATTGAGCCTGAACTCAATATTCTGATTAGAGTCAAAGAAGGCAGTGCCACTCATATTCAACAAGTCAAAGCAAGTTTAACACGCACTAAAACGCCTGCGGCTTCGCAAAATATTACAGCAAATGAAAAAGCATTAACGCCTCAAATGATCGTGAGCGAAAAAGAGATTGCTTTGAGTCTGCCAGAAAGTGCTTCACAGCAAGTGGTTGCAACTGAGACAACATCAAGCAATTCTGTGACAGCAAAGAGTTCTGATGGTAATAATTTAGCAATTTCTGCAACAAGTTTGCCTGAGCTTAAAAACAACCAGATCACGTTAAATACACAAACAAATGCAACAACAAATACGATATTAAAAGAAAATGCCGAAGCAACTAAAGCGGCTTTCTTAAAGTATCATCCAAATGCCCAAGTCAAAGAACAAACGGCATCGGCTGTGCAAAAGCCACCGCAAAACACGCAAAAGCCAACTCAAACAAATGTAAATACTCAACAAAAACCTGCTCAACAGACGAGAACCAATAAAGGTTCATATACCGTACAAGCCAATGAGTCGTTATGGTCTATTGCAAATAAAATTGCAGCCAAAACAGGACGAAATGTTGCAGATGTTATGCGTGAGTTACAAGCAGATAATCAAAATGCATTTATTCAAGGTGATCCAAATCGGATACGTCAAGGCATTGCTTTAAACCTGTCACAAGCTCTACCAGCAAATCCTCAACAAAAATTTAAACCTGCTCAACCTACAACTGAGCAGAAACCTTCAGCAAAAACAAAATATCGTTTAAATCAAGCTGAAATGAGTATTGTTGCAGATCAGAAAAAAACGACAAATCTAGCAACTGAACAAAAAAATAGTCAACAAAATCCAACTTCTGCGGAATTATCCACAAAAGTTATGACAGCACGTGAAAAAACAGTTAAATTACAAAATAACGTGACGCAACTGAGTTTAGCGCTAAATCAAAAAAACAATCGGATTCAGCTACTCAATGCTCGACTTGCACAGATTCAGCAACAATTGCAGCAGGCTGACGCAAAAAAACCGAAGTAATTCACGTATTTTCTTAAATTAAGGTTCATTGGATACAATGAAGGGGTAACGGAACATGTTGTTGTATATCATTCCTTTTGTTTTACTATTGGTCGTCGCAATTGTTTTAAAAAAACGTGAAAGCAGCAATAACGATGCAGGCACTGGAAAAACAAATAAAGCCACCAATAAAAAAACTGCAAAAAAAAATGTTGCTAAAACTGCACGCTCAAGTCAAAGACAATCTACAGAAGTTGTAGAAACACCTGTTGTGGCTCAAGAAAAGTTTGTAGAAATTAGTTCAGACTTAAAACAAAAAATTGAAAATCTGATCAAAGAAAAAAACTACTCAGCCGCTGAAGCACAAATCAACCTCGCCCTAAATCAAGACAACCGTCAACATTCGCTATATCTTTATTTATTAGATATTCATTTAGCGCAAAAAGATGATTTTGCAGTTAACCAACTCATTCAATTTATTGGTAGTTTAGGTTTAGAGGATATTTTAAAACAAGCTGAAGAAAAAAGAGCGCTTGTTTCAACACAAAAGATTGATGCGATTGAGTTTGAACCCTCTACAACACCTGTTATTCCTGTGACTGCTGCACCAATTGAAAAAAGTCCCGTTTCTTCTGATGCTTTTGATTCACTGGTTGATGTTAAAACTCAGACAAATAACAGTTTTGATTTATTACAAAATGAATATAGTCCAAGTACAAAAACAGAGGCAGCGCCTACTACTTTAGATTTCACTCCAAGTTCAGCACCTACTATCGAAGTAGCACAACCGACTGAAGTATCTACAGAAGTTGCTGATTTAGACTTTACACTTGCACCAGTAGAAAAAAAGGACAGTGCAGAACAATCAACTGCTCATGAAGCATTAGATTTTTCATTTGGATTAGATACCACTACACCAAGCACACCTGAACCTGTTACTGAAAATACGGTAACAACAGATAGCACTCCACTTGAGTTTAGTTTTGATCTTAGCCCACAAACAACACCTACACCTGTAGCAGAAGCTAGTCCTCAAACTCCAGACCGTTCACCAACAGAAATGCTGACTGAATTCAAAATGGATTTTGATGCACCCACTCAAGAAGCACCAAGTGTTGAAGCAAGCTCGCCAACGCTTGAGTTTAAATTAGATCACACTAATCTTGAAGATAAACCTAGTTTTAGTTTTGATGCAGCAGAACCAAGTCCTGTAGAATTGGCACCGCAAACCATCGAAACCTTACATACAACTGATACACTTTCTTTCAGTACAGATGATCCTTTAACACAAGCATTTCCTGAGTTATTAGAAGTCAATGAACTTGCTTTAAATTTAGATCTTGCAGAACAATATATCGATCTGGGTGCATATGCTTCAGCACGTGAGATTCTTAGCCAAAATGCTGACCAGTTTTCACCTACACAACGTGAACAATCACAAAGTTTACTTAACCGCATAGCATCTTAAAATTATTCGTTTTAAGATAAAGCAGTCATTTATGGCTGCTTTTTTATTGTGAACTAGAGAATCATGAACACAAAAATTGCTTTGATTTATATGGGCGGAACCTTTGGATGCGTTGGTGAACCTTTAGCACCTATGCCAGAGGTGGAGTTTATCCCCAAACTACAACATATTTTGCCACCACAATTTAAAATTGAATGTTTTAAAGCACCCAATATTAAAGACAGCAGTGCCTGTACTGCTGTTGACTGGTTGAAGCTGATCCAACAGATTCAAACGCTACAACTGCAAAATTTCCAACATTTCGTTGTTATTCATGGTACAGATACCCTCAGTTATGCTGCTGCAACCTTGTCACATTTTTTAGGAGAATCTTGTCATGTGGTTATGACGGGTAGTCAGTATCCGCTTCTGAATATTCAAGGTGACGATACACGTGAATTTACTGATGCTGTCGACAACTTAAATACAGCACTTGAAGCTGTCAGCAAACTACCTGTCGGTGTCTATTTGGCTTTTTACCATCAAGTCGTACATGCCAGAACAGCACTCAAAGCCCACAGTACTGCACTTGATGCATTTCGTGGCTCTAAAGCCGATCAAGATATTCAAATGTTGCATTCTGTGATCAATGTCCAACTCAAACATATTGAAAAAGCACAGCATTTAAATATTGTGAATTGGATGATGGTTCCCATGGAACTTGCTCAATTCAATCAAAATCTGCAATCGCTGATTTCAAATGCACCGCATTTTTTAATTTTACAAGCGTATGGTGTAGGCAATCTTGCTGTAAATGCCTCAATCATTGAAAGCTTCAAAGCATTACAACAACAAGGCTGTCAAATTGTGCTTTCGACCCAAGTCCCACTGGGCGGAATGGATCAACGCTATGCCATCAGCCAATGGATCAAAGAATCTAAAGTTTTAATCAGTGATGCACTCAGCCAAGCCGATCTTTATGCCAAAATTCTAAAAATTTATTTACAATACCCAACTCCAGACCAGTGGCATACACATTGGTATGATCATTTTAATCATTCACCTGAATAGGGGTATTTATGCAACGCTTTGCAATTGGTATTGAGTTTTGTGGCATTCGATATAAAGGTTGGCAAACTCAACAGCCTGGCGTACGCAGTATTCAGGAAACAATGGAAAAAGTGCTGAGCACCATTGCAGATGAAAAGATCATTTTGCATGGCGCAGGTCGTACTGATGCAGGCGTGCATGCGACCAATATGGTGGCGCATTTTGATACCAACGCAATTCGCCCGATGCGTGGTTGGTTGATGGGGGCAAATAGCCAATTACCTAAAGATATTTCGATCCAATGGATCAAAGAGATGGATCATGACTTTCATGCGCGTTTTAAAGCGCAAGCACGTCGTTATCGCTATGTGGTGTATCAATCAGCGAACCGACCTGCACTCTTGCATAAACAAGTCACTCACGCTTTTTATCCACTGGATGTCGATAAAATGATTGAGGCTGCGAAAAAGTTCGAAGGTACACATAACTTTGAAAGCTTCCGTGCAGCAGCATGCCAGTCTAATCAACCCATACGCCATGTCAGACACTGCCGTTTGATTCGTCACGGCAACTATCTTGTTCTCGATATCAAGGCAGATGGTTTCTTACATCACATGGTTCGTAATATTATGGGTTGCTTATTAGAAGTCGGTAAAGGCATGTATGAAATCGACCATATCGATGAAATATTTGCTGCCGAAGATCGTAAAGCCGCAGGAATTACAGCACCACCTGATGGCTTATACTTTATTCATGCCGATTACCCTGAACAGTTTGAACTCCCTCAAATGCCTTTAGGACCACATTGGCTGAATATGCCTGAGTAATATCACGAACCGTTTTTAATCCTCCTTACTTAGAAAGTCTGTTTTTATCTTTTAAAGGAGGATTAAATCAACATCATTTTACAACAATATTTTCGATTTACTTCACCGCCGCCTCATGTAAAGACTGATCTAACCAACGCTCATACCAGTTTAAAAAAGTGATGCGCTCACGATTACCCAGCTCTTGCGAAGGATAAATACCACCATCATTGGCACGATCATCTGTCCATATATGACCATACTCTGCCCCATTCACCACAAGATTTAAACTTACACCGCAGCCATAATTACAAATTGCAATTACACCATCCATTTGATGTTGATGAAATTCAAAATACTGTCGTTCAAATTCTTGTTCATCATCTTCATCACAATTGGCATTAAACGCTTCATTCCACGCTTTTTGATGTGGAAAAGGCAAATCGGGATGCAGTAACTGCGCTGAGTTTGGTCGATCTAAATCGACAAAAAGAACATGCTCAAATGGCTCAAGCCCTAAAAAAGGACCTGCACCACCATTACCAATATGCATTAAAAACTGGACATATTCATCTGGTAAATGGATACCATATCGCTGCTCAAACTGTTGAATAAGCTCAAGTGATACAGGTGGATTTAACTGATATTGGTGCCTTTTAGCACCGAATAAATCTAAATGAGAATCTTGGATTTTCAACTGTGCTAACTTTTGTTGAATGCGTTGTAATTGTTCATGCATTTCTTATTCTCAAAAAATAATCAATTTATAATGATATAGATACAATTAAAAAGCCTCGAATTTTACAACTCGAAGCTTTTGCTCACTGAAATTTAGAAGATATTAACGCTGCTTACGCTTTCTATATTCTACTGGTGTTTCATTGGTCCAACGTTTAAATGCACGATAGAACGTACTCGGTTCAGAAAAACCTGTTAAATAAACAATTCTCTCAACGCTTTCAGTGGTATTTGCCAAAAGTTTCTTCGCCAAACGACAACGATAATCCGACAAGATTTGCTGAAAACTGGTATTTGCTTCAGAAAGCTGTGTACGCAAACGACGCGGTGTAATATTTAACTGTGCGGCAACCGTTTCTAGTGTTGTTTCACCACTTTCTAAAGTTGAACCTATCGCACGGCGTACTTCACCAACCAAATCATAACGTGCTAACTCTTGGAGTTTTTCAATGGCTAGCTGTTCATGTAACTGCAACAGTTCAGGTTCAGCTTGCCACAATGGATACTCCAAAATGGACGGATCGAAATACAAACGCGTTTCTTTTTGCCCTAAACTCACTGGACAGCCATATACCCGAAAGTATTCATCATCTGGCGCACCTTGAGCAAAGTTAAAATCAATATAGATCGGCTCAAAGCGCCCTTCTGTAATAAATTTAAAAAAGCGTAAAATGCCTGAAATCGCACATTCAGAAAAATGACGATTGACAATATTTTCACCCCATGGCTGTTCACCATTAGTGAGATAACAACGCCCCTCATCATCAATGATGAGTTTGGCATGAAATGCATCACTAATTAAACGCTGATAAGCCAACGCTCGTTTTAACCCTTCACCAAAGTTTTCACTAGAAATAAAGAGATGTTCAATGACTTGCCCACGATAAAGTGGTAAGTGCTCACCTAAGTGTAGACCAATATCGGGATCACGACTGACTTCCTCTGCTGCAATCCAAAAAGCATATTGCGCACTTAAAGGTGTACGTGCATTTTGATCGATTTGATTTAATGCCACACCTGCTTTTGATAATAGTTCTTCAGTTGGCAATCCCGCACGACGAATCGCTTGATAGCCTAATCGCAAAACAACCGAAGCATCAGTTAGCTGACTCACGCAGTGCCCTTCCTTGTATCTTATTCATTTATACTTAAAAACATCGTTTTTAGATTACAGTCGATTGACCAAACTGACAACATGTATAAGCAACTTTTTGTTGAAAAAATTTATTTCTTTGTTCGCCTATTTTGACTACATTTGCAATGCTATCTCCTGCCTACATCTTGTTTTTTTCTAAAATTCTGCCTATAATTTGCGCCTTTCCAATTTGATCATCAGGTAGGCTATGGCCAATAAAGAGGAACTTATCGAGTTCGAAGGCGTTGTCACCGAAACGCTTCCTAATACTATGTTCCGTGTACGTTTAGAAAACGGTCACGAAGTGATTGCACACATTTCTGGTAAAATGCGTAAACACTATATTCGTATTTTAACTGGCGACAGTGTAAAAGTGGAAATGACTCCATATGACTTAACTAAAGGTCGTATTACATATCGTGCACGCTAAGTTTTAGCAAGCAAAAAGCCACCATTGTGGCTTTTTTAATGTTTTAATTCAGCGTACTATTTTTACAACCCACTGTATCACACTCACGGATTCGCTCTCTTAACCAAGCATTGCGTTCCTGTGTTTTCTCTAAATTACAGTTCACAAAAACTGTACGCTCTGCTTCATCTGAACATTGTGCATCACGCTCTTTAATCCAAGAAACTTGAGAACGTTTCAAAATTGTTTTTTGATTCGTTGTGAGTTTACTTCTGAGCAATTGATAATTTTTATTTAACTCAGCATCTGCGCTAGCATAAATTTTATTACTACAATAAATATCGTCATAAGCATTACGTGCATTGTCACAATTATCTGCAAATGCAAAACTTGACAGGCACATCATACCCAAACCTAGCCAAATCTTTTTCATTGTCTAATCCTTATCATGTTTGATTTTTGTTTTTCATGTTGTCTAACCAATTATCTAATTTATCAATCAAACAACACTACATCATGAAAATTTTTACTACACTCACAAGGAATGTCAATATCAATCGTGTGTTGACCATGAGGGAGAATATTCATGAAAAAAATCATGTTTTGTGTCGGGCTTTGCTCTCTAGGATTGAGCTTAACAGCCTGTCAAACTGAGCTTAATCGCCCTTATGACCTCAATGCGTATTTACATAACTTTCTTGGTCAACCTAGTCAAAGTATCCAAGATAACTTAAATTTTAAAAAATTAGGCTATCAGAGCAAATCACCCCAAATAACTGAATCACAAATAATTTATACTATTTACCGCCCTTTAAATATTCCAATGCCACAGGGTGATGTAGGTCTAGGCAAAGTGCAATCTGGTGCAAGTAGTTATGATATTAATTTTCAATGTAAAATCATTTTTGAGTTAGAACAGAATATTGCAAAAGCTGTAAATTATTCAGGACGAGCATGTTAACTCTCTTATTCCCTTTAAAACTTGTATTTTTATTGCGAAATACAATGACTTTATTTAACTGAATAAAATTATACTTACATCTCGATAACATTTTAGACAACTTAAATAAAAAATGAGAATTCACAATACCTTATTATGCTTATTTGTTAGCACAGGATTACTCTGTGCTTGCTCAACAGTCCATCAAAAGCGTAACCAAACGTTAATGCAAAAGTTAAATACTTATCAAGGGCTGAGTGCTGAAGAAGTACAGCAGCAAATCAATTTAAAAGATATTGGTATTCAACTAAAATCACCACCTAAAATCAATGAACAACAGCTTGTATATACTTTTGAACGTCGTGTTTATACGGCTATGTCATCTCAACTTCCTATTGCGGATGCACGAGGACGCTTTATTCCAATGCAAATGGGAGGTTCAAGTGAAACCTACGCCAACCAGATGTCCTGTCATATCATTTTCAAATTAAAACAACAACATGTCACCGCAATTCAACTTAAAGGTCGTGCTTGTTAATTTGCCTTTTTTCCTTAAATGGGCATAAAAAACGCAGCCTAAGCTGCGTTTACATGACATCTAAAATAAAATATTAAGCGAGTGCCGCAACAACTGCATCACCCATTTCAATTGTACCGACTTTATTCATGCCTTCTGACATGATATCCCCTGTACGTAAACCTTGATCTAATACATTACCTACTGCATCTTCAATGGCTTTAGCAGCAGTTTCTTCACGGAAAGTATAGCGCAGCATCATTGCAACAGACAAAATGGTTGCAAGTGGATTCGCCACGTTTTGACCTGCGATATCTGGCGCCGAACCATGACATGGCTCATACATCCCTTTACCATTTTCATCCAAAGATGCTGATGGCAACATACCGATTGAACCCGTTAACATTGCAGCTTCATCAGATAAAATATCACCAAACAAATTACCCGTTACAATGACATCAAACTGTTTTGGTGCACGTACCAACTGCATTGCAGCATTGTCGACATACATATGTGACAAATTAATTTCTGGATATTGCTCTTCTTTTAAAGCAGTTACAGTTTGTTTCCAAAGCTCAGTGACTTCTAAAACATTGGCTTTATCGACTGAACAAACTTTACCACCACGTAAACTTGCCATTTCAAAAGCAACTTTAGCAATACGTTTAATTTCAGATTCTGCATAAACGTCAGTGTTATAGCCTTGCTTTTCGCCATTTTCTAACTCACGAATACCACGTGGTTGACCAAAGTAAATACCACCTGTTAACTCACGAACAATGAGAATGTCTAAACCAGAAACAATTTCAGGCTTTAGACTTGAAGCATCAGCAAGTTGTGGATAAAGAATAGCAGGACGTAAATTTGCGAATAAATTCAATTCACTGCGGATTTTTAACAAGCCACGTTCAGGACGAATTGAACGCTCAATCGTATCCCATTTTGGACCACCAACTGCACCTAACAAAATTGCATCGGCTTTTTTTGCTTGCTCAGCAGTAACAGCAGGATACGGTTCGCCATGTGCATCAATGGCTGAACCACCCAAAAAACCATGTTCCCAAGTTAAACCTAAATTAAATTTTTCATTGACATGATTTAAGACTTTTTCTGCAGCAGCAACAATTTCAGGACCAATCCCATCACCAGCCAAGATCAAAATTTGTTTAGACATTTGTGTTTCCATTTATATTGTTGGCAGCCATACTGCCAAGTAAGTTTAAATTTTTTGCTCTATATATTCGCTTAAACCAGTTTCTGCATTATAGGGGCGACAAAAACGACGAATCACTTTTTGCCCTTGCAACATGTCCACACATAAAGGTGACGGAGCTGAAACATTCAACAAACTCCCTGAGCTTTCTGATCGTTTTCGATACATTTTAAAGGTGTAATGCTGATTTGCTTTAAAACGATGAATAACATGGAAAACTTCTGCATGTTGTTGAGATATAGGATAAAAACGAATTACCAATTCATATTGATTTGCAGGTACTGTCAAATAAAGTGAAGTTTTTTCACTCTCTTTTTTTGACAATTTTAAATAACCTTGTTTAATCGCAACAGGATTAATACGATGTGTATCCGCATCAATTAATACCATATTACCGAGACGACCAAACTCACAACTTTCCGCTCCTGTACAATAAAGCGTGACATTATTCAGCGGATTGTGAGGCTTATTTTCCGCTGTTTTAACGCGTAAAATATCAGTTGTCTGACAAGCGCTGAGTGCTAAACTCAGCACACCTATCATGATGCGATAATCAAAGACCTTAATCATTGTTTTGGTCCAACCCTAGTCACCTAAAACATTCATTTTTTTATGCTTCATATGTTAACAAGAGTTGAACTTTCACGCTATCTCTTATCTAACTAAGCTTGAATTTCAGCAAAAACCCAAGGACGTGCTTGTTTGGTCTTTTCTTCATACGCACGAATGTCATCTTGCGCCTGTAAAGTTAAACCAATGTCATCCAAGCCGTTCAATAAACAGTGTTTACGGAATGGATCAACTTCAAATTTAAATGCTTCACCATTTGGTGTACGTACTTCTTGCGCTTCCAAATCAATGGTCAACTGATAACCTTCATTGGCAAAACATTCTTTGAATAATTGATCGACAATTTCCTCAGACAAAATGACAGGTAACATGCCATTTTTAAAACTGTTATTAAAGAAAATGTCTGCATAGCTTGGTGCAATTACGGTACGGAAACCATATTCTTCCAACGCCCACGGCGCATGCTCACGACTTGAACCACAACCAAAATTGGCACGTGAAATCAAGATTGAAGCACCTTGATAACGTGGCTGATTCAAAGCGAAATCAGGATTTTTAGGACGTTTGGAAATATCTTGTCCCAAATAGCCTTCATCTAAATAACGCAATTCATCAAATAAGTTATCACCAAAACCTGTACGTTTGATCGACTTCAAAAACTGTTTTGGAATAATTAAATCTGTATCAACATTGGCACGGTCTAATGGTGCAACGATACCTTGTTCAACGGTATATTTTTTCATTTTTAATTCCTGAAAAATATCATCACTTTAAATCTCCCCTACCCCCTCTTTAATAAAGAGGAGAACTTCTCCCTTTTACAAAAGGTGAAAAGCTTTGCTTCGCAAGAGGGGGATTTTAGAAACTGCGTACATCCACAAAATGACCTGCGATTGCTGCTGCCGCCGCCATGGCTGGACTCACCAAATGGGTACGACCACCATTGCCCTGACGACCTTCAAAGTTACGGTTTGAGGTCGATGCACAATGCTCACCCGGTTGTAATTTGTCAGCATTCATTGCCAAACACATTGAACAACCTGGTTCACGCCATTCGAATCCTGCTTCGATCAGGATTTTATCCAGACCTTCAGCTTCAGCTTGTGCTTTAACTAAACCCGAACCCGGCACAACCATCGCTTGTTTAATACTTGAAGCGACTTTCTTACCTTTCGCAACTTCAGCCGCAGCACGAATATCTTCAATGCGTGAGTTGGTGCAAGAACCAATAAATACACGGTCTAATTGGATATCTGCCAAAGCCTGACCTGCATTTAAGCCCATATAGCTATAAGCACGTGTCCAGTCATTACGTTGTACATCATCTTTAGCTTGTTCTAATGTTGGCACAGCTTGAGAAACAGGAATCACCATTTCAGGAGAAGTTCCCCAAGACACTTGTGGCTCAATCTCTTCGCCTTGTAAAACGACAACAGTATCGAAATGTGCATCTTCATCAGAAACTAAAGTATTCCAATAAGCGACCGCAGCATCCCATTGTTCGCCTTTTGGTGCATATGGACGATCTTTGACATATTCAATGGTTTTATCATCGACAGCGACCATACCAACACGCGCACCACCTTCGATTGCCATATTACATACAGTCATACGACCTTCGATTGACATATCACGGAACACTTGACCACCGAATTCAATCGCATGACCTGTACCACCCGCTGTGCCGATTTTACCAATGATTGCTAATACCACATCTTTTGGTGTTACACCTTGACCTAACTTGCCATCAACACGGACAAGCATGTTCTTCATTTTCTTTTGAACTAAGCACTGGGTTGCCAATACATGTTCAACTTCTGAAGTTCCAATACCATGTGCCAAACAACCAAATGCACCATGCGTTGCAGTATGTGAGTCACCACATACCACAGTCATTCCTGGTAAAGTTAAACCTTGCTCAGGTCCTACAACGTGTGCAATGCCTTGACGGACATCATTGATGTCAAACTGAACTACATTAAAGGTTTTACAGTTGTCATCTAAAGTTTGTACTTGGATACGTGAAGTATCATCTTCGATCCCTGCAATACCTTCAGAACGTTCTTTACTTGAAGTTGGAACATTATGGTCAGGTGTTGCAACGTTGGCACTTAAACGCCAAGGTGTACGACCTGCAAGTTGCAAGCCTTCAAACGCTTGAGGCGACGTTACTTCATGCAATAAATGACGGTCAATATAAAGAAGTGAAGAGCCATCATCTCGTTGTTTTACTAAGTGGTCATCCCACAATTTATCATACAATGTTTTTGCTTTTTGGTTTTCGCCTGCCATGTCGAGGTGCTCCACTGGACTGGGTAATTCTTTCATTAACTTCGATTATAACCACGTTTTCACATAAATCTAATTTATCATTTTTATTAATTTAAAAACTTTTAAGAATGATTTAAATCTATTGAATATTGTTAAAAATATCCACTCACTATTCAATCTAGCAGTTTTAAATCAATAACAAACTCTTGCATCCGATAAAAATATTTCGGTTTTTCTAATTGTCGCTTGCTCAAACCATCAAACATAGGCATAGAAAACATGCGTTGATTCAGGGATTTTAAAATAACGATCTTTTTTCAATTTTGCAGGATGAAAGAAATACAATGTAACACTTCCTATTAAAGTCAAAAGAATCACTTGGCGATAATCAAATTCATGACCTTGTAAGCCATAAAGCAAGCTCGTCACAACTAATGCAAAAATTAAAATAGCAAGCAGGGACTTTTCTAAAAAAGTTTTAAAATCGATGAGTTGTGTAGAAGTATGTAAACGAGGATCAATATAAAGAATCTGATTTGAAGTTTTTAAAGCCAGAAGTTGTCCTTTTTTTACATCTTCTGGCATAAAAATCACCGCTTCTACAGGTTCATTTTCTTTAAAACTTAATTTTGTAAAACAACCATCTAGTTCAATTCCATCAATCATTGTGTGAAAATAATTGACGTCAAATTCAGGGGTTCCGTGTTTATACGCATGTTTATAAATATTCCAAGATAAGCATGCTTTATGTGTGATTTGAATCTGCTGAATTGTTCCTGATATTTGATATACATCATTTTTTTGTGCTGTGATATTGATCTCATTCAACATACTTCTATTCACTTTCTTTCTTATTCTCAAACTATAGCGGATATATTCACAAAACCAATCATCACAAATTAAAAATTCTCTTTTACATTTCAAATGATAATGATTATTATTTATTTAAGTTAAAACATTAGTGGTGATTCTCATGGCTCGTATTCAAAATTTTGTACAAACCAATCAGCGTATTTTCAAAAAAACCTTAAGCTATTACATCATGCATATTACCGTTGCAATGTTAGTTGCCTATATGGTGACAGGTAATTTATGGATGGCGATCACGTTGAGCTTGCTTGAACCTACTGTACAAGCTTTTGCATTCTTCTTTCATGAAAAAATCTGGAATAAAAAAGACCAAGCTGCTTTAGCATCACAAAAAACGACCGTTGATGCTTAAAAATTAAAACCAAAAGTTGTGGCAACTTAATCACCACCTCCGCCACAGCTACTACACGAAGAATCAGAACTCGAACCACTATCTAAATTTGAACTCCCCTCATGATCTGAACAAGAGTGAGTTGTACGACTCGATGACCCTGAACAGGATGATGAACAAGCTGTCGTACCTGATGAACATGAACTATCGGTAGGGACAGGCATGTGTGAACTGACCGTCAAGAGTTGAACATACATAGCAATGAGTAAAGGTAATTTAAAATAAATACCATTTTCCCATTTTACCTGCGTATCAACTTGAAATAGACGTGGGAGAATTGACGTATTTTTCGGATTTAAATGCTGAATCTGACAAGCCGCTTGCCATGTATTCATGAGTTGTTGCTGTTGCGCTGCTTTTTGCATTCGTGTTGGCTGAGGGGCATGTGGTTGATGTTTAAGTTCATAACCCAAAGTATTTTGACATATCAAAAAATAAAAACCTTGAAACTCTTCAATCAAAAGATGCCACAACGCATCGACAGCATGTGAAGGCATGGCATAAGCCTTTTTCTGCCATAAATGTAAGGCAAAATAATCTTTAAACCCTTCTTCAATCTTCACTTTTGAAGACAAACTCACATTTGGATGACGCCGATAAAAAGCCTGCCAAATATAATCAGGAATTTGTATTGCCATTAATTTTTTTAATTTTTGCTGATGTTGTATGCGTATAAGCGCCCAAAAAAATACAAAAATAATGCTAAAAATCAGGAAAAAATAAAGATTAAAATAATAGAGAAACATACTGCCCAATAACAGTAAAATAAAGCTATAAATCAAAAATCTATCCCAAGAAAACTTAAAGACATTTCGGTCAAATGTTCTAAAATGCTTTAAAAAATGATGATGTTGTTTATACAAATACAAGCTACCTTTTTATTGTTTTTATCGTATTCAATATAAATAAGTATCCTATTTTTTGTACAGCGAAAAGTTGTATGCAAATTTTTCTTAAAGAATAAAAAAACTCAGTAAATTTATTCGTCCTTTAAAAAAAGTAAAAATTGCTTTGATTAATTCTTAAAATTTCTGAATAATGAATTACGCATAAAAATTCTTTATGGATGGAAATTATCATGAATCTTGCTGCCTTTGAAGCTTTTGTAAAAGTAATGGAAACTGGGTCTATTTCGATGGCAGCAGAACAACTGTTTATTACCCAACCTGCCGTCACCAAACGAATACATAGCTTAGAAGATTATTTTGGTGTCAAACTTTTTGAGTCCGCAGGTCGTGGCGTACAAGCAACTCATGCCGCTAACTCATTGCTTCCTAAAGTTAAAAATTGGTTAAATGAACTAGGTGATATTCATCACACGCTCAGTCACGAACAAGGGCAAGTACAAGGGAAGTTAAAAATTGGCACGAGCCATCATATTGGTTTGCATCACTTGCCTATACATCTCAAAAAATATGTACAAGATTTTCCAAATGTGACTTTAGATGTGCATTTTGTAGACTCAGAACAAGCACATGAACAAGTCTTAGCAGGTGACTTAGAACTTGCCTTTCTCACTTTACCGCCACAAGGTGATGAACGCCTAAAATATGTGAAAATTTGGAATGACCCTTTGGTTTTTGTCGTTGCACCATTTCATCCTTTAGCACAAAAAGAAAATCTAACACTTGAAGACTTAATTGAATATTCAAGTTTAATTCCTGCTTCCCAAACATATACCAGTCAAATCACTTTAGCTGAGTTTGAAAAACAAGGATTAAAACCAAAAATTACCATGAGTAATAACACACTGGAAGCCATTCGTATGCTTGTATCCATAGGTTTAGGTTGGTCTGTACTCCCTAAAACTTTATTAAACCCTGACCTTAAACAGCTTGATATACCTGTCAATATGTATCGCCAATTAGGGATGGTTTGGCATCCTGCACGTAGTCAATCTCGTGCCGTTTTAGAACTCATTGATATGATGAAATAAATAAAAAAGCTCTCCTACATTTTATTGAGGAGAGCTTTTTTTTAAATGAATGAATCATTTAGTTTTGTTTTACTGAATCTTCATGTAATGATTCATTTAACTGATCAACAATCGTTGCCCATTCACCGTCTGAACTGAGTTTTTCAGCTAAAAATTGACGTTGTGATTCTGTCCAAATATTCGCTTGTACAATGCTTGTTTCTGCATCTAACTGATGTGTTTCAATAAATTTTGAAATTCCTGCTTCACTTGAATCTAAGCCAAGTTGTTCAAATAAATTGGTCATTCTTGGACGTGTTTGGCTCATTTTATTTTCTCCAAATAGTTTTAAAACTTCTCATTTCAACATAACATTTTTAATTTTAAAGTGAAGTATCAAATCTTAAATATATGAAAATATTTACAAAGTTAAGACATAGACGCGATATACTCACAATGTTGATTATTTGCAAAATATGACTAATAAAAAACAGCACCGAAGTGCTGTCATTCATCTAAGTTAAAACCAATCAAATCGACCAGTCTTGAATTTCCCAACCCTGTTCTTTGGCTAAAACTTCTAAGCGATCATCAGGATTGATGGCAAAAGCATGATCAGCATATTCTAATAAAAAACGGTCATTGATCGAGTCTGAATATGCCCAAGATTCAGTGACATCGCGTCCTTCTAACCATTGATCTAAACGTGCCAATTTACCCTTTTGATAACACGGAATATTGATGACTTTTCCCGTGTATTTTCCATCTTTTACTTCAGCATTAGTGGCAATAATTTCCGTGATTCCAAACTCACGAAAAATCGGTGCAGTAATAAAGTCCGAAGTTGCCGTAATCCCAACCAACTCATGCCCTGCTTCTTTATGTCTTTGAATTGCTTCAAAACCTTGAGGGCGCATTTGTGGGCGAATGACTTTTTGCATAAATAACTGGTGCAACTCGGTCAAATAATCATGGTTATGTTGTGTTAAAAACTCAAAAACAAATTCATTATAAGCAATTGGGTCGAGCTGCCCTGCTTTATAATCTTCATAAAATTTATCGTTCATTGCTCGGTGTCGAATCGGGTCAACCAAGCCTTCATTGACTAAAAACTCACCCCAAGAATGGTCAGAGTCGGTATTTAATAAGGTGTGATCTAGGTCAAACAACGCCAATTTCATGAAAATACTCGTGCAAACTGAAATTTAAGAAAAAAAATGTAAATCTATCTCCGCTTGTCGATAGAAATTCGTTAAGATCATAGCAATTTTACAACATTATTACTTTGACTTTGTCGAGTTGGATAAAAAACTAAATATCCCCATATACAAAGTCAATGAAATTCACAATTTTTAGGTAGCCAAATGATCGATTCAGAAGGTTTCCGACCCAACGTCGGGATCATTTTGGCAAATGATATTGGACAAGTCTTATGGGCAAAGCGCATTGGTCACAATGCATGGCAATTTCCTCAAGGAGGTATCCAGTTTGGAGAAACTCCTGAACAAGCACTTTTTAGAGAACTTCATGAGGAAGTGGGTCTCTTACCTGAGCATGTCCAAATAATTGCGCAAACCGAGGGTTGGCTGCATTATCGTTTGCCACTTCGATACATTAGATCGGACTCCGATCCTGTATGTATTGGACAAAAGCAAAAATGGTTTTTATTAAAATTGGTAGCATCAACGAAACATATTCAGTTGAATCTATCTGATCCACCAGAGTTTGATCAATGGCAATGGGTCAGCTATTGGTATCCACTTGGACAAGTGGTGAATTTTAAACGTGATGTTTATCGTAAAGCAATGATGGAGTTGTGTATGCAAATGCCACAGTATTCACCTGAAAATGCCATAAAAATGTAAATGATTTTTCAGAGAGGTACTGCTATAAATAATGGGTCATCTTGCAACTCAAGCACCATCTTAATTTAAGGAGCTTATATTCATGTCAAACATGCAACTAGACACGCTAAGACGTATTGTCCAAGAGATTAATACCTCTGTCAGCTTGCATGAATCTTTAGAAATTATGGTCAATCAAGTTTCTGAAGCCATGCACGTGGATGTCTGCTCCATTTATTTATTGGATGAGCGTAATCAACGTTTTGTGCTCATGGCAACCAAAGGGCTAAATCCAAACTCTGTTGGAACAGTATCTTTACATACCAGTGAAGGTTTGGTTGGCTTAGTTGGGCAACGTGAGGAAATCGTCAATTTAGACAATGCATTTAAGCATGAACGTTTTGCCTATTTTCCTGAAACAGGTGAGGAAATCTATAATTCCTTCCTTGGTGTACCTGTGATGTACCGCCGTAAGGTAATGGGTGTGATGGTTGTTCAAAATAAAGAACCACAAGATTTTAGTGAAGCTGCTGAATCTTTTCTTGTTACCCTCTGCGCCCAATTGTCTGGTGTCATTGCCCATGCTCATGCTGTAGGGAATATTGATGTTTTTCGTAAACCCAATAGCGCACCCACCTATAAAACTTTTCAAGGTATTTCTGGGTCAGGAGGTATTGCTATTGGTCGTGCTGTCATTTTATATCCTCCAGCAGATTTAGCAGCAGTACCTGACCGTGAAGCTGATGATATTAGTGAAGAATTACAACTTTTAGATCATGCAATTGCATCTGTACGTCATGAAATTCAGTCCTTAGATGACAAAATGCAAGATGCTTTAATGGCAGAAGAACGTGCTTTATTTAGTGTGTTTTTACGTATGCTAGATGAAAATGCATTACCGTCTGAGATTAAAACAGAAATTCGTGATGGTAACTGGGCACAAGGTGCTGTGCGTATTGTCATCGACAAACATATTGCGCTGTTTGCACAAATGGAAGATGACTATTTACGTGAACGTGTCTCAGATTTAAAAGATTTAGGTCGCCGTATTTTAGCTTATTTACAAGAAGCTGATGCGAGTCATCGTGAACTCACAGATGAAAGCATTCTCATTGGGGATGAAATTTCTACTGCGGCATTGGTTGAACTGCCAGTTGATAAAATTGCTGCCATTGTCACCACTGAAGGTGCAATGAACTCCCATATGGTGATTGTCGCACGCGCACTTGGCATTCCAACTGTGGTTGGTGTGACTGAGCTGCCAGTAAATGCACTCGATGATGTAGAAATGATTGTTGATGCGCATCAAGGACGTGTTTTTATCAATCCACCACGTCGTTTACGCGCACGTTATAAAGAAATTCAAAAAGAAGAAGAACAAATTGCAAAAGATTTAAAACAATATGAAACCAAAGATGCAATCACGCCCGATGGTGTTGCAGTCAATCTCTATGTCAACACAGGTTTAATGATTGATGTCGTGCGAGGTGTACAACGTGGTGCTAAAGGCGTTGGATTATACCGTTCTGAGATTCCATTTATGTTGCGTGAACGCTTCCCAGGTGAAGAAGAACAACGTGCTATTTATCGTCAACAACTCAGCCACTTTGCCAACAAACCTGTTGTAATGCGTACCCTCGACATTGGCGCTGATAAAGACTTACCTTATTTCTCGATTGAAGAAGAAAATTCAGCATTAGGTTGGCGTGGTATTCGGTTTACCCTTGATCATCCTGAAATTTTTTCTTCACAAATTCGTGCCATGCTCAAAGCCAGTATTGGTTTAAATAACTTACATATTTTACTGCCGATGGTCACAAGTGTCAGTGAAGTTGAAGAAGCTTTATATTTATTAGACCGTGATTGGCATGCAGTTCAGGAAGAAGAACAAGTCAAAATTACCAAACCTAAAATTGGTATTATGGTAGAAGTTCCGAGTGTACTTTTACAAATTGACGAATTTGCGCCTTTGGTTGACTTCTTTTCTGTGGGTTCAAATGATTTAACACAGTACTTATTGGCAGTCGATCGTAATAATCCTCGTGTCGCGAATGTCTATTCTCATGCACATCCTGCTGTATTACGTGCACTGACTCGTTTAGTTCAAGAATGTCACAAGTATGATAAACCTGTCAGTATTTGTGGCGAAATGGCGGGCGATCCATTGAATGCGATTTTACTCATGGCGATGGGTTTTAATACTTTATCAATGAGTTCGAGTAATATTCTACGGGTACGTAAGGCAATTTGTCATGTACCAATGCCTGATGCTAAAGAGCTACTTGAACAAGCCTTAAAAATGAATAATCCGTTAATGGTCAAAAGCTTACTTGAATATTATTTTAAGACGCATGGTCTAGATGATTTAATTAAAAGTACAACGCGTGTGGTCAGTTATAGTTAAAAATTAAGCACAAGCTAAAAAGCAAAAAGGTCGATAATCATCAGAATATCGACCTTTTTTGTGTTTAGAATAACCACGTTTTTCATTTTTCTTTCGATCTACAAAAGTCTGGCTTTTGTTAAAATCGTTCATGTGTTTTGCCACAAAGTTGTGAATCACAACTTCTGGCGTAGCTTTTTTCTTCGCCATTTGATTTTACCTTTTATATTAAAAACATCAGCATGATGTGAAGCATATAATGCGCTTTTTTGTGCAAAATACAAGCGGATAAAGTACTCATTTGATATAAAAATGTTATTTTCCATCACTGATATTTCAATAATAGCTTTAGAAATCAGCAAACTTCTAACTTATTTTCATAAACAACTCAATGTCTTAAGTATTGAAAATCATAATTTAACAATTTATTAAATATTTTCAACAAGATAAATTTGCTTTATTTTAAAAACATATATATATTGTATATACATTTTTGATCATCACCTTTGGGGATAAAAACGTTATGGCTGAATTACCCAAAAAAACAAAGGTGAATAAAAAAGATGGACAGCTCTTAATTCGCATTAACAGTGCTGAGCGCGATGAGTTTTTACAGCTCTGTGAGCATCTGGATACCAGTGCAGCACGTGAATTAAGAAAATTTATCCGTAGTTTTATCAAAAAACATCAGCCAACGGATCCTCAATCGAAGGAGTAACATGATGTCAAAGCAAGTTAAATCTTTAAAGAAAAAAATCAAAGCACGTTTGGACAAAATTTCAAAACACGAAGGTAAATTGAAAAAGCTCCAAAAAAAGCTAAAAAAACAAAAGTAATTGCGATTACTTTTCCAAGCTTGAATCTTAATCAAAACGCTTAAAATGAAGGTCATCATAAAATGATGACCTTCGTGTTTCAAACTGATCTGTTTTGAATCTCTAGATGTTTAGGCAGCCAAAGCTCTTTCCAACAACCTTTCCACATCTACAGTTTTCGCATCTACCATGCCCACCACACGCCCATGAAACTCACTATAACGGGTTTGAATAAATGCATCAGCCACAAAATCAGGCGCATACTGTTTCAGTAAAATTGCCTGAGCAAGAATCACCAAACGACTGACCAAACTACGTGCCATAAACTGCAATTCATCTGCTTGTAAACTGCTGAACAATTTAAATAAATTCTGCAATTCATTTTGTAAAATCACATCTTGCGAAGCAATTTCAGCAAAAGATTTGAACAACACTTCTATAGATTCACGATCCCGCTGAATGGCACGTAACACGTCCAAACACATGACATTGCCTGAACCCTCCCAAATGGTATTTACAGGCGCTTCTTTAAAAATACGTGCCATGATGCCTGTATCGACATAGCCATTACCACCAAAGACTTCCATCATTTCACCTGTCAGTTCAACGGTACGTTTACACACCCAAAACTTCGCCGCAGGGGTCATGATCCGTTTCCAAGCCTGAGACAGGACATCATCATGCTCATAGCAATGTGCTAAATGAAATGAGAGTTGCATTGCCGCTTCAGTTTCCAAAGCCAAATCGGCAAGTACCGCTTGCATTAAAGGCTGTTCAGCCAAATGTTTACCAAAAGCTTTGCGCTGACGGGTATAGGCGATGCACTGCACCAATGCCTGACGCAGCATCGCACTCGAACCGACAGAACAGGTTAAACGGGTATAATTCGCCATTTCAATAATGGTCGGAATGCCTCGCCCTGCCTCACCAATCATAATGCCCCACGCATTTTTAAATTCAACTTCCGAGCTTGAATTACTGCGGTTACCGACTTTGTCTTTTAGACGTTGCACGTGAATATTATTCTTGGTGCCATCCTCCAACCAACGTGGCACAAAGAAACACGCTAAACCGTCATGTTCAGTTTTTGCCACCACCAAATGTGCATCACACATCGGTGCTGAAAAAAACCATTTATGCCCTGTCAGTAAATAAGCTTTGCCACGACCTGATTCAGCCACAGGCACAGCAAAAGTTTCATTGGCACGGACATCCGAACCACCCTGCTTTTCGGTCATGCCCATACCGAGCCAAATGGATTTCTTCTGAGCAATAGGCACATCTCGTTCATCATATTCATTGGACAATAATTTTTGTCCGACTTTTGCCCACAGTTCAGGTTCATTTTGAAGCAGTGGAATACTGCCTAAAGTCATCGAGTTGGGACATAAATTTCCACATTCTACCTGTCCACTCAGAAAGAAACGTGCTGCCCAATCGACCCATTTTGAAGGAGATTGTGGATGGTTAAATGGATGTGCATGAGTATTGAAGTGACGATTTAGTCCCATCCATTTATGCCATGCAGGATGAAACTCTAGAAAATCTTTACGGCGACCTCGGGCATCAAAACTATGCAGTTCTGGTGTATGCCGATTGGCTAAATCTGCATATTGATAGTATTCAGTTGAACCTGCAATCTGTGCCAATTCAGTCAGTGTTTGTTGATCTTGACTGCCATAACGCTGCAAAATTTCCTGTAAAACCTGATCTGTGCTGAATAAATTGTAGTTTTGCAGTTCATCAAACTGATTGTTGATCTCGTGGGTTTGCCATGCTGTGATTGCCTGAGTTTGTGCTGTATTCATTTTCAACTCCTGTCTTGTTGTTTTGTCCGATTACATTCAGTATAGAAGAAAATTCAGACTTGGATGTTCGGATTATTTCTATGGCTTTAGCAAGCATCAATGTACGGCGTAAGCCCCGTCAATCAAGGGCACGTATGACTCAAGAAGCGCTGATGGAAAGTTTTGTTCGGCTTTTGCATGAACGTGCTGCACATGAAATTACCATTCGGGAAATCACTGAGCTTGCAGGTGTGGGTTTGGGGACGTTTTATGAGTATTTTTCCAAGAAGGAAGATTTGATTGCCTTGTTGATTCATCAGCATGTGAAAAGTAATGCTGAATCGCTAAAAAGTTATGCACAAAGTCTGTGTGAGTTATCCACAAAATTAGACTTGGGTGATTATTTACAGCAAGTGATTCATTTTCAGTTACAAGAAATGCAGGCGCAACAATTTTTATGGGCACAGTCTTTTTTGCTGGAACGGCAGATTTCGAGTATTGAAATTTATCAGAAAAGTTATGCCATGATGGTGCAGATGTGGCGCAGTATTCTTGCGCCTTTTGTACAGGATGATGAGCAACTACAACGTATGAGTTTAAATGTGCAACGGATTTGCTATGGTTTTATTTCCCAGACCTTACTGATTGAACCTGAGTTTAAGGATTGGGAGGTTTTGGAGGGGGATATTTTTCGGTTTTTGCTCAATGTGGATGATTGCACTTCACTGTAAATGAAATAGCTAAAAGGAAACGAATTGTTTCAAAAGCTCTTTTGGGGTGATGAGTGGTGACTTTCATAAGATTTAAGTTATTTAAATATATAATATTATTGACTTATTTATAAAATACAATTTATAAACCAATCTTCAGGTAAACATAAATTATGTTATTACTATTTACAAACATGAATATTATAAGTAAGCCTAAATTTAAATTTTTATCTGTTAACATTGTACGATTAGACACATACTAAAATTACCAAGATGAAAAAGAATTTATTCAAAATATTATTATCATTGAGTTTATTTTGTTCAATAAACGCAGCTTACTCAAATTCTCAAGATAGAGATGTTATTCAGTCATTTGCTCAACAAGGAGATCCAAAGTCACAATATAACCTTGGATGGATGGATGCCAATGGTCAAGGTCTAACCCCAAATTATAGTAAAGCCTTTGAATGGTATAACAAAGCTGCTGAACAAGGAGAGCCTAAATCACAATTTGCCCTTGGTCTGATGTATGCCAATGGTCAAGGTATCACTCAGAATTATAATAAAGCCTTTGAGTGGTATAGCAAATCCGCCGAACAAGGGAATGCTGCTGCACAAAATAATCTTGGGAATATGTACCTTGATGGTCGAGGCGTAACTCAGAATTATCGCAAGGCATTTGAGTGGTATAGCAAATCCGCTGAACAAGGGAGTGCTGATGCACAAAATAATCTTGGATTTATGTATAACTACATTCAAGGCGGAATTCAAGATTATAGCAAGGCTTTTGAATGGTATAGTAAAGCTGCCAATCAAGGATATGGCGAGGCACAATTTAACCTCGCCTTGATGTATGCTAATGGTCAAGGTATCACTCAGAACTATAGCAAAGCTTTTGAATGGTATAGTAAAGCTGCCAATCAAGAACATGCCGAAGCACAAAATAGTCTTGGCAGTATGTACTTTGATGGTCAAGGCATAACTCAGAATTATAATAAAGCCTTTGAATGGTATAGCAAAGCTGCTGAACAAGATTATATATATGCACAGTACAACCTTGGATTGATGTACGATACTGGTCGAGGGGTAATTCAAAATGATAAAAAAGCTGTTGAATGGTATATCAAAGCTGCTAATCAAGGGCACGCAGATGCACAATATTTTCTCGGACACATGTATGAAGATGGCAGAGGGGTAATTCAAAGCAATAAAAAAGCTGTTGAATGGTATATCAAAGCTACTAATCAAGGGCATGAAAAAGCTAGAATTAAACTTGCTAAGCTTGAACAGTTATAAGATATATTAAAATTAACATAATACGCCTTATGCGAAATGCAATGCATAACTTGAATTAAATCAGTGCTTTACATGAAATTTCAATATTCCACAAAAAACCGCCCTCAGGCGGTTTTCTTATATCTTAAATGGATTACTTCACATCAAAACGGTCTGCATTCATCACTTTCGTCCATGCCGCCACAAAGTCTTTGACAAACTTCTCTTTGTTATCATCCTGAGCATACACTTCAGCATAAGAACGCAGAATCGAGTTCGAACCAAATACAAGGTCTACACGCGTTGCTGTGTACTTCGTTTCGCCTGTCGCACGACTCACGATGTTATAAGAGTTCTTACCCGTAGGCTTCCAGTTATATGACATGTCAGTCAATGTCACAAAGAAGTCATTGCTGAGTACGCCTACTTTATCGGTAAACACACCATGTTTCGAGTCAGCATAGTTCGCGCCAAGTACACGTAAACCACCAATCAACACCGTCATTTCAGGAGCAGTTAAACCAAGCAATTGCGCACGATCCAACAATAACTCTTCAGGCTGAACGGCATATTCTGCTTTAACAAAGTTACGGAAACCATCTGCTTTAGGCTCAAAGTCTTCAAAAGAATACGCATCAGTTTGTTCCTGAGTTGCATCACCACGCCCTGCAAGGAATGGAACTTTGACGTTCACACCTGCATCTTGTGCTGCTTTCTCAACGGCTGCTGTACCACCCAGAACAATCAGGTCTGCAATGCTGACTTTTTTAACCAATGTACCCTGAATTTCTTCGAGTTTCGCCAAAACTTTCGCTAAACGTGCAGGTTCATTGCCTTCCCAGTCTTTTTGTGGAGCAAGACGGATACGGGCACCATTGGCACCACCACGATAGTCCGAACCACGGAAAGTACGCGCACTGTCCCAAGCCGTTGCAATCAGTTCAGCAGATGTTAAACCACTGCTTAATAATTTGGCTTTAATATTCGCGACATCGACATCAGACAAGGTGTAGTCTGCTTTTGGAATCGGATCTTGCCAGATTAAATCTTCAGCAGGAACGTCAGCACCTAAATAACGGGTTTTTGGTCCCATATCACGGTGCGTCAATTTGAACCATGCACGGGCAAATACATCAGCCAGTTTGTCTGGGTTGTGATAGAAGTCTTCTGCAATTTTGCGGTATGCAGGGTCAAATTTCAGTGCCATATCAGCATCTGTCATCATTGGGTTACGGCGTACATTCGGGTTATGTGCATCAACAGGTTTATCTTCCTCTTTGATGTCTACAGGTTCCCATTGTTTTGCACCCGCAGGACTGAGGGTTTTTTCCCATTCGTAAGTAAACAATAAATATAAGAATTCATTGTCCCATTTGTCAGGATGAGTTGTCCATGCACCTTCAAGACCACTGACCATGGTATTGCCTGCATTGCCCGTGCCTTCTGAGTTGTGCCAGCCTAAACCCTGAAACTCAACATCCGCGCCTTCAACATCTGCGCCAAGGTTTTCAGCCTTACCATTACCATGTGCCTTACCAACGGTATGACCACCTACTGTTAATGCAACAGTTTCTTCATCATCCATACCCATACGGTCAAAGGTCACACGCATGTCCTGCGCGGTACGCAATGGATCTTGTACACCATCCACACCTTCAGGGTTCACATAGATTAAACCCATTTGCACTGCGGCAAGTGGATTGTCTAAAGATGAGCGATCCTGATCATCTTTATAACGTTCTTTGGTTGGCGCCAGCCACTGACGCTCTTCACCCCAATAAATGTCTTTTTCAGGTGCCCAAATGTCCAGACGACCACCACCGAAACCAAAAGTTTTTAAGCCCGCAACTTCATAAGACACCGTACCTGCCAATACAATCAGGTCACCCCAAGACAGTTTATTGCCGTATTTTTTCTTGATTGGCCAAAGTAAACGACGACCTTTATCGGTATTGACGTTGTCAGGCCAACTGTTCAATGGTGCAAAACGTTGGTTACCAGTATTTGCGCCACCACGACCATCTTGTTTACGGTATGAACCTGCCAAGTGCCATGCAGTACGTACAAACATACCAATATAGCTACCATAATCAGATGGCCACCAGTCTTGACTACTGTTAATGAGTTCTCTTAAATCTTGTTTAACTGCTTCTAGATCTAGTGATTTAAATGCTTTGGCATAGTCAAAATCAGGATCAAGCGGATTAGTTTTGCTATCGTGTTGTGAAAGAATGTCTAAATTTAGTGCATTTGGCCACCAATCAGTATTATCTGTGCTGGCTACGCTGGTTTGTCCACCTGCTTGATGAAATGGGCAACCTGAAGCTGGCGTGTTGTTATCCATAATTATTCTCCGCATACAATTATAAAATAAAGAGATAAAGCAAGTTTTGTTGAATGGTTTACCCCTAAGAACATAGCTGTTTTTTTTGATAAATTACAGTGAATTTAACGAATTAAAACAATCGGATAATCCTATTTAAAATATTAAAAATAAATGACTTTTTTATTTTCAAAGGGATAGATTTTTTTTATTTTATGTTACACAATTACACTGAATATTTTTAAATTCGAATGTTATTTTCGATTTTTCCAATATAAATTTTCTATGGTCAATAAATCAGTTATATTTAAAAAAAGTCTCTGAAACTTAATCTATGTATAACAATAAATCGCTAAGTTTTGATTCACATCAAATTGCCAATATCATCGAGCAACACAATATTATTCTGTTTGATGCAATCTGCGTCATTTGTAATCGTTGGGCAAAATTTCTGATTCAATATGACCATGCTGCTTATTTTAAACTCGCTTCGGTTCAGTCGCCTCTAGGGAAAGCCATTTTAAAATATTATGGAATGTCAACAACTGACTATACAACGATGGTCGTTATTCATCATGGGCAACGTTATATTGAATCTACGGCATTACTCAAAGTCATGCAGTCTTTAGGTTTGCCTTTTTCTTTGATGCAAGCAGGCTATTTTATGCCACGCCCATTTCGAGATTTTTTATATCGTCGTGTTGCGCTAAATCGTTATCAAATTTTTGGTACAACAAATGACTGTATACTTCCATGTGCCGAAAATCAGCAGCATTTTTTGGAAAACGTTATTTATGCAAATAGAAAAGAAAATTAAAAATATACTGTTAACACTACATTTGGGTTTAGCAATTTTATGGATCTATCAAGGGCTGGTTCCTAAAATCATTGCTAAATCTGTTGATGAACAACGTTTTTGGGCAATATTTTCTCTGCCTGAACACATCATGTTTTTTTTAATCAACATCGTGGGGCTTGCTGAAATATTATTTGGACTCTGCTTTCTTTTACTCAAAAATAAATTATTAATTTCATTACATTATTTAAATTTATTCGCAATGCTAGGATTAAGTATTTTTGTGGTTATTGTCCATCCCTTATATTTTACTGCTGCATTTAATCCTTTTGTAATGAATGTTGCGATGGCTACGCTTTCCCTCGTAGCAATTCAAGTCTTAAAAATACAAAAAATCTGAATGAGTTTATCATCCGATTTTGCAATGATTGATTTAAAAGGCAACAAAAGTAGTAAAATCATCTGTTCTAATTCATGTATTGCAGTCTACTCCTGAATTATCAAGATCATGATTTAGCTACTTTTATTACCAGTATTTATTTAGACAATTAGTTTTCGTCCCTCTTTAATACAATAGAATGGATTCATCAATTTCGATGAGTTTTTCATTGCATTTTGTAGGTCTTGCTCAGGCTGTTCTCGACTTTCATCGGTTAACTGAAATGTCCGATAATGGATCGCTAAAGAACGTTTAGACTGTAAATCAATATGTGCTTGAAAAGCATCCTGCGGATTCATGTGCATATATTTCATTAACTGACGCGGCTCATAAGCACCGATTGGAATCAAGGCAATACGTGGTGTACCTAAACGCTTCTGAATCTCTTTAAAATGAGAGGAATAACCTGTATCACCCGCAAAGAAAAAATGACCATGTTGCGATACGATCGAAAAGCCACCCCATAATGCAGCATTTTGATCACGTAGACCTCGTCCTGAACCATGTTGTGCAGGTGTATAAACGATTTTTAAATTTCTAAAGAGTGCCGATTGCCACCAATCCATTTCAATCACATGCCAATCATCGGGTAAATAATGACTATTGCCTAAACCCGTATAAATTGGCATTGCAAATTTATTGTGCAACCAACGTAAACTTGCCAAGTCCATATGGTCATAATGATTGTGACTCAACAATACCGCATGAATTGTAGGTAAATGCTCTAATGCTATTCCCATTGGAATAACACGTTTTGGACCACGTCCTTGCTTTGGACTAACATGATCTGCCCAAACAGGATCGGTTAAAAAGTTATAAGGTCCGATTTGTAATAAAACCGTTGCATGTCCAACAAACCAAACTTGCCAATCATTTTCAGGTGCATTGGGTCTATTTTGTGGTAAAGCACGTGGTGTTGCATAAAACTCAGCAGCTTCTTTCGCTGAATCTACATTCCACGTTGAAGACTTTCGAGTGCTGAGCCATTTCACTAAATCCCAACGCCGATTACCTTCAGGTCTACGGACAGGATTAAAAAATTTCTCTCCATTATGATGATCTGAAGCGAGCACTCTAAATACAGGTCTATACCATGTATGAGCTAAACATGTTTCAGTCACTAAACGATAATGGAGTTGTTTGGTCGTTACAGTTGTAACAACTTCCGAAGTTTGTAAAGTACGATCTTCAATTGGATCCTGTTCAATCTCTTTTGACATTACGACTCTAAACGCCCTTTCATTCTTTCTAACCACATTTGTTGTGTTTGCGGTTTAATAAATAACGCAATAATTTCAGGATGAATGTGTTTAATCTTGGTTTCAATACGATTAACACAAGCTTCTATTTCATCTGAAGTTAAATTATCTTTAAATTCCAAACTGAGTGAAGCAATCACTTGGTGTGCTCCCATTTGTTCAGTCAAAACGCCATTCGCATAATGTACAGCTGGATCTTCCTTCGCCACTTTTAACACATTTTGACGCAATTGTGGATCAGCAATTTCACCTAAAAGTAATCCTTTGGTTTCTCTTGCCAATAACAATGCTGAAACTGCCAAAACAATCCCAATCAAAATGGACGAAATTCCATCAAGAATAGGCATATTCAGTTGATGTGCTAAGAATATCCCGACCAATGCAATGAATAAACCTATTAATGCAGCAGAATCCTCAAAAAGTACAGTAAATGTCGTCGGATCTTTACTTCGTCTAAATGCTTCGAAGTACCCCATATTACCTTTTAGTTTTTTAAAAGATCGTAAGGCAACAAACCAAGAACTTCCCTCACAAAGAATAGCAACACCCAAGACAATATAATTCACATAAGGTGACGTCATTTCCTCAGGATGCAAAACATGTTGAATGCCTTGATAAATAGAAACAACCGCACCTAATGCAAAAACCAATAAAGAAACAATAAATGCCCAAAAATAAAGCTCTCGCCCATATCCAAAAGGATGCTTTGCATTTGCTGGTTGTTGCGATTTTTTGATGCCATATAAAAGTAAAACTTCATTTAAAGTATCTACAACAGAATGAATTGCTTCACTCAACATTGCAGAACTATTTGTTATATAAGCAGCAATAAACTTCACTAAAGCAATCACAAGATTACCAAGAAGTGCTGCATATACAACAATTTTATTTGAATCTGACATTTATTGTCCTAATTTTTATCATCAAATACAGTCATTTGATTTTTATCTGTATTTTAAGCCATATTGTCTTACTTACTTGTAGTTTTCCTTTATTTTTTGTTGTTTTTCATCTTTGCCTGTTGCTTTAGCATGTATCTTTCTCAAAACATAAAAAAGCCCAAGTTTAAACTTGGGCTAAATGGCGTCAAAATTAAATTTTATTTAACCAGTTTACGTAAGTCTTGTGTTAAATCGAGATATTTTTCCATCTCAAATACTGATTTTTTACTGATCAACTTTTTGAGATGACGCATATCTTTAGCAGCATTTACTGTAATTCCAGCAACGATTTGACTGTCACTGACACCAAACATCACAAAAGAATTTTCAGAACCTTGAGCAACATCCATTTCACCACGAATATGCCATTGCGATGCAGCCATGTCGCCAACAAATTGGAAGTTAATCTCCAATTGGTCTGTCCAGAACCATGCAGGATTTGGCGTAGGATGTTCAACATTCATCACATGACGGGCAAAAATACCTGCTTGTAGATTAGCATTTTCCCAAGTTTCCACACGAGCATATTGACCATTGGCACGTAACTGAGTCGCCACATCGCCTGCCGCATAAATATCAGGATGTGAAGTTTGACAGTTTTCATTGACTTGAATGGCAAAATCGACGTTTAAGTTTGCATCAATTGCAAGCTGTGCATTTGGAATAATCCCAATACCATAAACTACCGCATCTGCACGAAGTTCTTCACCATTTTCAAGGGTGACCACAACTTCTTCACCATCAAGCTGACAACCAGCAATCTTGGTTTCAAGACGGACGTCAATGCCTTTTTGACGATGTTGTGCAAGCAAAAACTCACTGAGAATAGTTGGTGAGCAACGTCCCATTACCATTGAACCCATTTCAATCACAGTCACCTGACAGTCTTTGAAACGTGCTGATGAAGCCAGTTCTAAACCAATCACGCCACCACCAATCAAGATGATACGACGACCTGCTTGTAATACAGGAACCAAAGCTTGTGAATCTTCCAGATTACGCAAGGTATAAACGTGTTTACCTAATGCATCGAAATTCGGTAAACGACGTGCTGCACCACCTGTAGCAAGCAATAATTTGTCATAGACAATTACATCACCATTTTTCAATTCGATGCTATGCGCTTCAGGGTTAATTTTCACCACGCCATTGCCACGAATAACATCGACATTCAACTGCGCCAGTTTCTCTGCTGAAAGAATCTCAATTTTGGTGTCTTCAGGTTTAAGGATCACATCTTTCGAAAGCGGTGGACGTTCATAAGGCAAATGTGCTTCATCCCCAACAAGGATGATTTTACCTTCATATTGATGAGCACGCAGTTCAATGATGGCACTTGCCCCTGCTTGTCCTGCACCTACAATGACGATGGTTTCGATGTTACTCATATCATTCACCTTTTAATTCTGCCGATACAATGCCAAAACCTGAAATCCATTCACTGATCGCTTCATAGCAATGAATCGTCATATCGTATTGCCCTAACTCAGCAAGTGCTGCAAAAGCTGCCATCCAAGAACGGACTTCTTGACCGCCACGACCACCTTCTTTACGAATATCATCTTCAGTCATTTTTTCAATACTTGCAAAATCAGCATGTTTGAATAATTCAAGTAGGCTTGCATCCCATTCAGGATTTAAGGGTACTGAAACAGATTTATCACCTGCTGCCAAACGCTGACCCACTGAAATGATTTTTGCCTGACGTGCTTGGCGTGCTTCCGCTGTTGGATGGCGACCACAAATCAAAAATTCTTCCACTTCAGCAGGCACTGAACCCATTTGTGGTGTAGGTGGATCATGTGATAAACCACCCGTACCAAGAATAAGAACACGTTCATTTTCAAGGTTCAAAGATTTGATAAACTGCCCTACAGCACGTCCTAAAGCCAAAGTACGTTTAGTTGTTGGCATTGGCGCTGCTGCACCATTGATAAAAATTGGAATCGTTGGATAACGATCTAGTTTCCCATCGCATAAAAAATGTAAAGGTTGAGTCACACCATGATCTGCTTGCATACGATATGAATAAGCAACATCGACACCTTCATCCAAAACTTTACGTACTAGACCTAGCGCAGTTTGTTCAGGCACATCAATTTTGGCATGGTCTTTACCATAATCCCAATCCCCTGCTGCTGTGGCACGTATACCCACACAGAACGATGGCATCAAGTCATAAAAGAAACCATTAAAATGGTCAGGACCAAAAGTAATGATTAATGTCGGATTATAGGCTTGAACTTCGGCAGCCAAATTTTCAAATGTCGCACGAACCACTTCTTCCTGACGTTTTTCGGCAGGTGAAGCAAATTCCATTAATGGGCTATGCGAAGCACAAATAAGTTTAACGGTCATGTTGGACTCCGAAAGAGAAGTAGTGGCAATACTTCTTAATCTCCCCTCTTGCACAGCCATACTGTTCATATTTTAAAAAGAGGGAAACTAATACACAAAAGTGAATTTAATTTATTAATTAGACTTATTACGTAAACCATAAAATGTTCAGATTTTAAATTTGAGACATATTTAAAAATGTCTCGGGCGTTCCTTCTCCCTTCGGGAGAAGGCTAGAATGAGGAGCTCTAAAAAAACCTCTCCCTAACCCTCTCCTAACAGGAGAGGGAACACTCAATATTGATCTAAATCAATCTGAAAATTACTTTAGTGATCTAGTAAACCCATCACTCATCAAAAAAACCTGCACGTGGTTGACGCAAACCACGAATTCCCAAACCACACTCAGCATTAATTAAAACACCTGTAAGCGGTCGGTTATTAGCACGAGATGCAAGTAAGACATATGAACCTGTCATATCTTCAGGTTCAGGTAAAAAGTTCAGTGGCATACCACGTGCAATCTTTTCAGGGTCACGTGCATCTAACAAACCAAGATTTTCCTGACCCAAAGACGCAGCACCTTTGATATTGACGTTCATACCTGATGGTGCAACCGCATTAACACGCACTTTCGGTGCAAGTTCATATGCCAATTCTTTCATCACACCTACACCTGCATGTTTCGATGCTGTGTAAATTGGTCCACCACCTGCGGAATACAGTGCAGAGTTAGACAGTGTAAAAATGATTGAACCTTCAGATTTGACCAACTCATCTAAAGCTGCTTTTGCACCTAAAATCAAAGATTTGGTATTAATGCCCATAATTTCATCAAAGGCTTTTTCCAACTGTTCACCGCTCATATTCACGATGTCAGCATAGTGATCCCAAATACCTGCATTACCAATAAAGCAATCCAGTTTGCCAAATCGCTCAATGGTGGCATTCACTGCTTTTACATTATCTGCAAAGTTGGCAACATCGCCGACGACAGTGACAATCTGATCCCCAAAGCGCTCATTCAGTGCATCCACTTTAGCTTGTGAACGTTGTAATACCGCTACTTTTGCACCTTCTGCAAGGAAACGCTCCACCAAAGCCAAGCCTAGACCTGAACCGCCCCCTGTAATCAGTGCAACTTCACCTTCGAGCCAACCCATGCTTATTCTCCTGACATTTCCACGTATAAGGCACCATCTTCAACAATCACAGGGAATGTTTGAATTGGATCTGTTGCAGGCAAGCACAGTGCTTGACCTGTTTTCAAACAGAAACGTGCTGAATGTAATGGGCATTCCACTGTGCCATCATCTTCAAGATAGCCTTCAGACATTGACGCATTACCATGTGAACAACGGTCATTCATCGCAAAGAAATCACCGCCATTGTTGAATACTGCAAGTGCTTCAATGCCATTTACACCACAATCTACTTTGAGTGCTTCGCCTTCATCCAACTCGTCGATTTGGCATACAAAAATTTTGTTCATTAGAAAAAGATACTCAAGTTATGTGAGTTGTAAGTTGCTTGATCTAGCATGATCTTACGATTAAAGATTTGGAATCCTAAGCCATTTTCCACTTTACGCAGTTTGTCGTGACGCTTACCGCAGTAGATGGTGACATCTTTTTCTTTCTGCGTGCGGTAAAGTAAATACGTCACATAAACATCGTATTCATCTGCAATATCAGTGGCTTCAATGATGACATTTGACACCATATGCGTTGTACGTGAAGGTGGTTCTTCTGCCCAAGCCATCCCCGTTTCTAAACGGGCAACACGGCGTTCTAACAAATCTTTAGTGTCGTTAAATACCCATGTTGTTGGTGGCTCAACTGAACGACGACGGTCACGGGTTTGTGCATTTGGAGTAGTACGTAGCGTATAAGAAATATCTTCAGCTAAAGTAGCTAACCAATCGCGGAATTTCCAATCATCAAGCAACTTCGCTTCACGATAAAGAAACTGACTAATTTGATGTTGAAGTTCTAAACTGATCTGACTCATTTGATTAGCTCCTTCTCATATTCGTCAGCGGCTTTTTCCACGTCTTCCCATTTTTCATGAATGAGTAAATCTGCCCAACGGCGGTACATACCACGCGCTGCTGTTTCAGAGAAAATATAGTTGGTAATCCCCGGAATACCATCTTCACGGACTTTCTCATTCCCTTTACCCATTTCCATGATTAAACGGTTTTGACGCGCTTTATAACCACGTAATACTTTTTGAATTTCGATCCAGTTTTCTGAGTCATCTTGCTCAAGAAAACCTGCAGGACCGAATGCACGTGTTGCTGAACGCTCAAATGCTTCTTTGACTTCTTGTGAAGCTTCAGCATCTGCAATACAGAATGCCCATACTTCTGTTTTATTTGGACCACGTGGATGCCAGACACGAAGTGTCGCTGTACCGTTCAACCAAGACATCGTTGGGAACATCGTGTTGTGACCTGCTAAACGCAAAGCACGCACTTCACCTAAACGTTCTTTTACTTCTTCATATGTTTCACGGAAATAGTTGGCAACTTCACCATCGACCCAGACGTTTGCATCTGGTTTTTCTGTGAAGAAAAAGCCTGAACCATGACCACGTGAACCATACTGGATAGCGTCTTTAGCCGTTTCCCAAACTGGACGAGCGGTTTGAGCTGCACCTAATTTTTTAGATGAGTCATCATCTGGTTTTGCACCCAAAACCTGAATCGCAGATGCATGTGAAAACAGCGCATGGTATTGGTCAGATGCGAACTGTTCCGCTGCAAATTTCCAATTACACTCGATTTCCCATTTGTGTACACCGCCAATGATTTCTGTCCCACCTGAACGGCGGTCAACGACACCATCTAAATACCAAGCGATATCACCCATGTATTCTTCGAGATCAGGAGTGGTTTCATCCCAACATCCGAAAATTAAACCTTTGTAAGATTTAACACGGTTGACTTCAATCAAACCCCATTTTTCTTTACATGCACCTTGTGGAAAAGCTCGGTCTTCTAATGGAATATCTTTTAAAGAACCATCTGTGCCATATGACCAACCATGATATGGGCAAGTAAATGCACGTGTATTACCACAGTCTGCAAAACTCACACGCATAGACCGATGACGGCATTGATTTAATAATGCTTTGATTGAACCATCTTTTTGACGAACCACGATAATTGGATCTTCACCCATGTAGGTATTGAAAAAATCACCTGCCTTTGGAATTTGGCTTTCATGGCAAAGGAATAACCAAGTACGACCGAAGACTCTTTCGAGTTCGAGTTCATACAATTCTGGATCTGTATAAATGGATGGCGAGATACGTCCATTTTGTGCATCGACTAAAGCGTCGATTTCACGCACATCTATTTTTCCACTCATGAAAGCTCTCCTGCGACAAACGTGGGGTCACACACAAATTGACTCAACTTGTAAAAATCATCGCCGTTTGGAGCACTTTTAGGGAAATATTTATTTTGTTTTAATTAATATGTTTTATGGATTATTGAGTTAGGCTTTTTCTATATAAAATGACTGATCACTTCGATTTCGTCATTTATTTTCTAAATGATGCAATCATCTTCACCTCTTAGTTGTTTATAGATTATACTCAAGTGAATTCGTAGTAAGACATTTTTTGGATTACTCTTTGGAAAAGTTATATGGAATTACGACACCTTAGATATTTCATTACTGTTGCTGAAGAACTTAACTTTAGTAAAGCAGCTTTGAAACTTTATACCGCCCAACCCTCTCTAAGCCAACAGATTAAAGACCTTGAAGAAGATGTCGGTGTTCGACTACTCAACCGCACTAAACGTAAGGTTGAACTGACTGAAGAAGGTGCTGTTTTTCTTGAACAAGCACGTTTAACTTTAGCCCAAGCAGACAAAGCAATCGCTATGGCACGCCAAGTGTCCAAAGCCAAACAACAATTGCTGCGTATTGGATTTGTTCCTGTCGCAGAAATGAAAGTTTTTCCTTATGTATTGCCTAATTTACGTGTACAAAATCCAGAGTTAAAAATTGAATTACTCAGTTTAAATAATCTTGAACAAATGCGTGCAATCCAAAAAGGTGAGCTTGATGTTACCTTTACGCGCCATAATTTTCACAATGATGAAATTGAAAGTAAATTTGTTTTAAGAGAACCTTTAATCTTCATCTTACCTAAAGATCATCCCTTAGCAAAATATGAAAGAATCCCTGTTAAAGCATTGAATGGTATTGATTTTATCATTCCTGCTGAAGAGCAATCAGGGACATTACACAATGCGATTTTAGACTTTGCTAAAGCACAAGGAATTGAATTTAATATCGTGCAAAAAGCCGATAATATTTTGTTTAATATCAATTCAATTGGGATGGGTTTAGGCTGCACCATTCTTCCTGGTTATATTGCACCACTCACCATGAATAATACGGTGATTCGTCCTTTAGATGTTGAACTGCCTTATCTTGATTTGTATGTCAGTTATCGTAAAAATGCCAGTTCTATTTCTGTACAGAAGTTTATTGAACTGCTGACCAAGGTTTTTTACTTAGACATTAATCGAACAGATGATTAGCATTTAAGCTGACTGCCAATCAACGCATCCATTGACTATTTATTTAAAAAATGGTGATGCCAATAAAATAGAGAACTTATTCACACTTTATAAAAACAAAAATAATTGAATAAGGGATCGATTATTTCGCATCAAATACGGTTTTCAAGGTTGATTATTTTTTCATCCACGACTTAAAATAAAAAATCCATAAAAAATAACGTACTTTAGCTACAACTTAAGTCTAATGCATGTAAAAATACCCCTTAAAAGAAATGTAAAGAAAAATATCAGCTCATAGTGCAATGAGGTTTTTCATGATTAAACATCGCTTGCAAGGTATAAAAATTGGGATCCAATCTCGCTTCTACTTCTTTATCACCTTTTTACTCACTGCAATTTTATTTATTTTTCTACATTTTACGACGCATTGGGCATGGTCAACTCAGATTTTACTCAGTTGGAATGTGTCTATTTTATGCTATTTAATCTTCACAATTCGTCTCTTATGGCGCACAGATCGTCACCATATTTTAAAACGCGCACAACAGCAAGATGCCAGTAAATGGATCATTTTATTGTTGGTATTTTTCACTTTAATTATGTGTTTTATTGCGATTGTGATTGAACTGAGTCATTTCCCTCATCATGGATGGATTAAATCAGGGCATTTAGCCTTAAGTATATGTACCATTATTTTTGCGTGGTTATTTATGCATACTGTATTTGCGATACATTATGCGCATGATTTTTATTTGGCTATAGCAAGACATGAAGATGGCGGCTTAGATTTTCCTAAAACACCAGAACCAACTTATCCTGACTTTTTATATTTTAGCTATGTCATTGGCACCTCTGCACAGACTGCTGATGTCTCTATCACTTCACGTTCAATGCGTATTTTAAATATTTTACATATCCTTTTGGCTTATGGCTTTAACACCACAATTTTAGCGATTTGTATTAATGTAGCAGCGAGTTTTATTTAAATGAAATGTAATGTTATTTCCTATTCTATCAATCAATTCGAAGCCTTCAAATCCCTATATTTAGTGCTTTTGCATTTTACGTGAATTAACCTAATCTGGTGGTGCTATCGCAGGGCAACATGGATGTCGCCGTTGGGTGAAGGTTCATGGACGAACCCCTCACCCAACAAAGGGTTTTTGTTCCTTTTCATCCCTGAAAAGGAAGGCATTGCCTACACAAATAAATCTAAACTTTCGGTGGTATATGCGGCAGTGCAAATAAACTTACTATTTAAAAACTCATATTTCACATCATTTAAACTCCTAATTTTATTTACACGACGTTAACTTCCATCAATAAAAAAGGACAGCTTTCACCATCCTCCATTTACTACACACAAAGTATTAAAAATACTTATACACCACGTGCAGTTAAATAATCTTTAATTACCGTATTAAATTCTTCAGCTTTCTCAACTTGCGACCAATGACCACACTGACTGAAAATATGTGCATCTGCATGTGGAACAATATTTAAAATATCCCATGAACGAGAAACAGGAATCACCACATCTTGCACACCATGAATCAACAATACAGGCACTGTAATGTCTTTCATTTTTTCAAAATCGAGTGGGAAATCAAAACGATCACGATCACGTGCGCCAACCACTTCCATCAAACGATCAGAAGCATAGTCATTTTTTGCAGCCTCATAACGCACTTTCACTAACTCATCTGTAATCAAATCTTTGTTCACAACGAACATAGATAAAGTTTTTTTAATGCCTTCTTCTGTCAAAACAGGGTTTGCATGTGCTTTGAGTGCAGCAGTTTGTTTTGCACCACCAGTACCCATTGAAACAATACCCAGTACACGCTCAGGATAATCAAGTGCCAATTGAAAAGACAACCATCCACCAAGAGAATTTCCAACGAGCCATGTTTTTTCAATACCTAAAGCATCTAAAGTACGAATAGCATGATCCACCCATGCACGGATACCATAAGCAGTATTTGGTGCAACAACAGTTTGACCATAACCAATCGTATCAATCGCGATGCAACGTGCTTGCTCACCAATGTGTGGTAAGTTTAACCACCAGTTTGCAGCGGCAGAAACACCCGTACCAGAACCATGTAAAAATAGGATAGGCGTACCTTCCCCCACTTCATGATAATGCGTTAATTCACCTTCAGCAGTTTCAATCCATTTATCTTCTAAAGCAAAGAATGAATCAGTTTTATAATCGGGGATTTGCACAGTGCTCATACTTATTCCTCGTACAGCCTAATCGATGGGTTGAATCCATTTAAAACACATCTATACAGATTCAAATTGCCTAATTTACAGCTTTATATTACATGCTTCACAAGCACAAACTGATACTTATTAACGATGACAAACTACAAAATAACGATAATTTAAATATTTGTTTTACAACAATTTTAATTCAATATAAAAAATAAAATCGCACTATTTCAACAGCACGATTTTTTAAAATGATAAATTAAAAACGATAAGTATAAGTTGTTGCAAAACGATACTCTTTTAAATCTGTTTTCCAATCATAATCGACATCAATATACATCGCTTGGAAGCCCAGACCTTTCATTTTCCCTTCAGGTACGGTGTAATTTACAATCACATTGAGTTCATCAGAATCCTGATCTTTTTTACCTGCCACTTCTGCATTTGAACCCATGAAATACATCGCTGTGGCATTTAAACCCTGAGCACCCAGTTCGGAAAAATCATAACCATAGGTCACGCCCCAAGATTTTTCATTTTTATTGGTAAATGTCGCAACACCCCAGTTCACCAAATAGGGTTGTGGTACCCAACCTGCTAAGGTTGGAAAAGCATTTTCACCAAACATTTGCTGATAACCCAAGCCAAAAGTATGCGCAGCATAATTCACTTTGGCACTTGCAGAAATCGCTTGGTTATCAATCGTGCCATACAACTTGTCGCCTGATTCTGAATTGTCAAAATAACGCACATAGCTGTCTAATTTTACTTTTTCAGAAAGTTTTGCTTTATAGCTTGCACCTACATAATGTTGTTGGTAAAGATCACGAACATCGGCATACCAATAACTTCCGCCAATTTCAGAGCTAAATTGATGATCAATTCCAGCGATATACATACCATCTGCTGCTTTTGCTGTGGTTGGATTATTATTTGGAAATAAACTCAAATCTTGAAACTGGTTGTCATAACGCGCATTGATGCCGTCTATATATGCCAAAGTTAATTTGGTATTTTTAACATCTTTAGATTCTAACCATGCACCGCTATATGTGGTGAGTAATTGACGAGATGGGTCAAAAACCAATACAGGAGAAACAGGTAAAATTTCACCCACTTTCAGCTCAGTTTGAGACACTTTGGCTTTTAACGTTGCGCCAACTTTACCAAAATGATCACGTGATTTTTCCCCATCATGTGCTAAGACCCAGTCAGCATTTTGATCACGCCCATTGAGTTTAACTGCATGTTGTACCAATAAGTCAGCACCCACTTGAATGCCTGCCCCAATGTCTTGATAACCAGATTTTGCATCTAAGGTCACGCCCTGTGACCAACTACCCCAATTATTTTGTGGTAGATCTGCATACTGGCGATCTAAATAGAAGTTTTTAAACTTAAGTTGAACTTGGCTATCGTCGATAAATTCTGCATTCGTTGCAGTTGTACCTAGTGTTGCGATTGCAGCACAGATTGCTATCCATAATGATTGACGAGGCATCGTTGTTTTTCCAATTAAAACGAAAATCGATGACAACATCATGCAAAATGAGACAAATAGAAAAAATCAGACCACAGTATAAGAATTTTGAGCGAATATCTTAGAGAAAAATTATCATCATTTTTTGGCTATTTTTTTAATATGTTTTAACAATAACTCATTATGCAAGCCAGTTTCACTCAGAGATTCTCGTACAAATTTTTAGAAGAATTCATTCTCAATATGACCACCTAATTATCAATATATGAAATCTATTAGTGTTTTTTTGTTTAAGTTATTTATTCACAGAGCAAAAAGCTTTTATTTTTTTATAATGAATAACGTTTACAAGAAACTTTTTTTCTATATATCCAACGCAAAGCGGTATAAAACTCAACCAAACAGATTCTAATTGTTAACTTTTTATACAAGTGCATATAAAAATACCTATAAAGTATTTGGATCCAAAGTCTCCTACCTGTAAATTTGCCTAACTTTTTCAAAGACCATTTACAGGACGTAAACCACATGAAAGGACTTAAAACTCTATTCTTAGCCACTGCCCTATTTTCAGTCAATCAGATCAGTTTTGCTGATTGGATCAAGGATGCAGCGCTTCAAGTTGAACCTCAAACCATTCAGTTACGTCATCAAATTCATCAAAATCCAGAATTGGGCAATATGGAGTTCAATACTTCAAAATTAGTCCAAAAAGAACTTAAATCTTATGGCATAGATGTACGCACAGGCTATGCTAAAACAGGTGTGATTGGCGTTTTAAAAGGTGATCTTGCTGGTCCAGTCATGGCGTTAAGAGCAGATATGGATGCCTTACCTGTTGAAGAAAAAACGGGCTTAAGCTTTGCCAGTAAAGTCAAAGCACTTTATCAAGGTAAACAACAACCTGTCATGCATGCCTGTGGACATGATACACATACCGCTATGCTTCTCAGCGCAGCTAAGGTACTCGCTAAAAATAAAGATAAACTTGCGGGTACAGTGGTATTTGTATTCCAACCTGCTGAAGAAGGTGCAGCAGACCTCGACAATTTTACTCAAGGCGACCAGATTGGCTCACGTAAAATGATTGCAGATGGTGCTTTAAAACAGCCTGCACCTGAAGTTATTTTTGGTATGCATGTGATTTCAGGTATGCCAAGTGGCAATATTTTCTATAAAGGCGGTGCTATTTTAAACAGTGCTGATGAGTTCCGTATCAAACTGAAAGGTCAGCAAGTGCATGCGTCTATGCCTTGGGCAGGTAAAGACCCGATTGTGACTGCTGCACAAGTTATCAACAACCTACAAACCTTAGTCAGCCGTCAGTCAAATTTGACTAAAGGCATGGGTGTGGTGAGTGTCGGACAAATTGCAGGTGGTACAGTCAGCAATGTCATTCCAGATGAAGTGACCATGGCAGGCACCATTCGCACCAATCATGAAGACATTCGTCAAACTATTTTAAAACAGCTTCCAAATATCGTGAACTCAACTGCGCAAGCCAATAATGTCAAAGCCGAAATTGACTTATCTTCGTATGCAGGCGTTACAAGCAATGATAAAACCTTGACTGAACTGACTGCACCAACGTTAGAAGCCGCAGTGGGCAAAGAACGTCTACATCTAATGGAAAACAATGCCAGCCCAAGTGAAGACTTTTCTTACTATGGCAAAATCATGCCTTCTTTATTTGTCTTTTTAGGTGCGACACCTGAACATGAAGATATGAACAAAGCAGCGCCAAACCATAGTTCTGAATTTATTGTAGATGATGCCACACTGAAAACAGGCGTTGAATCACATGTTCGCTTTATCATGAATTATCCTAGCATTGCAGCAAAAGTCCAATCCGACTGGAAAGCAGCACATTAAAACTCTCTAGCAAAGCGAGTTTGCCTTAACACCATCTTATTTTAAAAGTCAGTCCATCATGCCCCCAATTTCCATCTGTGAAGTTGGGTGTACTCCCCTTGTCTATTTTCAGACAAAGCCTCTTTAAAACATCTTAAAACAAAGGATTTATTAAGATGAATAAAACCATTCAACTTATTGGTTTAATGACAACGCTATTCACTGCAAATCAGGTATTTGCAGAAGCTTTAACATTTGGTGATGCAAAAACAGATGCAGGGGCTTTAAATGTTTCTGGTGCGATTCGTGGTGCGTATCTCTATAAAGATTATGCAGAACAAGCCAATGAAGGTACAAAAAATGGCACGATTAAGTTTCTTGATACCAAAGTCATTTTAAATTATGAAAATCCGAATTGGCTCGCCTCTATGGATGCGCGTTGTTATCAGTATGATCGTTTATGTGATGCGATTTATGTCCGTGATGCATGGGTCGGTTATAAACTCTCTGAAAATAGCCGCATTTCAGCAGGTCAACAAGATATTGAGTTTGGTTTTGGACGTCTGTGGGGCAACACCAACTATGGCTCGATTTTTTCAGCCACAGGTCTAGAAGACGTGCAAAATATCGGCTTAAAATACAATTTAAACCAGCAAGACTATCACTTTACCTTGGGCTACTACCCTGTAGATGGTGCTAACTATAAAGGTTTAAGCAAAGACTCCAGTCGCTATGGGGTAAACTATGTAGAAGCAGATGAACTGGATCAGGGCACACATCTTGAAGAAAAAAATATGTGGGTCACTCGCCTGAGCAAAACTTTTCAGATTGATCCCGACCAAGGTTTTAACACCGAAATTGGCGCATCTTATTGGCACTCAGACTTAGACAACAAAATCACAGGAAAAAGCGGCAACCGTGATGCCTATAATATTTTTGCCACCACCAACTATAATCAATGGCAATGGTTAGTATTGGTAGGAGAGCAAAAAGTTGATAATGCTGACCAATTATTTCCACATGACTCAACCATGGGTTCACGTGATTTTTCTTACCAAGTTGCCAATGATGGTAAATATTTACTCAATGAAATCAATTACACCATCAAACAACCCTTCAAACATGTTCCTGAAATGAAGCCGTATTTATCTTATGGCAAATACTATAAAGATCAACAAGGTTATCTTGATTCAGAGCGTTTAAATGCAGGTGTATATTTCTTCTATAAAGATATTGGTATTCAGGCTGAATACATTATCAGTAAAAATGACCCTGCTGTAGGTAGCAGTGCCAACTCGCTTGCCAAAGGAGACAATAACGACATCAATAAACTGTTTGCTTTAGCAGTCGGTTATTTCTTCTAAAGTTTAAAACTGCCATCACTATTGTAAAAACAAAAAATAAGTACAGGAACATTGCCTGTACTTATTTTATTAATAAGAATATTTTTGCTTTTATAGGTCGAAAATTTACCACTATTTCCTTATATTTGACGTTCAAACTCTTAATCGATCCACTTAGTAAGAAAAACCGCTTTTATCAAATACTTTTCTTCTTTATTAAGAGGAATATCCATCTGTAAAGGTGATCAAAGCGGTCAATTCAAACGTCTTATTCAGCAGCGAAAGTAGCCATCACTGAACCAAAGCCTTCTATTTCAACCACAAATTCATCACCTGCATGAGCTACAACCATTGGACCAAGCGCACCTGTGAGAATGATATCACCTGCTAATAAAGGACGACCACGACGTACCATTTCATCTGCTAACCAAACCGCAGCATTGAGTGGATTTGAAAGGCAAGCTTTACCTACACCTTGAGAAACAACTTCATCACCACGCTTCATGGTCATTTTGCAATTTACAAGATCAAGGTTTTCAAGTTTTACAGGACGTGAACCTAAGACATAAGCGGCTGAAGAGGCGTTATCTGCAACCGTATCAATCAGTGAAATCTTCCAATTTTCAATACGGCTATCAACCACTTCCACCGCAGGCAAAGCATACTCAGTTGCACTGATAATATCTGCATAGGTATGTTTTTCTTGGGTTAAATCTTTATTGATGATCAAGGCTATTTCAGCTTCAACTTTAGGCTGAATCAATGTACCAGCAGGTATCGCTTCGCCATCGCCAAAAGCCATATCGGCAAATAGCATGCCGAAATCTGGTTGATCTACGCCTAATTGCTTTTGCACTGCAATTGAAGTTAAGCCAATTTTACGACCAACCAAGCGGCGTCCTTCCTTCAGCGCACGTTGTGTATTGACTTCTTGTACAGCATAAGCAATATCAACATCTGCATTTTCAGCATCTAATTGTGGACGAACAGGTGCAATTGCAACTTTTGACAATTCAGCTTCACGGAGTGCCAAGGCAACCGATTCAACACTTGTTTTAACAACAGCAGAATTCGACATCATCTTTCCTTAAACTACAAAAATGGACTCAATACCGTTTTCATGAATCAGACCAATCTTTGCAGTTCCACTGCATCTGAACTCATCTATAAAACATGTACTTTTATGAACAGTTTAAGCATCAGGAAAATGTCATTTTTGTGCCAATACTTATTTTATGTATGGCAATAGTTAGAAGCTATAAATGCTTATTTGCATAGAGAAAAAGTTAAATATTTTATAAATTTCAAAATAAAATAATCAGAAATAGAGAAAATAAATTCATGATTTATTTTTGAGCAGATGATGTTCTACGACTAAAAGACAATAAAATGCACGACAAAATAAAGCACAAAAACTGCCGTTAATTTTTGTATTTTATGGATCAATTCGCATAAATATTCAGAAGAAAATATATGAAAGAATTAATTTGCCTAATCTTTAAACAAAAACTTAGCAAACAAAAATCTAGACGAAATTAATTCTTGATTTTAAAAATATAACAAGACGACTAAATTGCGTCTTGAAGCTGATTTTGTCGTAACAAAAACTGATGCAAAGCCTGAACATCATCAGCGATGGTTAAAGGTGCAAACTGCTGTAAAGTTTCAGGTGTATGTACACCGTAGCTCACGCCTACACGAGGCATGGCAATGTTTTGCGCCATTTCCAAATCATAAGACGTATCACCAACCATAATCGCACGATCAGCTTTTATGCCTGTGTATTGCAAAATTTCTGTCAGCATCAATGGATCAGGTTTAGATTTGGTTTCACTTGCCGCACGAGTCACACAAAACACATCCTGACTTTGGGTCTGCGCCAATACACAGTCTAAACCACGACGACTTTTTCCTGTTGCAACAGCGAGTAGAATGTTCTGACTTTTTAAGTCATGCAACATTTCAGCAACACCTGTAAACCATTGATCATCCTTGGAATGCTCCACATAATGATCGCCATAGCTTTTTAAAATATCAGTGTGCAATTCAGGCACATTCGGAAATAAAACCTGTGCCACTTCAGGCAAGCCCAAACCAATAATACTTTTTGCTGCGTCATCAGTTAAAGGCTGATCAAATTGCTGTGCAGCAAATTTTAAACTCGCCACGATCTGCCCGACAGAATCAAATAATGTTCCATCCCAATCAAAAATAATCAGCTCTACAGGTTTTTGCATTTTTCACTCTTAGTTCAATAATGCACAAACATCTTATTCACAATCAAATCTGATACACGGAAATGTCATCCGCAACTGTTTGAGACAGGACTACAATGAATAAGTAATGTTTTTGCGAAATATTAATCAAAAATAGGTAGTGAACGAGTTTTGCGGTGAGGAGCAAGGCTCTGCAAGATGGTTTTCTTGCGAAGCTTAGCTTCTCATTTTGCCGAAACAAAAGTAGGTCGAACCGAAGGTGGCTTCCAATTATATCAACTTAATTGAAAAGACTCCGTTATGCTCTATTCATTACATTTTATATCGTTGGCTTATCCGCCTTCTGCGCTCTTAACTGCGCCACCAAACTTTGCATATCTTCAGGTAATGGTGCTTCAATCGGCTCATAACCCGGAATTTCCAAACGCATCGCATGCAAACACAAACGACGTGGATTTGGACCACGATATTCAGTTTCATGCCCGTATTTATCATCACCCACCAAAGGATGTCCGATACTTAAACCATGCACACGAATCTGATGGGTACGCCCTGAAAGCGGTGAAGCATAAACCAAAGTCGCATGCATAAAGCGTTCAGCTACCTTCCATTGTGTCTTAGATTCTTTACCATCTTTTGACACACGAACACGACGTTCACCATTAGCAAGTTCATAACGCAATAAAGGTTGATCAATCAGTTGATCATCCAAACTAACCTGACCTTTGGCAATGGCTGCATAAGTTTTACGAATTTTATGCTCACGCAATAAATCTTGCAGTGTTTTCAATGTGCTACGCTTTTTACTGATCATGACCAAGCCAGAAGTATCACGGTCGATCCGATGAATCAGCTCCAGATATTTTTTACCAGTCGCAGCACGCAAGCCTTCAATCAATCCATATGCCACGCCACTACCGCCATGTACCGCAATACCTGAAGGTTTGTTTACAACCATTAAACCTTCATCTTCATAAACCACACGACTCAGTAAACTTTGTGCGACCTTATCTGAAACAGGTACAGCAGATTCATCTTTTTGTTCAAAACGAATCGGAGCAACACGAATTTGGTCACCAATCGCCAGCTTAGTTTCAGCTTTTACGCGCTTTTTATTGACACGAACTTGACCTTCACGAATCAGTCGGTAAATACGGCTTTTAGGCACGCCTTTTAAACGACTGAATAGAAAATTATCAATACGTTGACCTTCTTGATGTTCGTCGACTTCAAACCAGGTGACACTTTGCCAGTCTTGTGTAGAATTCATACAGTTACGATGACCCAATAAAAACGAAATTTTGATTAAAAACTGATCACTTAGACTATACTTTTCATACAAAATAAATGCATAGCCCATAGGCAGATGATGTAAGGTTTGCTATAGTCAGCGCACGGATACCACCGTAAGTGAAATTTATTGTGACATTTTCAAGACTTTTGAAAATTAAACACATACAAAATTCACCATAAACTCGGAAAGGTCCCAAAAGAATATGCCGACGCCGAAGGCTTTATTATATCGGCAAAAAGACAAACTGTTGCGTTTAATTGTATTTAAAGTACAGAAATCAGTTTGTTTAAAAATATATGTCGCCAACCCAGACGTTGGTTTTTAAACATAAACTGATACACGCCAGACAAGTCGCTTTAGAGTGTTATTCAGGACATAAGTGTTTGAGGCATTGGAACTGCATATTTTGTAAAGATACGACGATAATTCCGTATCAAGACGCGCTCACAAAAAACTGAGCTGCTCTTCGAGCAATATGTCAGTGAAAGACGAATCAAATCAGTCATCCAATGCACCACTTTCAGTACCAGTGAAAACCTCAGAACTTTAATTGTGCAAAGATTAAAGAAGTATTGCAGCATCAATACAGGCATCAAATCCAAACTTGTTCAAAACAAGCTGGTAAATCACTCAAGTTATTAGAAATGATTTTCAATAATTTGAGCATTGATCCAATATTAAGATGTTCGCTTCACTTATAGATAGCGAGTTGTTGGTGTGGATCACTATTAGGTGTTACACCCATGAAACGTATGTTGATCAATGCAACACATGCCGAAGAAGTTCGCGTTGCACTTATCACTGGTCACCGTCTTTACGATTTCGATCTTGAAAATCGCACGCGTGAACAAAAGAAAGCCAATATCTATAAAGGTCATGTGACTCGCGTAGAACCTTCTCTAGAAGCTGTATTTGTAGAGTATGGTGCAGGTCGTCAAGGTTTCTTGTCGATGCGCGAAATTGCCAATTCCTACTATAAAGCTGACCCACGTCAAACTTCAAATATTCGTGAACTCATCACTGAAGGCACTGAACTTTTAGTTCAAGTTGAAAAAGAAGAACGTGGTAATAAAGGCGCTGCCCTTTCTACTTATATTTCCCTTGCAGGTCGTTATTTAGTTTTAATGCCAAATAACCCAAAAGGTGGCGGTATTAGTCGTCAGATTTCTGGTTCTGTTCGTGAAGAACTAAAAGAAATGTTGGCTTCTTTAAATACTCCTCGTGGCATGAGCGTCATTGTTCGTACTGCGGGTATTGGTCGTACTCAAGAAGAATTACAACTTGACTTACAACATTTGTTAGACCTTTGGTCACAAATTCAAAGCACAGCAAGTTCTGGTCCATCTCCAATGTTGGTTCACCAAGAAGCTGGCGTTGTGACTCGTGCCATCCGTGATTATCTACGTGATGATGTTGCAGAAATTTTAATTGATTCTGAGCAAGCTTATAACGAAGCCTATAACTTTGTAAAAGCAGTGATGCCAAACCAATTAGACAAATTAAAAACCTACACCTTAAATGAACCATTATTTGCTCATTTCGGGATTGAAAGCCAAATTCAAACGGCTTATGAGCGTGAAGTTAAACTGCCTTCAGGTGGTTCGATTGTCATCGACCAAACTGAAGCATTGGTGTCTATCGACATTAACTCAGCAAAATCAACACGTGGTCATGACGTTGAAGAAACCGCATTAAGTACAAACTTAGAAGCTGCTGAAGAAATTTCTCGTCAACTCCGTTTACGTGATATTGGTGGTTTGGTTGTCATCGATTTTATCGACATGACCAAAGAACGTAACCAGCGTATGGTTGAAGCGAAACTTCGTGAAGCAACACAAAGTGACCGTGCTCGTATCCAATTCGGTCAATTATCACGTTTTGGCTTGATGGAAATGAGCCGTCAACGCTTACGCCCTTCTCTTGAAGAAGCAACGGGTTATGTTTGCCCACGTTGTCATGGCACAGGCATGGTACGTGACTTACGTTCACTTTCACTTTCAATTATGCGTAAAGTTGAAGAAATTGCTCTTCGTGAACGTCATGGTGAAGTACAAGTCGAAGTTCCTGTCGAAATTGCAGCATTCTTATTGAATGAAAAGCGTCACAGTCTTGTTTACTTAGAACAAACCTCAAATGTACGTGTGACTGTATTGCCACATCCACATTTAGAAACGCCACATTACGAAATTTCATACAACCCTGAAGGTTTCGCACCAACAAGTTATGAGCGTACTGAAGCAACACGTTCTAGCGAAAAAGAATTGGGTTATGAATCTTCTGAATGGCATTTAGAAGAAGAACATGCAGCTGCTCAACACACAACTGCACCAACTCAAAACAATAACAACAAAGTATCTAACAACCATAAAAAGCAAAATACTGCGCCAGTGGTACAAGCAACTCAACAACCACAAGTTGCTAAAACACCAACCGCAACGACAAGCCCATGTGCATGGTTAGAAAACTTGTTTGTCCAAAAACAAGCAAGCACGATTGACCAATCCCGCACAGCAAATAATGCTGCGGCTGCGATTGAACAAATGGTGAATGGTGGTGCTGTTAGTCGTGGTCAGTTTGGTCATGTCAATACAACAGCAGTTGCTGCACCTCAACAACCTGCACTTGTTGAAACCAATGCTTATTTAGGTCACGCTCCTGCTGCAAAAAATGAGCAACGTGATTACGCTGAAAAAGTGATTGAGAAAGAAGAAAAATCTCAACGTAATAACAAAAAGCGTAATAACAACAATAAGCACAAAGAAACACGTGAACAATCACATGATCAACATCATCAAGTGATTGAAGAAGTTGTCCAAGCTCCACGTCAAGAACAGCGTGAACCTCGTCAAGAACAGCAACGTGAGCCTCGTCAAGAGCAACAACGTCGTCAGCAAAAACCACAACGTGTTCAACATGAACAATCTGCTGATACACATGACAGTGTTCCACGTCGTGACCGTAACAACCAGCAACGTCCAAATCGCCCAAATCGTCATCGCGATGCGAGTGTATTTAATGATGAGCAAAATTCAGCACCTCCTGTTTCTGCACCAAGAGAAAACAAAGCTGTTGAAAAAGCACCAAGCATCAAAGTTGATTTGGTTGAAGCACCACGCAATGAAACAATGACAACTGCTTTAGTAGTGAATGTTGACCAAGCGCAAAGTGAAATTATTGCTTTAGCACCTCAGCAACATGTAGCTGCGAAAAAAGAAGTTGTTGCTCCAGTTGCAAAAGTTACAGCAAATAAAGCTGCAACAACAACTGAAACACCTCAAGCAACCGCTAAAGTTGAGCCTATCATCATTGAAGAGCAACCTGTTGCACAAGCAACTCAACCCGTAAAACGTGCAAGCAATGACCCACGTCAACGTCGCCGTCAACAACGTGAGGCTGCTACAACTACACCTGTAGTTGAAGTTCCTAAACTAGCCCCTTCACAAATCCCAACGTTAAGCCAATATACCATTGGTAGTTTAATTCGCCATGTATATGGTGAAGACTGTGCTGTGTTGATTGAACAATTTGGTTTAATTCCAACGTTCAATCGTGCATTACAAAAATTCTCTGACGAGTATGCAGCAACTTTAAAAGTTGAAAAAACTGTAGCGCCTGTTGAGAAAAAAGCAGTCACACGTGATGTTGCTATTACCAAAGCAGAGCCTGAAGCAGAACCTGCACCAGTACTTGATCTAGTACCGCCAAAACCTGTTTCAGACAACCGTGTTGCAAATGACCCACGCGAGCGTCGTCGTTTAGCAAAACTTGCTGCTGAACAAGCGAAGCAAGCACATGTTGAACAGAAACAAGTTGCTGAACCTGCTGTTACAGAGGTCGTTGCTGAAGCTGTTGAGCAAGCTGAAAAATCTGTTGAAAAATCACAGGAAATTGCACCAAGTGCAGTGGCAAATGCAGAAGTAACAGCACAAAGTGAAATTGCTCTACAAACAGAAAATGTTTCTGTTGCTGAGTTAACTACAGCTGTTGAGCCTGTTGCTCAAAAAGAAGATCAACCTGAAGTAAAAACCATTGCCGAAGTTGAAGTGGTCGTGACTGAGCAAGCACCTGCTGAAGAAAAAGCTGTGGTTGAAACTGCAAAACCAACCAAAGCACAAAGCAAAGCCAAAGCTCAGCCAAATGCTGCAACTGAGGCGCAAAGTGCAGAGGCTGTAACCAAAAGCACTAAAAAGGCTGAACCAACCGAAGACTCTGAGAAAGTAGATGGTGAAAAACCAGCACGTCCTCGTCGTCCTCGTGGTCGTCCACCAAAGAAAACAACACCACCTGCAGCAGAATGATTTGCTGAATTGCGGGTGATTTAAGAGAACCTAGCCATTTCGATGGCTAGGTTTTTTTGTTATTTTTAATGGTATTTTTATAAGTTTTGTCAAATTAGGTTGATTGCACTAGAGCACTACCGTTAAAAGGACAACTGTAAAATCACTGTAAAGTAAACTCGCAGACAAAATAGACCATATTGGATTACGAAAAATAAATAGGATGCTTATGAGCTCAAATACACAGAACGATCTTATCGGGATTGCTGATGTCGCAGCGCGACTCCCTCAATTTATCAATAAAGTCCCTAATTTACTCACTGGCCTAAAACAAGCCTATTTACGCACACCCAATACACCTTCTGGTTTAGGTTTAGCATTTGAACGCGCTGTAAAACGCAACCCTTATGGTGATGCTTTACTTTTTGAAGACCAACGTTTCAGCTATAAAGAACTCAACAATTGGGCAAATCAAATTGCACACTATTATCTTTCATTAGGTGCATCCAAAGGTGATGTCATCACGGTAATGATTGAAAATCGCCCTGAACTGATTGCTACTGTGATTGCACTAGCAAAAATTGGGGTAACTTCTGCTCTTGTGAATACTTCTCAAGTTGGAAAAGTGTTAACTCATAGCATCAACCTCGTTAATCCAATCGCGATTATTGTAGGGGAAGAATGTCGTGCCGCAGTTGATGAAATTCGCCAAGATTTAAATATTGCAGCAGATCGCTTTCATTGGTTTGCAGATCAAGAGACTTTAAAAGATATCGGTCAAGCACCTGAAGGCTATACCAACATTGCCCAAGTCATTGATGATTTTCCAAAATTTAATGTACCAACGACCCACAAAGTCACAGGTAAAGACGGTTTATTTTACATCTACACATCAGGTACTACAGGTTTACCTAAAGCCGTTATTTTTACGAATAGCCGTTGGATGCTGGCTTTTGGTACTTATGGTCATGTGCTCAATCTAAACGAAGATGATGTAATGTACTGCACACTCCCTCTCTACCATGCAACAGGAATGGTTGTGTGCTGGTGTGGTGTACTCGCTGGTGCAGCAACATTGGCGATTCGCCGTAAATATTCAACATCAGCATTTTGGACAGATGTTAAAAAGTTTAATGCTTCTGCTATTGGCTATGTCGGAGAACTTTGTCGCTATTTAATGGATGCGCCTGAATCAGCAGCAGATCGTGACCATCGTGTAACAAAGATGATTGGTAATGGTATGCGTCCAAATATTTGGAGCAAATTTAAACAACGTTTTGGCATTAAAGAAATTTTAGAGTTGTATGCTTCAAGTGAAGGTAATGTCGGCTTTAGTAATATTTTTAATTTTGATAATACAGTCGGTTTTTCACCCATTCCTTACGCAATCATCCAATTTGACAAAGAAAAAAATGAAGCTGTACGTGATAAAAAAGGATATTGCATTAAAGTCAACAAAGGTGAAGTTGGCTTATTATTAGGAAAAATCACCAAACGCTCACCTTTTGATGGCTATACCGATCCTGAAAAAAATAAATCTGTGATTATGAAAGATGTCTTCCAAAAAGGAGATTCTTATTTTATTACAGGTGATTTAGTCCGTGATATTGGCTTCCGTCATGCTCAATTTGTTGACCGTCTAGGCGATACATTCCGCTGGAAAGGCGAAAATGTTTCTACAACTGAAGTTGAAAATATTGTTAGCGAATATAGCAAAATTACTGAAGCTGTTGTTTATGGTGTCGAAATTCCAAATACGAATGGTCGCGCAGGAATGGCAGCAATTACGCTAAGTGAAAATGAAACGCTGAATGAACAAGATCTAACCAATATGGTTACGGAGTTTAAAAAAGGACTTCCTGCTTATGCTATTCCTGTATTTTTACGTATACAAGAAGCAGTAGAAACGACTGGAACCTTTAAGTATCAAAAAAATAAGCTCAAAGAACAAGCTTATGATCCAAAGAAAACTTCTGATCGCTTATATGTTTTTTTACCGAGCACCAACTGTTATTGTGAAATGACAGATGAAATTTACAAAAATATTGAGGACTATAAATATCGTTTTTAAGCCAAAACGAAGCGACAAAAACACAATTTTAGAAAATAATTGCTAAAATTGTGTTATTTATAACCGAACGTTGCAAACTTTATTAATTTTTACTTGCGCTCTATCAATAAATTGCTAAAATACGCTCCATCAAAACAAAGTAGTGTTTAATTTTATTTTACACTGCGTATTTAAGGTAAAACTTAGATATAGTGGGTCGTTAGCTCAGCTGGTAGAGCAGCGGACTTTTAATCCGTTGGTCCCGCGTTCGAATCGCGGACGACCCACCACTTATTTTGATCACCTTTAGATGGGTCGTTAGCTCAGCTGGTAGAGCAGCGGACTTTTAATCCGTTGGTCCCGCGTTCGAATCGCGGACGACCCACCATCTTATTGTAAAAGCCAATTTTACAATACCTGCTCAGGATAGTTTATCCTTGCTCAGGATAGTTTATCCTTGCTCAGGGTCGTTAGCTCAGCTGGTAGAGCAGCGGACTTTTAATCCGTTGGTCCCGCGTTCGAATCGCGGACGACCCACCATTCTTTCTTAGGGCTTCTTTCTTTAATACAGCAGTGTTAAAACAGAAACGAAACCTACAAACGATCCGACCAAGACCAAACATCTACAACTAGATGCTTCGCCATTCTCGATTTTTTGTTAAATTTACCTATTCAAGATATAAATTTGATATTGTATTTCAAATATTAAATCTGAAAATAGTTAGATGGCATATGTAATCTAGTATTCAAAACTACATACTGCGTCTATCTTGTAAAAATTTTAAAACGATATTTTAACGTGTTTTAAAATTTTCTCAGGGTTGTTAGCTCAGTTGGTAGAGCAGTAGACTCTTAATCTATTGGTCGTGGGTTCGAACCCCACACAACCCACCATATCTTTCAAATTTAATTTTTAATTCTTGGTTTCTAACTTTTTCAATACATAAGCTTTAGTTGGAACATAAGTACCATCAATCAATTGACCATTTTCAACTTTATTGTTGGCATAGATGCTGTCAAGATCAATAACCAAATTACCCTCTGGGTTAACGTGATAATAAAAGTTTACCCCTTCTTTTCTTTTAACTTCAATCTGATGTGTTTTAGGATTAAATGTCCATGTATTTTGCTGATAGATGTGGCTTGAGAGTTTTGATCTCGCTTCATGACTCATTTTACCCAAATAAACAATGGTACGATGCGATGTGCCATCTGCCAATAAACTAATGACAAACTCTGCTTTCCCTTTATCACATAAAGCAAATTTTTCAGAACAATCAATAATTAAGTGATAACGCCCCACATAGGCTTGCGATGCCTTTGAAATCATTTTTTTAGAATGAGCAATAGATTCAGGTTCTGTTAAACGTGGCAAAGCCGTTCTACCTGCAACTTCTGTAAGACGCTTCCCATCTTCGATATCTACCGTATTTTCTTGTGCTGAGTCTGCAACAACCTTCACCGACGCCACATCACCCTGCGAACTGGTCGTATTTTTTGTTTGTGTTGAAGAATCACAAGCCCCTAACAATAAACAAATAGCCATTCCAACATATTTAAAGGAACCGATTTGAGTATATTTAAACGCCATCATATGAATAAACCAATGTTTATTTTAAATAAACTTACATATTTTAATAGTTAAGCTATGATATTTTATTTTCACTTAAACTATAAATTAATCCCCCCTGATTGTTACAAAACTATATAACAATATAATAAATCTAAACATTTAGAGAAATTAATTCACCTTTTGGTGAAAATTAACTTTTTAATTCATGATCAATTTTTTATTTACAAAAGTATACAAACCACTTCCCTCACATTCTTTAAATTTTAGAATAAAACCCAATATAAAGATTAAAGGTATTTTACTTTTGATTTAAATTTTAGGAGAAATTATTCATGACCAAATCTGGTTTATATCGTTCTAGCCGACAAAACATGATTGCGGGTGTGATGGGCGGTATTGCTGAACGTTTTGGTTGGAATGTAACATTACTTCGCATCATTTTTGTTCTTGTATCATGTATGAGTGCTGCATTTCCTGGAATTCTGGTTTATTTAGTTTTATGGCTGTTAATTCCTAAACAAGATTTGCAACTAAATTCACCGCATGCAAATCCGTATCAGCAATCTATTCGTACGGTGCATGAGGAAAAATATAAATAAACTTATCGTTATAGATTACTTTTTTACCGCTACGACAGCGTCCCCCTAGACTGTCGTAGCGTTTTTTTATGCGCTAAAACCTCATGGAGTACGATTTAATTGTTGTTGCATGGCTGCAATCATATCTGCACGGCTAATAATACCAACCAATTTGTGTTGTTCAACGACAGGAATATAATTAAACGAGCGCTCTACAAAATAAGGCACTAAATCTTGAATGGGTTGTAATGGCTGTACAGTCACGACTTTACGATTCATAATCTGTTTCACCAGATGCTCCCAAGAAGCACGTGGATCTGCAGCTCGCTTAAACCATTCTACCACCTCATAAAGTGCAAGCGTCCCAACTAACTTATTTTCAGTATTAACGACAGGCAAACTCATTAAATTAACATGTTTAAATTTATCTAAAGCCTGATGAATATCATCTTGCTCAGACAAACTAATGACATCTTTACTCATAATGTCTTGGCATAGGTATTGACTAATTGCTCTTGCATTGGCTTTTTCCTGCGCTTCTAAAATAATTTTTTGTAGATCGTATTCACTGATATCAAGTAATTGGGTTTGATGCTCTAAAACTTCCTGAATATCTTGCGGTTGAATCGTCACTTTTTGCGTTGGCGTTGGGTCTTTAGAACGCGTATTGACTTGAGCAACTTGTGGATATTGCTTACCAAGTAAACGGTTAAAAATAATTGCCACAGCCAAAAGTAAAACAGAATTTAATAAAACAGGATAGAAAATAAAGTGATAGCCTAATTCATGAACTGATTCACCACCTAACACCGCTGTAATGGCAACTGCACCACTGGGCGGATGTAATGAATCTGTACTCATCATCAGGAAAATTGCCAAGGCAACAGCAAGACTAAAAGCGACAGTCTGATTCGCAATAAACATTGCACATGTCACACCAATAAAGCCTGCAATAGTGTTGCCAACAATGATATTCCAAGGTTGCGAAAGTGGACCTGCAGATACTGCAAACAAGAGTACAGATGATGCCCCCATCGGTGCAATGTACCATGCATTGAAATCACCTAAGACATACCAACTGATTAATGAAGAAATTGCGAGTCCAATTAAAGCCCCAACTCCACATAATAATCGTTCTTTAAATGGTAATACTTTAAAGTTAGGTTTTAAGGTATTCAGCCACTCAAGTTGCGTATGAAACATTGAAGTCCTTCGCTTTTGCACAAATGAAGTGCAAATTATACGTGGTTGTTATGATAAGGTGTATGTATTATCTATTTTAACGAGCTAAAAAAGACACTACTTTTATCACATAATGATTTTTATCAAATACAATCAAAGAATTAAACTTATATTAATCAGCACTATTATTGTTCAAATATAACCCAATCATGCCTAAAGTACACGCATCTGATCATAGTGGTTATTGATAATGGACATAAAATTGATTATTGAAAATTTCATCTGCATCATATTTTTTCTTTAAATCAAAAAAATCATCTGCCTGCGGATAAGCCAAACGCATTTTTTCACGGCTGATATGCAAACGATACGGCAAATAATAAGTTCCTTGATGCTTTAGTGCAGCATCCACAAGTTGATTGGTCAATACTTGCATTTGTTGTTCCTGCTCTGGTGTTTTCTTTTGATTGAATAAAAATACAAGCCCAAAAACATCTTCACGTGCATAGTTCATAAAAGCATCCTGATCATGACGTACTTCCCGAATAGTGATATTCAGCAAGTCGATTTTTGATGCTGTTAAAATTGGTTTTAAATCCTGAATAAAAGCTGCCAACTGCGATTTTGGAATAAAATATTCATGTAATAAATCAGTTGATTTTGGATCTTTATTTGCAATAAGACTGGCTTTCTCATTCAAAATTTCATTGCGACTAAAACTGGTATAAGGTGAAACCTGATTTAAGCTGCTTTCTAGATCCCAACGCAGTCGTTTGCCATATTCATTGTCAACTGAACCTCGAAAAACAATCCGTTTCACTTCCGCATTTTTATTTTGCTGTTGTTTCAATAGCAACGGTTTTTCATCAGTTTTGATAAAATAATTCAGGCTTGCCTGCTCCAAGCGATGTTTATCTGAAATACGCAAACGTCCATAAGCAAACTGGACTTGTGGATTGTTCGTAACGAGCTGCTGATAAGTTTTTAGGTAATCCTGCGGATCAAGCGAAATCGAATTAAATTTTAAAGCCACATTATCAACGACTTTAAGTTTGACATCCAAAATAATCCCAAATAAACCATAACCACCAATCACCAGTTTAAAGAGTTCAGGATTTTCATGACGACTACAATTGACGATTTCTCCATTTGCCTGCATTAAAGTCAATGACTGCACACTTGAGGAAATAGGCGCTGCATTTTGTTGCCAACCATGACCATTAACACTGATTGAACCACCAATGGAAAAATCACTGAAAGATTGCATGACTGCAATAGATTTACCAAAACCATCCAGATATTGCAGTGCCTGTTGCCATGTTGCACCTGAACCAATGCTAAGAATATTGGTCTTTTCATCCAAATGCATGTGATTGTACGGCAACATATTTAAGGCAATGCCATCGGGGTAAATGGTATGCCCACCCATGCTGTGTTTTGCGCCTGAAATTGACACTTTTAAATGATTTTGCTGTGCATAGACCAACAATTCTTTAAGTTGCTTTTGCATTGCCTGTGGTTCTGTTTCCACATCCACAATTTTTGCAACTTTGGTTTTATTTAAATGGCTTGCATCATCACGATAACCTGTCGGGAGTTGCTCAATATTTTGATGTTCATTGATTTTTGTACGAATTAGATGAATTGCTGGAATTGAAACTACAGCAAATAAAATCAGAAAAATGCTGAGCCAAAGCGAGGTTTTATGGTGTTTTTGCATACCCATTTATTTTTAATATCATGTATATTTATTTAACAACTTATAATCTATAAATCAGAACAATGCAAAAAGCGTATCCAAACGTCATTATTCTACGAAGTTTATTGCTCGCGCCTTTACCCGTTCTTTTTGGTTGGATGGTTTATCTCTGTTGCCAACCGACTTTTTTTGATCATTATGAAGGATTTAACAATCTAGCCTTACTAATCAAACTTTCTCTAGTCGTGTATTTGATCTATATTTTTATCATTGCTCCATGTTTATTTATAATTTTATATTTTCTCAACCGCACTAAACACATTCATTTGTTCACCCTGACCTGTATTGCTTATTTTTCAACAATTTTACTGACTTTATTGGGGAATTATTTTAAAGACCATGACTTACCCAATACCCTCTTTGAATTTAAAAAGATTTTTATTTTAAACCCTCTGTTGCTTTGGACAGTTTCAACTGCTATTGCTTTTTGGCTCTTTTTAAAATGGCATGACTACAAAAATCGTTCAGATCTAAATGCTTAATGTTATATCCTATAGGGATGACACATTTTAAAATAACATGAAGCATATAAAAGGAAAATAAATGGCTTATATCATGGTTGACATCGAAGCTGATGGACCCATTCCCAGCGATTATTCAATGATTGCATTGGGTGCTGTACTTGTAGATGAAGATTTAAATCAGCAGTTTTACGGTTTACTTAAACCTATTTCAGAAAATTATATTCCACAGGCGTTAGCGGTTTCTGGTTTTAGTCGTGAGGAAACTTTAAGTTTTAACAACCCTGAGCATGTGATGAAAGACTTTGCCAAATGGATCGCCAAAGTCAGCAAAGACCGCCCAATTTTTATCAGTGATAATAACGGTTTTGACTGGATGTTTGTCTGTTGGTAATTTCATCATTTTACAGGAAGCAATCCATTTGGTTTTAGCTCGCAAAATTTAGGCAGTTTGTATAAAGGTTTGACCAAAGACACGTTTCAAAATTTTAAACATTTGCGTAAAACTGCGCATACCCATAATCCTGTTGATGATGCCAAAGGTAATGCAGAAGCATTATTGGCATTAAAGAAAGATTATGGATTAAAGATTAAGTTTTAAATGAATATAGAAAATAACTTTTGAAAAAATCATGGTAAATATATTAAGAATATTCAATACTTTAAAAACAAAGCAAAGGTCATAAATATTGAAAAAAACAAAGCATCATTTCACTGTTAAAGTGCTTTTTCTAAAACTTCAGGTCAATCATTCTCAAATCAAAAAATGTTTAACGATTGCACCTTTTTATCCTTTGGCTTTCTATTATCTTTTGACTAATTTAGCACTTCTGATCCAAACACAATTTGCGTTAGAAACCTTTGGCATGTTCATCATGTTATTACCTTTTGTTGTAGGTGCTTTAATTTTTTACTTCATTCTCATTTATGCTTTTATCTATGCTATTCAACTTTTTTTACACAAGTACTTGTTTATCAACTTTTGGACAATTCTTTTTTCAGCAATTCTCCTCTCCGCTACTTTTATTTTGCTCGGCATTAAGGTCTTACACTTAGAATTAAATGATTTATACTATCTATATTTATTCTCAGTTCCAACAGCGATTGGTTACTGGTTTTTACTCTTAAAAGAACATCATAAAAACACACATGCTTAAATGACAATTTTATAGACTAACCTTTGCCACTCTCCTGCAAAATCCTTATACTTAGAACCAATTTTTTCTAATACTTATAGTGGATGCTGCATGAGTCGCGCCATATCGCATATTGATACATTCCAAGGCTTAATTCTTGCCTTACAAAACTACTGGGCTGAACAAGGTTGCGTCGTGTTACAACCTTACGATATGGAAATGGGTGCAGGGACATTCCACACAGCAACCTTCCTTCGTGCGCTTGGTCCTGAAACATGGAACGCAGCATACGTACAACCATCACGTCGTCCAAAAGATGGGCGTTATGGCGAAAACCCGAACCGTTTACAGCACTATTACCAATTCCAAGTGGTACTTAAACCAAACCCAGACAACATCCAACAGCTTTATTTAGATTCACTCAAAGCCATCGGGATCGACACACTTGTTCACGACATTCGCTTCGTAGAAGACAACTGGGAATCTCCAACACTCGGTGCTTGGGGCTTAGGTTGGGAAGTTTGGCTCAACGGTATGGAAGTGACTCAGTTTACTTACTTCCAACAAGTCGGTGGTGTTGAATGTTACCCTGTGACGGGTGAAATCACTTACGGTTTAGAACGTTTGGCAATGTACCTACAAGGTGTAGATTCAGTTTACGATCTTGTTTGGACCAAAGGTCAGTTCGGTACAGTGACTTATGGTGATGTATTCCATCAAAATGAAGTTGAGCAATCGACCTATAACTTTGAATATGCGCCTGTTGAAAAAATGTTTGAGCTTTTCGACTTCTATGAAGCAGAAGCAACGCGTTTAATCGAGGTAAAACTGCCACTTCCTGCATACGAACAAGTGATTAAAGCATCTCACTGCTTTAACTTGTTAGACGCTCGTGGCGCAATTTCTGTGACTGAACGTCAGCGTTATATTTTACGTGTACGTACACTTGCTCGTGCCATTGCACAAAGTTATGTTGCCGCACGTGCCGAGCTTGGTTTCCCAATGGCTGAACCACATTTACGTGATGAAGTATTGGCACAGTTAAAAGCACAAGTTGAAGCAGAGGCAAAAGCTGAGAAAGTTGAATCTAAGGAGAGCAAATAATGTCTAAACATACAGTATTGTTCGAATTAGGCTGTGAAGAACTTCCACCAAAAAGCCTCAAAACTTTACGTGATGCGTTGACTGCTGAAACTGTAAAAGGTTTAAACGATGCAGGTTTGGCTTTTGATGCGATCGAAGCATATGCTGCTCCACGTCGTTTGGCTTTAAAAATTGTCAATGTCGATGGCGCACAAGCAGACACACAAAAACGTTTTGATGGTCCTACAAAACAAGCTGCATTTGATGCTGAAGGTAAACCAACTAAAGCCCTTGAAGGCTTTATGCGTGGTCAAGGCATCACTGTAGATCAAGTTTCAACTTTCCAAGCAGGTAAAGTTGAAAAAGTGTGTTACCTAAAAGACGTGAAAGGTCAAAGCCTTGACGTTTTACTTCCACAAATTTTACAAACTGCGTTGGATAATCTGCCAATCGCAAAACGTATGCGTTCAGCAGCAAGCCGTACTGAATTTGTACGTCCTGTAAAATGGGTTGTGTTACTTAAAGATAATGACGTGGTTGATGCAACCATTCAGGATCATAAAGCAGGTAACGTGACTTATGGTCACCGTTTCCATGCGCCTGAAGCGATTACGTTGGCAAATGCAGATGCTTACTTAGATGCACTGCGTAAAGCGTATGTCGTTGCAAACTTTGAAGAACGCCAAGCAATCATTGACGGTCAAGTCAAAGCTTTGGCTGATGAAGTGAATGCTATTGCGATTGTACCAAGCGACCTTCGTGACGAAGTGACTGCATTGGTTGAATGGCCTGTTGCGCTTCGTGCAAGTTTTGAAGAACGTTTCCTTGCTGTTCCGCAAGAAGCGCTCATCACCACGATGCAGGACAACCAAAAGTATTTCTGTTTGGTGAATGCGGACAATAAACTTCAACCTTACTTCATTACCGTTTCAAATATTGAGTCTAAAGACCCAACTCAAATTATTGAAGGAAATGAGAAAGTTGTACGTCCTCGTTTGTCAGATGCCGAGTTCTTCTTCTTACAAGATCAAAAGCAACCGCTTGCCTCTCGTAAAGAAAAACTCGCCAACATGGTATTCCAAGCGCAACTCGGTACGCTGTGGAATAAGTCTGAACGTATTGCAAAATTGGCTGTGGCATTGTCGGCAATCATAGGTGCAAACCCTGCTGATGCTGAAAAAGCGGCACTGCTTGCAAAATGTGACTTAACATCTGAATTAGTGGGTGAATTCCCTGAACTTCAAGGTATTGCAGGTACTTATTACGCACGTCTTGAAGGTGAAAATAATGAAGTTGCAGAGGCTTTAGGTGAGCAATACCTACCGAAATTTGCTGGTGATGTTTTACCGCAAACCAAGACAGGTACAACCATTGCCCTTGCGGATCGTTTAGATACGCTCACAGGTATTTTCGGGATTGGTCAAGCACCGACAGGTTCGAAAGACCCGTTTGCACTGCGTCGTTCTGCGATTGGTATATTGCGTTTGGTGACTGAAAACAATCTTGATGTTTCGATTGAAGAACTCATCAAACTTGCTTTAACTGCGTATGGCGATGTTGTGAAAGATCACGACAAGACTTTGGCAGATGCTGTTGCATTCCTTGAAGGTCGTTACCGTGCTAAGTATGAAGACCAAGGTGTTGAAGTTGATGTGATTCAAGCCGTTCAAGCGCTTTCTCCAAAATCACCTTTAGATTTTGATAAGCGTGTGAATGCAGTGAATCATTTCCGTAACCTGCCTGAAGCGGCTGCACTTGCTGCTGCAAACAAGCGCGTTGCGAATATCTTGGCGAAAGAAGCTGCGCCTACAGGTGAAATTGTTGAATCTAAATTGGTTGAAGATGCTGAAAAAGCACTTTACGCAGAGATTCAAAAAGTTCTTCCTGTGGTTCAACCGCTTTTGGCTGCGAAAGACTATACCGAAGCCTTGTCTAAATTGGCTGCTTTGCGTGCGCCGATTGATGCTTTCTTTGATAACGTCATGGTCATGGCAGAAGATGCTGAACTGAAAGCAAACCGTTTACGTATTCTTGCGCAGTTACGTGGTTTGTTTACGGCTGTGGCGGATATTTCGGTGTTACAGCACTAAGCTAAATTATTGAAATAAAATAAAAACCCTGCTTAAATAAGTGGGGTTTTTTATATTTTAGTAAGAAACATAATCAAGCTTACAAGTATAAAATTTCATATTGGTAGCTGTTTCTCCCAACAATGCTTCTTTCAAAAAATCTAATGCTTCGTCCATAGTTTGCCCACGCTGTATTAAATTATCTAATTGCGTTGCAATTTCTTGTCTTACAGCCTCTCGAGCCTTCATTAAATAACTTTCCTCATTTAAATTAAGCTTTGAAATTGACTGCTGTGCTAAAACTTTTAGATTTTCTGGACATTCGGATGCAACAACTATCTCGCCATCCATATTAAAAGTAAAAATTTTTTCATCCTCTGGGATATGTAGAGGATTTAATATCTCCTCAACCCATACATTATCTGCCTTGATAGCATCACAATGTAAATTGGGATTTGTATAACGATTATCATCGATGTAATTCATTGAACCACCATGACAACAACCAAATAAATTACTCCATGTAAGATGAGCATTCTCTTGAGTATTAGGTAAATGAGTTTCTGATTTTGGATAAAAATGTTCTACTCGAAAATCTTTAATGGAACTCGTATTAGATATTTCAAAATCAGTTTCACAATAGCAGCATATACCTAATTGATCTTCTTTAATTAGAGTACATACAGCCTTATAAGCTACTTGATCTTCATTCTTAAAGTTTTCCCATTTAGCAGTAGGGTTTTCATTTAGATATTTGATTAAGTCTAAAGGTGCTTCAGATTTAGATATATGCCTCATTTTTTTGATCTTTTAAATTTTCTTAATGAAATTTCAACATCAATTCTATCTAACTCGGTTTCTTTATTTTTCCCCCACTCATCTAATTTTTGACGGAGTTTAGTACCACGCTCAGAATCCCACTTATCTTGGTTCACTAAACTAATATACTCTTCAAGTAATTTAACTTCTTCTACTTCTTGTGGTCTCGGATTCACATAAAAGACATCTTCCAGAACTACATTCGACTCTGCACCTTTTGTAAATTTAGGTATCTCATATTTAAATGTATTTGTTTCATTATCTATGTATATAGAACGAATGCATTCATGTTCAACAGTCGTTATGACATGAGGGCTATGCGTTGTCATAATAAATTGAATATTTGGAAAAGAATCACGTAAGATTAGAATAACTTTTTGTTGCCAACTTGGATGCAAATGCAATTCAATTTCATCAATTAAAACAATACCACTACCCTTCAAAGGTTCACTTGTAGCAGGATTTAATAGTATTAATCGTCGTGCAATATCCCCTATTAAACCAAATAAAACTCTTTGACCATCAGAAAATTGATGTAAAAAAATCATTTCATGTTCAAAAGATAAAGCTATTTTATCTTCACCATCATCATCATTAATAAGTTGGATTTTTTTCAAATCTGGATAAATATTTCTAAATATTTTCTCAATTTCCCCTACTACTATTTCAGTTTTTTTCTTAACCTCATCTTCCGGATACAATCTTAGTACAGATAATAGATCCTCATACAACTCATTTAATGGGCTATTCTTATTATCAGCTCCAACATCTTTCAATGTATTAATTTGCGAAATAATTTTAAGCTTTTCAGGTGTGTCTATATTAGTTGTAGAAACTTTTAATATCTTAACTAGCCAATCTATCAAATTTTCAAAAGTCACTTTTGATTTTGATGAACTATCATATCCATTTAACTGATAAAAAATGTTTTCCTGATGACTTTGACTCTTTCTATTCTCATCTAATTTCAAACGATCTATATCGTAAAAGGCAAATAAGGGTAGACTTACTTCTTTATATGCTATTAATTGACGAATATTTTGTCCAAACTTACGATAATTTGTGTATACACTTTTTAAATCCGTAGTAACACCTTTCGGCTCACGAACAAGTTGCCCATCAATTCTATTTTCTGATCCAATTCTAAAACTACAATTAATGTAAGCTACTTCACCATTTTTCTTAGCTTGATTATTGATTTCAGGATCTACAATGCGCTCTCCATTCGTATTTTCTTTTAAGATGAAAGCTGAAAACCATGATAAGTTTTTTTGTATTGCTCGTAATAAACTTGTTTTCCCTGCTCCGTTCTCCCCAATAAATACTGTTAAATTTTTATGCAAAATAATCTTTAAATCTAAGATTTTTTTAAAATTAGAAATATTTAACTCATTTAAATAAAACTCAGAACTAAGAATATCACGAATATTTTCAAAAGCTGCTTGTGAGTATTCTTCACTCTTTTCAAAGTCTAGTGCACCATCTCTATAATTTAAAAATACTTGAACAGCAGCTTCTAAATTCCCATTTTTCGCATTATTCAATAAATGACGTGCACTCATATCAACTTCCTAATCGAATTTTTTGGATTACAGTTTGAGTATATTTTTTTTCAAGCGATATTAAAAAATTTGGCTCAACATATTTTACAAAACCGAGATAACCTCTTAAATAGTTTAAATCGTCAAGAGAAATTTTTTCTTCAATATAATTGTGAACTAAATGCTTAATGTAACGCTTTTTAGCTCTCCCTATTGAAAGCTCATCATTGTTGGTAATAGTAATACCTGTGACATGACGATTATGCTTTTTAGATGAAAAAACTGTTTTCAAATGATTAATTTTTATAGCGTTACCATAAAACTTAATCAATAGCCCTCTTACTTGCTCAGGTAAAATAAACAATGAATTTGGAATATTAGTTGAGAAAGTCATGTCATCTGCATAACGTGTATAAGTAATACCTTTATCCTCACAATACCTAGTAATTTCATCATCAAATGAATACATAATAAAGTTAGATATGAAAGGGGAGCTTGGTGCTCCAATACTTAAAATCAACTTTTTTGAATATTTACTTGGTTTCCAAAAAATTGCTTTTTCTATTACTTCTTTTTCCAACCAATCAAACTTTAAGTCTGATCTTTCACAAGCCTTCCAAAAATTGTTTGGCGTAATGGAATTAAAAAAGTCTGTAAAGTCCATTTTCAAAAAATAAATATTCTGAGAATGAACTTCTGCATTACTCTTTATATCTTTCCCTTTGACATATGCCATAGATGAACTATGAATGGGAAAATAATGCTGAAAAAGTTCGATTAAAGCTCTTTGATAATCTTTTAATTCACGAATAGGCTGAGCAATAGTACGCGTACCTGATGTTCTTTTAGGGATCTCATATCTTTTATATTTCTTAGGCGCTTCGCCAAAAAACTGAAAAAATTCCTTTTTAGATTCAAAATTATGAATTTTTTTTGATATTAAGTATTCAATAACATCAACTTTTGACATACTTTTTCCTAATTAAAAAGCTCAGGAAATGTCCTTCACTGAGCTTAACACTCTTTACTTTAGAGCAAAAGTTTCAATTGTTTGCGAACAGAGTGAGCGAACAATTTAAACTTTTGTTCTCCAATGTGATTCATCAATAAGTTAGAGTCTGGCTAAACACCCGACTAGACTGTTAAGTCCTAAAGCTAAAGAGCTCTTATATAATAAGCCAACGAATTACTTTGCACAATCCAAACACTTTTCAAAATATTTATACTTGATCTATCACTATATTTTTTAGATAGTTATACGAACTTCTATCAAATGTAAATACCATGAAAATACCCCTATTAATTCTAACAACTTTAGCCCTCACCGCTTGCTCAACCACGCCTACCAACCCCAACGCCCCTGTCGTGCTAGAACAACACAAAAACATTTCTGCTGAACCTTCAACAAAGCACAACCTCGCTCGTCTCATTCAGCAAAAAGACAACTGCGTAATTGAATTTACAGGCAACTTTGAAACAGGCAAAGCCACAGAACATTGGATATTTAAAGGAGATCAACTTATTTCCGCATTTTCAAATGTAGATGCCGAAGTAGAAAACAAACAAACTGTTTTTGACCCGAACGATGCTGAGAAATTGAAAAATTTTGCAGCCTTACAAAAGAATTTTAAAGCAACAAACTTAGAAAAATGCCAATAATCATGACAGAACTACTTTAAATTAAACCTTTGAAGTAGTTCTTTTTCCATTCATCTTTAAAACATAAAGAATTGGATAGAACCACAAAAATAGTGCAAATATTCCCACGACAAAAATCACAAAAAATGGGGGTATAACATCTCGAATTTGATCATAAATTTTCATTAAACCTAAAGTGTCTGTATTAAATAATACCCCTATCATTAAAAATAAAATCATATGAGGAACAATAAAATGAACAATTTTTAACGATAAAAATTGATAAAATTTTACAAACCACAAGCTCGGTATGAAATAAATGAATAAGATGATTAACCATATTATCCACGTTAAAATTTGATAACTAAGGCTTAAAGAATTTTCCCCACCACAACCACAGGCAAAGCTCGGTTGTAAAAATAAAATCGGGACAATCAACCAAAATACATTTAAATATTTAATTTTTATCATTTTAAATTTCTCAATGATCTTCTTATACATGTAGACTATACAACAGCTTTGTTTTTACTCTGTATCACTTTGCTTACAGAACCCATGTCACTACTTTTTTCACAGTATGATACTAACTAAACACGCTATGAGCCTCTACATATAAAGGAAGAAGTCACAATGAAAAGTATTAAAATTCTGTCTTTTGCTACTGCCATTTTGGCAACATCCTCAATTTATGCAGAAACAAAAACACCACCACCTTATGGTGATAACCCAAATATTTTCAAAGTTTTAGCACATAAAACGGGTGAAAAAGTTCAAAATACTGCTGAACGTGTGGGTGCTGCTGCTGAACGTGGTGTAGAAAAAATTAAACCGAAAGTAGACAATGCATGGGAAGAAACAAAAACCTTTTCAGAACAACAAACTGAACGTGCAAAAATAGGTGTACAAAAAGGTGCAGAAAAGGTGACAGAAACTGCGAATAATACCCGAGATGCTATAGTCGGAACAAATAAAGGAACTGTTCCTATTGAACGCGGGCATTTAAGTCAGTCTGCTACAACAATCGTGATGCCGCAAATAACACCGACTACGAGCAATCATTCCTCAGTAACAAACCCAGCGACCACACCAACAACGACACAAATCTCAACAGAAACCGCGGTTACCATAGACCCAACTCAGCAGCATTTAAATGAACCTGTAGAACCCGAGGTCAGTAAACTTTCTTTGCCAATTCCTCAATCAAACAAAAATAAAGAAGATATTCCACAATAATTAGTTAGAGCAAAATGATCATATTTATTTAATATTTATAATAGTTTTAAGTAAATATGATCATTTTTAATGTTTTGTTTTAAGGGTCATACAATCGTTTAAAAATAAAACAATAACGATACAAAACAATAGGTTAAATAAAACAGCATCACATTAATAAATGTAAACTTATGTAAATTTCAAATAAAAATATAAAGCCAATAAAAAATATAACAATATGAAAATAAATAAATTATCTTATTAAAAACATCTTATAACCACCTTATACTTATGTAGTCTTATTGTGGTAAAGATGTATCATTTTATCTCTTTTTCACACTTAGAAAGAGCTTGGTTTTAACATGCCCGCCTTATTATTGGAGTACGTTGTCAGTACTCCTCACATTGAGGAAAGTCTTATCATGAAAAGCATAAAAACAACTTTAGTCGCTGCAAGTGTATTGGTTTGTGTTCCTGCTTTTGCTGAAACAACTACAACACCTGTAACTAAAGCACAAGTTGCAGTTCAAAATACTCAAGCGAAAGCTGAACAAGTTCAAACTGCCGTTGTGACTAAAACAGTAGAAGCGAAAGATGCGACTGTTGCTAAAACTGCTGAAGTAAAAGACGCGACTGTTGCTAAAACTGCTGAAGTGAAAGATGCGACTGTTGCTAAAACTGCCGAAGTGAAAGATGCTGTTATTGCTAAAGCTACTGAAGCGAAAGACGCGACTGTTGCTAAAACTGCTGAAGTAAAAGACGCAACTGTTGCTAAAACTGCTGAAGCAAAAGACGCAACTGTTACTAAAGCTGCTGAAGTAAAAGATGCAACTGTTGCTAAAACTACTGAAGTAAAAGACGCAACTGTTGCTAAAACGACTGAAGTAAAAGATGCTGTTCTAACTGAAACAACTGAAATCAAAGATGCTGTTGTAGAAAAAGTAGAACAAACAAAAGAAGTTGTAAAAGACCAATCTGAAAAAGCACAAGGTTTCTTTTCTAGATCATGGGAAAAAACAAAGAACTTCTTCCGTGGTACACCTGCAACTACAAGCGAAAAAACTGTAAAAGCGGGTGCTTAATATCCTTCAAATATTTTGATTGATATCATAAAAAATCCTTCATTTCATTGAGGGATTTTTTATACATGACTTAGATCTAGATTTAACCTTCATCCACCGCTAATAAATAAGCATTATCTTTTAAAGCAGCCAAGTAACTCATCGCAATTCGATAAGATTCCTGAATAATTTTTTCAGAAATATAATTTTCATTATAATAACCATGTTTCATACAGGTAAATACCAACTCCATAAGAATCGTTAAGCTATCTGGTTGCTGTGGTACATAATGATCGACTTTAATCATTTCTAATGCCTTACGTACGCCAACGCTCACTTTTTTCAATTCAACTTGATATTCTAAATAAGCTTGACGTGTAAACGGTCCACTTAAAATAATTAAACTCGCCACTTCAGATTCATTAAAAAAATGTGCAGTCGTTTGAATCATACTTGCAGATAATTTTTGCCCATATTCATCAATTGAAGCTTTAGGATGTTCACTTAAGACTGCAACTGCTGCATGACCTATTCGTGTGACGAGAACATTTAAATGCATCAAAGCAATATGACGTAATAAATCATACTTTGTAGGAAAAAACTGATAAATACTGGTGCGAGGTATGCCCACAGCATTTGCAATTTCTGGAATAGAAATACGTTCAATACCCACAGCTAATAATAACTCTTGTGTGGTTTGAATGACCATTTGCATACGCTTTTGAGTACGTTCTTGCTTAGGTTGCGTTGTTTTTTTTCTTATTTTTTTTAATACTGAAGTTGCCTGCGCCTTAATCATAGTGATTTCCTTAACTTTTTTGCATTCAATATTATTGTGTTATCTGCCATTTCCTATTGGCTATTTCACAGTCATTCACTGAAATTTAGTGTATGTAAAATATTTAAAATTTATCGTTATGATGTACATAACAGCATACAATCTTTATAAAATTAGATCATGCTTCATCTAATATAACATAGTCCCATCATGTGGATAGTTTACAAATAGATCATCACATCATTCTCTTTTTTAAAACTACATCATATCGGAATTTATAGTGACTACACAGCAAAAATATAGGCTCTATTTAATGATTTTAATGTTATCAAGCTCAGTGTGTTATGCAGAAAAAGTTTTGCAATCTATTGATAATATTGAATTATACCCAACTACCGAAGGCAATCAATTTAAACTCTCTCAGCTTAAACAAGGCTGTAAAATTGAAGCACATTTTTTTGGTGAAACGGGTAAAACTCAAGAAAATTATACTTTTAAACAGCAAAATTTACTTTATGCTGCACGTTACGAATATCATTACACCAAAGGTGGCTTAACAAATCTATCGGAAAATAAAGGCAATTTTAAAATTCAACGACAGCGTATTGAGTTAAACCCTCAATCCTCTCAAACCATTGCTGACTTTCAGCAATATCTTGCCTTATTTTCACCGCTAAAACTTAAAAAGTGCTTTAGATAATGGTATATTTTTCAGTATCCTGCACACTTTCAGCATCAAAATAACAGTTACCTGCTTCATCACAACGCATATATAGATTTTTATAGCTCAATACATAAAAATCTGCACATTTTTTAATAACAATCGGATTCATATCCAAAGATAAAGCATCATCGTATTTAAATAATTTAGTCACTCGACGGTCATTCATACAAATTAAATAGGTTTGCTTTTTAACTTCAATTTCGACTAAACCACTATTTTCAACATTCAGTGGAATAATATATTTTCCATTTACATCAATAACTTGCTGATTATAACTTTCAAGTTTTTGGGTAATAACATTAAATACAATAATATTGCCAAAACAGTCCTGTAACTGAGTTTTTTCTTCGAAAGGCAAGTTCACTTGAATGCCAAGCTTTTGTAAATCTTGCTCATCAACACGTTTATTGGTTAATAAAATACGGGTGATGGTCTGTTTTAAATTCGCATCAAAAAACGTGCTATCAAGCTGTAAATCAATCCCTTTTAATATTTTCCCTAACGCTTCATTATGTGTACCCAAAAGATGAGCAATCACACTACGATAGTAAAATTTACTGTTCTTTTTGACTTCACGAATTTGTTTATAAAAATAAGTCTGATCATAAGGATATTCAATAAAATCATGCAATAACGCTGAGTTTGCTAAGACAGCAATTGCATCATGTCCTGTATAAGGCAAATGCAACGTATGCAATTGTGGAATCCATGGTTTTATTTTTAAATAATGCTCTTTATCATTTTCAAAATACGGATCGTAAACAATAATATATTCACAGTTTTCGACAATATCCTGTGCCTGAATACGCATGTCTGCATTTAATTCAGCATCATAAAAGTCGGTATAACGCTTATCTTCAACTTCATTCGGATCAATCGAATATTGTGGCACCATTGCCACGACACGTGTCATTTGCAATGGTTTGGAATATTTAATCGCAGCATAACCGCCCATTGAACCGCCATAACCCACGATTTTTTTAAATTGTTTTAAAATAGGCTGTAAATGCACGAATAGCGCATTCATGCTTGAGGCAGGGAACCATGATTTTTGTTTTGGCATAATACCAACAACACTATAATCATATTTCATTAATGATTTTTCAGCATTAATCGACAAGCCTTTAGCACGAGTAATTAAGTCACCAAATGACAATACCAAAGTATCTGTTGAACCTTGTAAATAAATTGCTCGAATGTGATCGTCTTCAAAAATGATTTGCTTGTCCATTGCAATACCGAAAAACGGCTCTCTTATCTTTAGTTAAAATTAAATAAATAGATAACTTGCCTATTCATCGTATTCAATGTCATATTTTATAGAGTCTGCACAGATAAAAAAGCGCAAAATATGACACATTCTTTACATCCTGCCGCACAAAAAGGCTTTAGTTCTGCTGCTGAACTATATCAACAAGTTCGTCCAAATTATCCATCTGAAATTGTTAATTGGCTAATTGATGAGCTGAAAATCCAATCTAACTCGACTGTGGTTGATTTAGGTGCAGGAACAGGTAAGTTTTTGCCTTATTTAAAGCAAGTAAGCCATCAAATTATTGCGGTAGAACCTGTGGCAGAAATGCTTGCTCAACTAAAAACAAGCCATCCAGATGTCCAAACCTTACAAGCAAAAAGTGATGATATTGCACTTGCCTCAGAAAGTATTGATGCCATTTTATGTGCTCAGTCTTTTCATTGGTTTTCAAATATTGAAACTTTAAATGAAATGCATCATTTATTAAAACCACAAGGTCATCTAGGTCTGATTTGGAATCAGCGTGATGAAAATGTGCCATGGGTTAAAGCATTAGCAGACTTAATTGCATCCTTTGAAGGAGATACGCCTCGTTATCATAGCGGTGATTGGAAAAAAGTTTTTGAACACCAATTTTTATTTAAGCTAGAAAGTTTAAAATTATTTTCACAAATTCACAAAGGAACAGTTGAAAATGTAGTCAGTAAGCGGCTATTGTCAACGAGCTTTATTGCCGCTATGCCTTCCACACAACAGCAACAACTAAAACAACAATTTGAAGCTATTATATTGGAGCATACAGGTAAATATGCACATGATGAGATCGAGTTTCCTTACATCACTTATGCTTATCATTTTAAAAAGCAAACCCTATGAATATTTTAAGGAGTTTTAGTTTCATGCACCTTTTACGCCCTTTGACTTATATTTCAGTACTCCTAAGCGCTGTCCTGATTGGTGCATGTTCATCGGAAAATGATCCTAAAAATAAGACCGACCAGACCACGAAAAGTTCTGATGCCGTCATGACCGAACTCAAAACTAAACCTATCCAAAATTTCCCAAGTACGCCTAAAGATGCAGCAGACATTACTTTACTTGATGAATATCAAGAAAAATATGATGCCATGAATGAAGCCTTAGAAGCTGATTTAGAAAAAATGGATGCTGAAGGTACATTAACTGAGGAAATTGACCAACAACGTAAACGAGATAGCATTCAATCTGCTTTAAATATGTTAAAAGACTTGGATTTAAAAACTGAACAAGGTCGCTATATTCAAGGCTTACTTTATCAATACTGGGAAAATCAAGCCAAGACCTTTGACCAAAAAGCTGACAAATCAAATCAAGATGATGCTTCCCTTGAGTCAGTACGTGGCATGAGTGATTTATTGACGGCAGAAGCTCAGCTTGATAATTGGAAAACCAAAACAACCAAGTAAAAGTTTAACATTCAATATGTATTGTTTGATCTCAATACCGAGCTGCTGTCATCTTTGCCAGCAGCTTTATTTTTATATTTTAAGAAATACGAATACGACATTGCCACTGTTGATTGGGTTGTTGACTAGACTCCCAAGGGCGCACATGAATCAGCTCAATATAATCTTGCCCTGCTTTTAAAGCAGTAAAACGAAATACTTTTGTACCACCTGCACCTACAGTTCCTTCTTCAACATCATTTTGTAAAAAAGTTTCCTCTATTTTAAAGTTTTTTAAAGGCTGTACTAATTTCCATTGATAACCAGTACTTGGATTTTCAGGCGCAGAAAAAACCAAAGTTTCCCCTGTATTCATTTCCATTAAAGTTGGGCAACTTTGTTTTACAGTGTATTGATGGGTTTTACCATCTACTGTGGGGCTTGTACTTTGGCAAGCTGTTAAAGCACACCCCATAAATAGCACTGCAACCGCAAAAAAACCTTTCATTAACATTAACTCTTTTACATAACATGATTATTTTTCAAGCATAGAAACCTTAGCATTTTTCAGGATTTGTCTCAAACGATCATTCAAAAAAATTCATTTATCTCTCGCTTGATGTACTTATATATTTTGTTTTTCTACCCATTGAATTGAGTCAACACGAATTAACTTACATGCCCCATCACCTATTCCGTTCCAATCAAGTGCAGATTTCCAAACTAAATCTTTATCATTAATCTGTACCAAATCACCTGTTAAACGCACAAGATCACCACGCTTTACTTTCTTAATTTCTTGGGCAATTTTTGGATTGGCAGGAATAATATGCATATTACTCACCATTTGTGTGGCAAGTTTTGGTGGGATAGGTGGACGTGCCATTTTCCAATTTAAATAACGATCATATTGGTTAATAGAAATTTGACGGGCAATTTCAGGCTCAGTAAAAATGCCACGTGTCACAGCATAATCAATAGGCGAAAACTTTGCTTGTTCATCATCTTGATATTCTTTAGATCCTAAAATACGAAACTCACCATGAAAAGGCTCAAGCACAGAAATTTTTTGATCTTTAATAATAGGCGCTAAACCATTGGCAATATTATATTCAGCAGAGTGAGATTCAACGGATTGAGAGGCATTCACAGCTGCTGAACATAATGCCAAAACTGCTGCACACCATAAATTCCGTGTCATAAATGCCTCCTAAAAAATACATGTTCAAATTTAAGCTTTAGTATCCCCCATGAAAATTAAAATAAAATCGACTTTAAGTAACAAAATATAGAAATTTCGTCACTTTTTTGTCTTATATTTAAGTCTATATTTTCGTTAGAATATTTTTTTAATAATAAAACTGTGAAAGCGATGATTTATAAATTTTATCAACAACGGATTTTTCCACATTTACTCAATCAAATCATGCAAACACCAAGCATGATGGATGCACGTGCTGAATTACTCAGAAAAGTCAAAGGACAGGTCTTAGAAATAGGTTTTGGGACAGGTTTAAATTTACCTTTTTATCAGGTAGAGCAATTAATTGCTTTAGAACCCAATACTGATCTTTACCAATTAGCTCAAAAAAATGTCTTAGATGCCCCCTTTAATGTGCAACATATTCAAGCAAGTGCAGAAAAACTACCTTTTGCCGATCATTCTATTGATCAAATTGTAAGTACATGGACTTTGTGCAGTATTGCAAATTTACAACAAGCCTTAGCTGAAATTTATCGTGTTCTTAAACCTGAAGGGACTTTTCATTTGGTTGAACATGTTCAATATCACGACCATCCAACACTAAAAAAGTTGCAAAATATTTTAACACCTATGCAAAAAGTGATTGCTGATGGCTGTCATCTCAATCGTAATATTGAACTTGATTTGTCCAATGCAAATTTTAAATTTATAGAAAAATATTATTTTGATGCAGATGAGCTACCTAAAATTGGACGCCGTATGTTGATGGCACGAGTACAAAAAGTCTGAGTTTCATCCGCTTAGCTTCCCCGTTTATATGTCCTCAAAATCAATACGAATGGTTTCAAAACGAACTCGTCCTTCACGAATCGCCTGTGCAATCGCTTGTTGCCCTTTGGTCAAGCGAGCGCCTCCACTTTTTATGTCCACCAATATCACTTCAATATTATCAGCATGCCCTTCACCATCTCTGAACTCGCTATAGCCATTAAAAATGACATAATCGACAGGATCACCCAAAAACTTTGCATCACTTGGTAAATAGTGAAATTCAGGCATAATCGGAGCAAGTTGTTCTGCCATTTTTCCCTTTAAAACAGCACGACTGGTATTTACACTTCGTTTTTTTGCCATTGCTAAAGCTTGCTGGTGTTCTAACTCTAACTCAGCGATATAACGCTCATACTCCGCTTTGATTTTGCCATTTCGCGTATTTGATAACACTACAGTTGTTATCACAACACCTATACAGACACCTATTAATATGGCGACCCACAATGACATGATCAAACTCTACTTTTTTGCTGTTTTTCCAATGTAAACAACTCTAAGACTTTTGTCATGTGTAACCTACTGTCTAAAAAATAATGCTAAGCTAGTGAAAGGACGGGCTTGGATGAATCAAATTAAAAATCATGAAAACAATTCTCATCGCAAATCAAAAAGGTGGTTGTGGAAAAACGATTACAGCTATTACATTAGCTTCGGCATTAGCCCAAAAAGGTTATAGTGTAGCTCTTGCAGATGCAGACAATCAGAAATCTGCTTTACAGTGGTTAAAACACCGTCCAAGTGATGCCAATGAAATTCAAAGCTTAGACTGGCGACATGAAAAATCCATTGGTGATACACCTAAAAATGTTGAATATTTAATTATTGATGCACCAGGCGCATTAACAGGTGCTCATGCAGAACAATTGATCAGCGAATGTCATGCTATTGTGACACCTTTGCAGCCTTCTTTTTTTGATATTGACAGTACTAAGCGTTTTTTAAAACACATCCAAGAAATTAAACGTATACGTAAAGGTAAAGTAGAGATTCTACTTGTCGCAAATCGCGTAAAAGCAAATAGTTCAAGTGCTAAAGATATTCAACAATTTTTTGAAAAAATTGAGCAACAACCCTTGGCTTGGATTTCCGAACGCAGCGCTTATGGGCAACTGGCAATGCAAGGCTTGTCTATTTTTGATAAAAATCAAAAGAATTTTCTACAAATTCAAACGCAGTGGCAACCGCTTCTGGATGCTTTAATTGATGATCCGAGCGATTGGTTCTAAGTCAGTTTTTCAAAAAATAATAACTGGCAATGTATTTAACATTGCCTGAACCTATTTTTCAGTTAATATTAACTGAACGATAATTAATTAAACTTCGAGAAATTAGTGTCAGATTTCACTTTCACCTTGCAGCGTATTTTATTATTTGGCTTATTATTTATCCTGATTTTTTTGGGATTTGATATTATCAAATACTTCATTGTCCCTGTGCTTTGGGCGTGCATTATCGCCTATATGACATGGCCTTTGTATAAGCGTATCTTAAGAACATGTGGTGAACATCGACCGACATTAAGTGCCTCGATCATGATCACGCTTGTCGTACTTGTGATTGGTATACCTTTAGTCTTTGCTATTTTCATTTTACAGCATGAAGGGCGTAATCTCTATTTTGACCTCCATCGTCAGTTGGCTTCTGGGCATTTAACAGTTCCTGACTTTTTACGTCAACTCCCGATTATTGGTAAAGAATTTTCTCGCATCATTGAGGAAATTAATTCAAATCCAACCAATCTCTCACAAAATATTGGCGTTTGGATTCAAGGGCATTTAAATTATGGCAAGTTTGTTTTAAGTGAAATTTCTAAAAACTTAGTCAAACTCTGCTTTGCAATTATGTCATTGTTCTTTTTTTATCGAGATGGGCAAACGATTTTACAGCAGGTCAGTAAAGCCTTAGAAATGGTTATTGGTCCACGTGTACATCATTATTTAGAAACGATTTCTGAAACCACACGTGCCGTTGTTTATGGTGTGGGTTTAACGGCTGTTGCACAATCCTTACTTGCTGGTGTGAGTTATTTTGTTGCTGGCGCACCCAATCCTATGGTGTTAACACTGATTACATTCTTGATGGCATTAATTCCATTTGGTCCACCTTTGGCTTATGGTGCTGTGTCACTGTGGCTATTTTCAAAAGGTATGACAATTGAGGCGATTGGTGTCATGGCATGGGGCGTATGTGTCGTCAGTACAGCAGATAATGTCATTCGTCCCTTGGTGATTTCTGGCGCAACTAAAATTCCATTCTTACTCATTATGTTTGGTGTTTTAGGTGGTTTAGCAAGTTTTGGTTTAGTTGGTTTATTTATTGGTCCTGTCATTTTAGCCATTTTATTGGCGATTTGGCGTGAGTGGTTACATGAAACCAGTGTTGCCGAACAAATGCCTAAAGCAACTTTAGCATACGATATAGAAGAAAATGATGATGTCATTTCACCAAAATAAATGACATCAATTTAATAAATTTTTACATTCAAATACTTATTCATTACTGTACAAACTTCTGTACTTTGTTTGAATACCCCAAGACATAACAAAACTTAGGATATTTCATCATATGCATGCTTTTTCTATTTTTAAACTTTCAGCGCTAACTGCATTTATTACGCTGACTACGGTTGCCTGTACCACGACAAGCTCTCAAAATACGGCAAAAACAGCACAGAAAACTGTTGCAGTACATGCTGTTACTGCTGAAGGAGTCGGTGAGAAAATTGGTTCTATTCAATTACAAGACAGCAGTAAAGGTTTAGAAATTAGCACTGATCTTCAACAGCTTCCTTCAGGCTTTCATGGCTTTCATATTCATGAAAAAGGCTCATGTGAACCTGCTGAAAAAGATGGAAAAATGGGAGCTGCTTTAGCGGCTGGTGGGCATTTTAATCCAACACAAGCAGCAGGTCATGGCACACCTAATGATGGGCATTTAGGCGACTTACCTGTGCTCAATGTAGACACTGACGGCAGTGCGAAAACAACGGTTTATGCTCCTCGTTTAAAACTTGCAGATGTACAAGGCTTAGCCATTATGATCCATGCAGGTGGAGATAACTACTCAGATCAACCTAAGCCTTTAGGCGGTGGCGGTGAACGTATTGCTTGTGGTGTGATTTAATACCGCAGTTTATATTTTTTAAAATATTAGGGTGAGCAAAGTATAAATATTATTGCTCACACTTTCATTCAAACAGTGAAGAAAATCTATTTTTAGTTACGTTTAAAAACCGAGTACGTAACTTGGTTTAATTTTCAATAAATTCAATAATTTAAAGCAACTATAATGCATATTTAATTTGCTTTAATCATCAAATTGTTTACACTCAAACTATTATATTCAATACAGTATCTACGATGAATTTTAAAACTTTAAGACTGGTTGGCTTACTCGAAGGTATTTCATTTTTATTGTTACTGTTCATTGCAATGCCGATGAAATATATGTTTGATAATCCTATTTTGGTGAAGTATGTTGGCATGGGGCATGGTGTACTTTTCATCCTATTTTTATTGGTTTTATTTATTGTTTGTGAAAAAGAAAAGCTTTCTTTAAAAGTATTTTTAATGGGATTAGTTGCTTCAATTTTACCATTTGGACCTTTTGTCTTTGATCATAAGCTGAAAAAATTAGCGCAATAAAAAAATGCTCTGCTATTTCACATTGTTCAAATAACATAAGCTAAAAATTCTCCCTTTAAAAACATCCCTCCTTTCAGGAGGGATATTCGATTCAGTGAATTAAAACTCACCATTTGCCTGACGCTGTTGCATGATTTCTTTTAATAATTTACGGGGAATCGTAAACCATAAAGCGATCAAGGTAAAACATGCCAAAGCATATGCCCATAAATGAAAATGTTCATACATGATGCGAATAATCTCAATCACAAAGAAAAAGATAAACATCATCAACACTGAAACTGCCGCAGCAACCGTTCCTTTAGACACATCTGACGCCATCAATGCAAAACGGTAAAGTACTGAAAAGCTAATCCCTTCACCAAAGCTGACCAAAGTCATGCCTAAAATGACGCAGTAGAGAAAATATTCACGCCAAATCACTCCCAGTAAGATGATTGCAGTTCCTAACAGCATCAACGGTAAGCCCATTAAAACGGTTTTACCTAAGGCTAAACGGTCAATCATTTTAATCAGGACAATATTACCCACAATTAAACCGCCCAAAATAGGAAACTGTGCCAAGCCATATTGCATACTACTGAGTCCTAATTCCTCAACCAACATGACAGGTGAAAGTGCAATCCATAACATCAATGGCATCGCCACCATAGGCAAGCCTAAAGTCATGCCAATAAAGGTTCTATTTTTCAGGACTTTTTTATAATCATCCCAAATATAACGCAAAGGCTGCTTAGGAATACTCACTTTAGACTCAGGCATTTTGGCTTTCAAACCAAACCAACTTAAACATGCAAAAAAGGCAATCCCAATAAAACCCCAGTGCCAAGACACATGGTCAATGAGAAAAGCCCCTAAAACAGGTCCAATTAAAGGTGCAAGCAAAGAGATATTTGCCATGAGAGCCATGACTTTAATCGCATCACGCTCTTCAAAGGTTTCTTGAATTGCGGCATAACCCACTGCTGCAATGACGGATAAACCAAAACCCTGTAAAAAGCGTAAGGCTAAAAAGCTTTCAATATGATGTGTGAATAAGATGAGTAAACAGGTCATCACAAAGAAAATTACGCCTGCCAAAAGGACTTTTTTACGTCCTAAACGGTCTGATAAGGGACCCAATAACCATGCGACACAGGCACCACCCAATAAATAAAAAGACATGGATGAAGGCGCCCAAGAGCTACTAACACCAAACTCTTTAGTAATCGCTAACATCGCAGGTTGTACTAAATCATTACCAATATAGACTGAAAATTCAAACAAAACTAACGCCAATGGAAACATGAATGTTGCACGGCTCAAAGTCGTCATCTGCTCTTTTTGCATTACATTTTGTGCATTATTTTGCATTGTTTTCTACATATCATAATGGCTTGCAGGTCTACGCTTATTTTTCAGTAAATAAACGTCAGCCCAATGACAAGCACTGAGAATTTAAAATAAATTTAGATTTGCTTTAATCAAGCGAGATCAACACCGTATTCACAAGGTGTCTAAATCAGGTAAAAATAGAAAATAGAGTGAGATAGATCTGCGTCAATGTTCACTTGAGTCCTACAGACTCACGTTGAAACAGGGTACAACCAAACACAGAATGCTGAGTGTAACACAGGCTTTTTTTGAGTGAAAGTTATCCATTTGTTATGAATGTAACGTATTGACTACTGCTGAATAAATCTCCCATTTTTCAGGTCGTCATAAGCCTGTAAAATTTCTGTGTAAGTATTCATCACAAAAAAACCTTTGGCATTGATCGGTTCATTCAGTGGTGCAGCACTCAGCAATAAAAACTTGCTGTCACGCAAAGCAGTTACTTGAACCTGCTCACCATGACTCGACATGACTGCAAGTGCCTGATCTTCCAAAATATCATCATTCAATGCCTCATCTTCTTGCTGAAATTGCAGTTGCCCTGTTCTGAGAAAAATTAAAGTGCTATCACCCACTTTGGCAGGAAATGTCGCTGTTTGTCCTGCTTTTAAATCTATATCTAAAACCATGATGGGCGTATGGGTTTTGGCAATACCGTGTTGCCCTGCATATTCACCTGCAATGATGCGTACTCGACCTACATCATGTTCAAGTTGTACCACAGGAATATCGGCTTTTTTCAAACTCTGATAACGGGCAGGATTCAATTTATCTTTGGCAGGTAAATTGACCCACAATTGCACAATTTCAAATGCACCGCCTTGTTTGGAAAAAGCTTCACTAAACAATTCTTTATGAATCACGCCTGAGGCTGCGGTCATCCATTGCACATCCCCCTCTGCAATGATGCCACCGCCACCAGTCGAGTCACGATGTTCAAGTTCTCCCCGAAACATCAAAGTTACCGTTTCAAAACCACGATGCGGATGTTCTGTGACCCCTTTGCGTAAATGTGTCGCTTTTAAATAACTCGGTCCTAAATGGTCTAGCAATAAAAAAGGTGAAACGGTATTACCCAATTCATGGTGAGAAAAAATAGTTTTAACAGGATGAAAATCTCCAACAGAAAATATCGTGTCATTACGTTGGATAAAAGCGAGCGTCTTCATCATGTTATATTCCTTTTTTAATTGCTGTTTTTAAAGCATCAACCATAAAAATGCTGTTTGAGATGAAAGCTATATTCGGTTAAATATTGCTGAAGCTGTGCAACATCATTGGTTGGCTCAATTGCACGCAAATTTAAAGCTTCAATTTTATCATTTAACAATTTTAAAATCTGTGCCTGTTCAGGTGCAGGAACTTGAGCTTTTTCTTTCTGTTGTTTTTTAATTTCCAGATAATCTTCTGCCCAATGGCGCAGTGGATCATTTTCATCAATTTGGGCAAATAAGTTGGTGATCAGGAGTTCAGGCATGATTTCCTGAGTTGCAAGTTCGGCTGACATTAGACCTCGAATCGAGTAAAACACTTTTTTGTAGGTAAAATTATCTGCTGTCTGCATCACATGCATACCGCCTTTGGCAAGCGATAAATAATGATAATACAATGCCTTATAATCTATACGCTCCAGCAATCCATCTCTGAATTTTTCCCATTCAGGAAATTGGTTAAAGTAAATAATATGCGCACGTACCCATTCCAAAACAGTGGGATTGCTTTTAGCAAGTAGACCAAACATTTTATTGAGATCGAAAGAAACAAAGTCAAAATCACCGTCCATGATTTCGATTAAATCACGATGCTTTCGATAGTCGTAATATTGGGCTTTGGAAGGCAGGTGAAAACCACGCACATCATAGTCACTGTCAGGACTTGCCATGCCCCACAAACGGCTGCCACTTTCAATATAAAACAGCGGATACTCATCTCGGTTTTGGAATAGATTTTGGATTTCTTGTTGGATGTTCATTGTTTTCACGTTTGAGGTCGTTCTACAGGTTTTATATCATTAATTTTGGTAATATCAGGATTTTTTTCACATCTTTAAAAATTATATTTTTCAGACATTTAAAACTTACTCAACTTAACACAGTTGGAAAGTAATTTTTGCTATAAATACTTCACGAAATTCAATCATATATTTTAACTAAAAATGAAAAAATCACTTCTTACACTCAGTCTTTGTAGCGCTGTTTTAATGTCTGTTGCACCATTACAAAATGTATTTGCGACTAAAAGCCCAAACATACAACGCACCATAAAACATAACACGCCTTCGCCTGTACAACACCCCCCGATCTTTACTGAATTTCACCAACTCAATGGCATCGATTCATTTAACCAAATCTTATGGGAAGACTACTTAACTGATCCTGAAAATGATCAATCACTTTCTCGTATGTTTGCAGAACAAATTAAAAATAACTTGCCACAAATTGAAGCAAGTTCAAACATGAGTGAGGAAGAAAAACAGAAATATCGCGACATGGCAAACATTCGTGAACCTGATGAAAATGATATGAATATCTATAAAAAATTGCTTGAAGCTCAAAAATACGATTTGGGAGAAGGTGTAAAAAAAGACCAAAGCAAGGCGAATGATTTAATTCTTGAAGCTGTTGATTTAGGCAGTCTTGATGCTATGGAACTGATTGGTATTCGTGTCATGCATCAGATTGGCTATACGCAGCTTCAAGAACAAGGCATTGATCTACTTTCTCTTTTTGCTGACCATCCTAGTAATACCAACAGTATAGGCGCATATTGGGCATACGTTGCATATAGCTATGCTTACGGTGTTGGACGACCTGAAAATCAAGAAAAAGCACTGCAATATTGGAAAAAAGCCAATCATTTATATTCGATGCAAATTGACCCGACAGGCTTTATTGCCTACATGATGGGAAAAATGATTGAAGATAAAAATATGAATAATCAACCGATTGAAGATGCGATGCAATATTACAAAATGTCTGCTAATAAAGATAATATTGCAGCACAACAAGCTGTTTTAAAACTATTAAATAGCAATAAAAAATTTGAAGACTTAACCTATGAACCTGAGTTATTTATGGCAGAACATAAAGCTGCAAAAAAAGAAAAAGATGCTTTCTATACACTCTCAGAACTGTACGCACAAAAAGAGTGGAAAATTTATAACCCTAAAAAATCTATTGCCTATCTAAATCAAGCCATTGCACTTGGACATGATCGGGCATTACTAGATTTAGCACGTTATTATGAACATGGCTATTTAGTAAAAGCAGACCCTGCCAAAGCCGCAGAACTTTATAAAAAATCACTGCAACAAGGCAACCCAACTGCGGGTATTTTGCTTGTGAACTTATATGAAAATGGCAGTAGAACTTTTAAAGCCGATGCCAAACAAGCCAAAATTTGGCGAGCTAAAGCGACAGCATTGTACAAAGAACTGGGTTATGGTGATGTTTTACCAAAAGCAGATGAAATACGTTTATTCAATCGTATGTACTAAATTTAACTTACGAGATCGCTCATCTCGTAAGTCCACTAAACGACAATGAAATTAAGAGCATAACTGTGTTTGAAATTCTCTCGAGTTACCACGTCTACATTGATAAGTCTTTTTAGTTTCTTGTAGTTTCCATGCATTTTCTACACGTTTAAAAATATAATCAGTACGAATCGCATTCACAGAATCATCCAATAAATTTGAGTCAATTACTGCGATTTGTGCTGCTGTTGGATTTTCTACACGGTTAAATACTTGACGAACAGACATACTATTTTGATTTTTCAGAATCGATGGTTGAGCTTTTATCACCTGTTGCATAGGTGTATCTGAACCACCAAAACTCACTTTACTGGTTAACTTTTCAGTTGTTGCACAACCTGTCAATGCTGCAAAACACAGTGCAGAAATAGAAAATAAACGAATCATTTTATTAGTCCAAAACAAAGAGATAAGCCTATGATGCAATAACTTAGCTCATGATGCTGTTTTAAAACTGTGACTTGATGATTATTCTTCTGCTAAATGAGACACGTCAATGGAACTCACTTGCTGCTTAGATTCACTAAACATCAAAGCTTGATCACCTAAGTCCAACATATAAAAATGCCCAGCATCTGTAAAAAAATGCCATTCAATCACAGAATTTCCTTCATAGATGACAGGACTCCCTGCCGTAATTTGTTCTAGAGTCTGATCTACACTTTGACATAATGCTTCAATTACTTTGAAATATCTTGGACGATTTTCCAATGCTTTTTGTTTACGTTCCGCTAAATTCGGTATCTTGGTAATAATCTGATCGAATAATTCATCTAAATCATTTTCATCGACAAGTTGTAATTGAGGATGCGATTTGAGCCATTGGCTATTCATTTCAATTAAATCGTCAGAATCATTTAGGGCATAAAATTGGTCATCAAATTTATTCAGAATATCTCGCTGTTCATTTTCACCAAAATATTCCCCCTCTAGAAACTGCTCAAATTGTTCATGGCTAAATTGCTCAATAAGATCAGCACTTTGCCCAAATAAAGCAGCATGTTGAGTCGCATTCATTGCTTGTAAACCTTCACGCACATGTTTAACTACGAACGCATCCCAATTAGTGTTATAGACAAATTGCGAAAAACCACCGTTATTGACCTGAGCCAGATAATAATCGACAAAATAACTATATAAAGCAGCGGTAGATACTTCATTGTATTCAACATAACGCTCAAATAAAGCATTTAAATTATCAATATTTGAATAGATGACATCATAAGCATCATCACTATCTAAACTTTGTTTTGAAATAATAATATTTGGGCTAAGTAACATGTCATATTCCTATTTATCTATTGTTATGGAAAAATAATATCTACCCTAAAATAGCAAAATCAGAAGAAAACTGAGTTGCAAGTATGTAATTTAACAATAAAAAAACGCTCCCGAAAGAGCGTTTTAATTTTACTTTAAATGATTAAAGATCAAATAATTTACCCGGATTCATAATCCCGTTTGGATCGAATACTTTTTTCAAGGCTTTCATGTATTCGATTTCTTCAGCAGTACGTGTATAGTCTAAATATGGCTTTTTAGTCATGCCTACACCATGTTCAGCTGAAATTGAACCGTCATATTTTTTCACAGTTTCAAACACATATTTGTTTACAACCTGACATTTTGCAAAGAATTCATCTTTACTCAAATCCGCAGGTTTTAAGATATTTAAGTGTAAGTTACCGTCACCAATATGACCGAACCAGCAAATTTCAAAGTCAGGATAGTTCTCTTCAACAATTGCATCAATTTCTTTAATAAACGCAGGAACATGTGTAATGAGTACAGAAATATCATTTTTATATGGAATAAATGGCGCGATAGATTCTGAAATATCTTCACGTAAACGCCATAAATTATGAACTTGCTCAAGGCTTTGACTCATTACACCGTCAAGTACCCAACCTTGTTCCATACAATGCTCGAAGATTTCCATCGCAGCATCCATGATAGGCTCATATGGTGCTTCAAACTCAAGCAAGACATAGAATGGACATTGTGTTTCAAATGGACGTTGTACATGACCATTGTCTAACACTTTTTGCATTGCCAATTCACCAAAGAATTCAAATGCAGTGAGGTCAATTTTCTTTTGGAATGCATGTAACACAGGCATGATGGCATCAAAATCAGGCACACCAAGCACTAAAACCTGTAAATCATGCGGTTGACGCTCAAGCTTAATTTCGGCTTCAGTCACCAAACCTAAAGTGCCTTCACCGCCGATAAATAAATGTTGCATCGCATAACCAGTCGCATTTTTAATCATGCCTTTGTTTAAGCGAATTACATCTCCCTTACCTGTCACCACAGTCAAACCCAGAATCCAGTTACGCGTCATGCCATATTTAATGACTTTAATCCCGCCTGCATTGGTTCCGATATTACCGCCGATTTGCGATGAACCTGCCGAAGCAAAATCGACTGGATAATACATGCCTTGTTCTTCAGCATAATTTTGTAATTGTTCAGTCACCACGCCTGCCTGAACACGTACCATACGATCTGCTGGGAAAAATTCCAGAATCTGGTTCATTTTGTCAAAACTAACAACAATTTCACCATTTGCAGCAACAGCACCTGCGGATAAACCTGTACGACCACCTGACGGCGTTACTGCGACATTAAATTGATTGGCAATTTTAACAATGGCTTGTACTTGCTCAGTGCTCGATGGAAAAACGATGACCGATGGATTTGGATCAAAATGTTTAGTGTGATCACGCCCCCAGTTTTGGAGACTGTCGTTATCGGTTTTTATGCGGTTTTCACCGACAATTTCAGTTAATTGGGTCAATAACTCAGGTGTTAAAGCGACTGGAGCGTTCATCGTTTGCAGACCTAGCAGAAGTAAACAAGTAGAAAATGTCTGGCAGATATTCTATCGTGACAGGCACAATATTATATATTTTCCAGACAACGGTAAGATCGAAAGCGATATATGGATATCAGCAATTCTTACAGGACAACATTATAAGCCATTTTTGCCTAAAACCTGTAGAAATTAGCATTTTGATCAGGTCACTTTTAAAATTACACAGTTAAATAGACCATAAATGACAGATTTTGACTCATATTTCGCCGAAATACCCACAATCATCGTCATAAAGGAAATGTAAATCAGGCTGCGTCCTATGTTATTATATCGGCACTAAATTTGGCCTTTGTAGCGGAGCCGTAATGAGCCAACATCTTTCACTGCCTAAAGATAAAATTCGTTTCTTGTTGTTAGAAGGCGTTCATCAAAACGCAATCGACACACTAAATGCTGCCGGATACACCAACATCGACTATCGTAAAACTGCGCTTGAGGGTGAAGCGTTGAAAGAAGCGATTAAAGATGCTCACTTTATTGGGATTCGTTCGCGCACTCAACTGACTGAAGAAGTTTTTGAAGCTGCGAATAAACTGATTGCTGTGGGTTGTTTCTGTATTGGTACAAACCAAGTGAATTTAAATGCTGCGATGATTCGTGGTATCCCTGTTTTCAACGCACCATATTCAAATACACGTTCAGTTGCTGAACTTGTACTTGCTGAAGCGATTCTTTTGCTTCGCCGTGTACCTGAAAAATCAACAGATACACATGCTGGTGGCTGGAATAAATCAGCAGTAGGTTCATTTGAAACTCGTGGTAAAACTTTAGGTATCGTGGGTTACGGCTCAATTGGCTCACAACTTTCTGTACTTGCAGAAAGCATGGGTATGCACGTCATTTATTATGATGCCGTGACTAAATTACCATTGGGTAATGCACGTCAAGTTGGTTCTATGGATGAATTACTTGCGACTGCTGATGTCGTATCTATTCATGTACCAGATGTACCTTCTACACGCAACTTCATGACCAAAGAACAGTTTGCAAAAATGAAGGAAGGTTCTATTTTCATTAATGCTGCACGTGGTACATGTGTCGTTATTGAAGATTTAGCTGATGCCCTTAAATCAGGTCATATTGCAGGTGCTGCGGTTGACGTATTCCCGAAAGAACCTAAAGCGAATGGTGAAGAGTTTGTTTCTCCATTACGTAACTTACCTAACGTGATTTTAACACCGCACGTTGGTGGTTCAACGATGGAAGCACAAGCCAACATTGGTTTAGAAGTTGCTGAGAAATTTGTTGCTTATTCTGATAAAGGTATGACTTTATCTGCAGTGAATTTCCCTGAAATCGCACTTCCATTGACTGAAGGTAAACACCGTTTACTTCACATTCATAAAAACGTACCGGGTGTACTTTCTAAAATCAACAACCTATTCGCTGAACATGGTATTAACATCTCTGGTCAATCTTTAATGACTAAAGGTGATGTTGGTTATTTAGTGATGGATGTTGATGCAACTGCATCTCAAGAAGCATTAGATACACTTCATGAAGTTGAAGGTACAATTCGCGTTCGCGTATTGTTCTAAGTTTCAACGGATATAAAAACCACAGGCTTTGGTCTGTGGTTTTTTATTGCTTTACTTTTATGTGCTTCATGCTCAAATAAGAGACAATCCTTGCTTTCATGCTGAATTTTAAAAATAAGCCTTATTTACATGCGTTGATCTTACTTTTTATTGCCATGATCAGTATGCAAAGTAGTGGCTCACTTGCCAAAATTTTATTTGATCAGTTTCCTATACTTACCGTTTCCGCTATGCGGTTATTATTAGGTTCTGTCATTTTGGCAGTTATTTTTAGAATTTGGCGTATGAATATAAAAGACGTTCATTGGTCTGCGCTCATCAGCTATGGTCTAGCTCTTGCAGGTATGAATGCCTTATTCTATTTATCGATTGAAAGACTTCCGCTCGGTATTGCTGTTTCTTTTGAGTTTATTGGTCCACTCAGCGTGGCACTGTTTTATGCACGACAAAAATTTGATTTTATTTGGATTATTTTAGCCATTTTAGGCTTAATTTTACTCTTTCCTTTTGATCAAACTGCACAAAGCTTAGATCCAATCGGAATTATTTTTGCTTTAGGCGCAGGTTGTTGCTGGGCAATGTATATCATTTTTGGGCAAAAACCCTCTGGTATTTCTGGCAATCATACCGTTTGTCTAGGTATGTTTATTGGCATGTGTTTTTTAATGCCTATCGCGCTCTTTTCAGGTTTACCATTACATAGCTTTCAACCTGAAAATTTAATACTTTTCACAGCATTAGCAATTTTAGCAAGCGCATTACCCTTTAGTTTAGAAATGGTTGCTTTACGCCGTTTAAGTCCTTTTGCTTTTGGCACACTCACCAGTTTAGAGCCTGCTATTGCCGCTCTTTCAGGTTTTATTTTTTTACATGAACAATTATTATGGACACAATGGCTCGCATTGGCTGTCATTATTGGTGCTTCTATAGGTTGTACTTATACCACCCAACAAGCAAAAAAAGAGGTTGAAGCCAAACTTAAAAAATGAGTCATTTTATAACATTTAACTGCTGCTCTATGGCTAGATTTTTATCAATTTCTAACACCGTCAGTTGAGCACCAAAAACTGCTCCTGTATCAATAAAATAGCAATTATGTCGTTTGGTCACTAAATCAACTATGGTATGCCCTAAAAAAACATAATCAATCCCAGTGATCACATCAAATTTTTTTCTAGCTGAATTACGAATACGTGAACGTCCCCATAAAATAATTTCACGTGATTGATGGTCATTGATCTGGGCTTTAAAAGTATTCCAATCATGATGCTCAATATCACCATGCACAAAACCGTAGTTTAAACCTTGATATTGCACTTCCAACACCAGCGGCAAGGTTTGGCATTGTTGAATGACTTTGTGTTGTTCTGCTAGTGGAAGTTCATAAAACCATTCGCCACCATGTTGAGCATGCAAGTCAGCCATTCCCACATCATGCTGACCCAACATACACATCTCTTCATGGTTGCCTAAAATTGATTTAAACCAAGGCTCTTTCGTTAGGTTTAAACACTTTAAACTTTCAGCCCCACGATCAACCAAATCCCCTACAGCAATCAATAGATCTTGTTGAAAGTTGAAGTTAACGCGTTGAAGCTCTTGCATCAACGCATCATAACAACCATGTAGATCTCCCACCACAAACAAACGCCCTTGTTCATGGTGGTAATATTCGACTCTATTGATGTCTAAAGGTTTAGCCATATAGCTCTATCGCACATGCTTCAATATGTTGATTCTGCTTAGCTAAATCTAAATATTTAACAGCATTCTTTTTATTTTTACGAATACCTAAGCCCTGTGAGTAAGCTTGATATAATTCAAAATAAGCATCTACATCGCCACGCTCAGCAGCTTGCGTAAGTAACGCAACACGCTGTTTTAGATCAGCTTCCACACCTTGACCATTTCCATACATTTGAGCCAATAAATAATAAGCCCGTGCTGAATCAGCGTCTTTTGCCAAATCTAGCCATTGTAAAGCTTGTCCAAATTGCTCTTTTTGTTGCTCATGAACAGCCATACATAGCATCGCTTGTACATGTCGATTATTGGCTGCGGCTTGTAATAATGCTAAATGTTGGGGATGTTCCACAGCAATAAGCATAGCTAACTCAAACTGTGCATCTGCATTATTATTTTGTGCAGCTCGCTCTAACCACTGTACACCATGTTCAAAATTTTTCTCTGTACCAATACCCGTTCTTAAACACTGTGCATAAGAATATTGTGCAGGAATATAGTGATTTAGAGCTGCATACTCAAAAAATTTAAAAGCTTGTTGTTTAAGTTCTTGTTGCTTAGCACCTTCGTTCATCTCATCTGCTTTACGTAAGTTTTGTGCAGCAGCCCAATAAGATGCATCAATATGACCAAGTTGTGCGGCTTTAATTAAAAACTCATGTACAACATCTGGATCGCTTTTTGGATTTTTTTCTTCCATTAAAGCACGGACATAACAACCATAAGGGTTATTTTGTTCTTGTGATTTTTGTGCGTAGTGAAAGGCTTTTTTATCATTACCTTGTTGAAAATATTGAAATGCAAGTAATGCACTTGCATAGCTATCATGTTGTGCAATTTCTTCTAACTTTTGATTTACTACGTTTTGATCAAATGCAGAATGTTCAATACAAGTTTTTAAACTATTTTCATGCTGATTTTGTTGGTAATTATGCATGAGTAAATTTAAAGCAGCTTCAGGATTATTTTCTAAAATATGCAATGCTGAAGCATAAATAGCCTCTGGATGATTTAAATCAACTGATTTTTTTAAGTAATCTAAACCTTGTTCATTACTAATCGTCGCACTTAAACCTTTTAAACCAATATATGCTAACTCGACCATTGCTAAAGCATCGCCTAAGTTTTCTGCATGTTTAAAAAATAAAATTGCTGATTCAATATCTTTAGGCACATAATGCCCAATTAAATGCCATTGACCTAGACACGTACTTGCAGCAGCAAAATTTTCATTTGATGCATGAATTAACAGATCAACACGACGCTGAGCCTCTTGATTCGTTTGTGCTATACCTTTTTTCTCTAAATCTACAACATATTGATAGTCTTGTGCTACTTCATCACCATCATCAACAATCGACATTGATTTTAAATTTTCTTGCACTACTTTTTTGTTTATTTTAGTTTCTGACATCTTCTATACCTATAAATTAAATAAAATCCTAAAACCATATAATATTGCGAGGGTAATTATATCAAACAATATAAAAGAATGTATGCATAGATCATAAAGATTACCGCCCATTTTGAAACAATAAAATGCTAGAATTGGTTGATATTTACTCTTGATTGCACCATGCAAAATACTCAACTACTTGCTGTTTTTTATATGATTATGTCGATGGTGTCATATCAAATCAGCGCCTCATTTGCCAAACAACTTTTTCAGGTTTTAGACCCTTTAACCGTCGTTACACTACGTTTATGCTTTGCCTCTGTTTTAATTTTTCTCATGTTTCGTTCATGGAAAATTATTCATCGTTTAGGACATTTACAATGGAAAAATCTACTATTTTATAGCGCTTCCGTTTGTCTGATGAATGTTTTGTTTTATGCATCTTTAGGAAAATTACCTCAAGGCATTGCTGTTGGTTTAGAGTTTTTAGGACCACTTACACTTGCCCTACTCTCAATAAAACGCAAAAGTGATTACATTTGGGTCGGTTTAGCGATTTTAGGCATCGCACTCATGGTGCCATGGCAAGATGCAACTCAACATAATTTTTCTTATTTAGGCGCAGCATTTGCACTCGGTGCAGGAGTTTGCTGGGCGACTTATATTTATTTTGGACAAAAAGTTATACGACAAAATATTGGAATGCATGCCTTAACCATCGCTATTGCTTTATCTGCTCTAGTGATGTTGCCTATTAGCGCAGTCCACAACCCTGAAGCGCTGATGCAAACTCAATATTGGGGTAAAGCACTCATTATTGCCTTATTAGCTACAGCGATTCCTTATGCACTTGATTTACTTGCGCTCAAGCATCTTAGCAAATTAAGTTATGGTACTTTATCAAGTTTATCACCTGCTTTAGCTGCGGTTGCTGGTATGGTCTTACTCAAAGAACATATCAGTATTTGGCAAAGTATTGCTTTATTATGTATTATGGTGGCTTCTGTAGGCGTCACCTTAAAAGCAAAAAAAGACGCTATTTCATCATAAACATCATCGTCCTAATGCATTAAAAAAGGAGCTGAAAGTTCAGCTCCTAATCTTTTAAGTTAAATGATCCTTATCTTTGGCTTTATATTTTGCATACTCCACTAAATATTGCTGCGCCAAACTACGCTTTTCGACATCATTCAAAATTTTACCAGCCTGTTGAAAAAAGCCATGTTCTTCCTCTTTTAAATGATGATGCACAAGCTCTGATAATTTTTTTGCAAGCACTAACCAATGCGGATGACTCATTGGCATTTCAGTTAACTTTTCTAATAACTCATCCATTTGATGATGCTCTGCCAAAGCATGACGACTAATATTAAGTCCTGAATCAGTCATCATTAAAGGTAAATATAAATAACGATCCTCGCCAACGGCATGAGCAAATAATTCATTCTTCAATAACTCAAATAAGGTCTGCCGTTCTACATTTTCACCAGATGTTTGTATGAGTTTTTCAGCCAGTTCTCTTTGAATTTCATGACTTTCTCTTAATGCTTCAAATATATTCATTGCAACGAACCTCAATAACTTTCGGTTTTAAACAAAAAAATAATTTCTAGATTTCAGTGAACTTAAACATCTTTTATCATAGAAAATAAAAAGAGCTGACTGTGTCAGCTCTTGCAATGATTTGTATAAAAAGCTTTAGTTATGTAAGTCAGTTAAGCAATAAACATTTGATATGCTAAACGACAAATTAAAATACTCACTAAAATTAAAAATAAAATACGTATAAAACCACTGCCATATTTTAATGCCATTTTTACACCGACCACAGAACCTGCAACATTTGCAACTGCCATCATCAAACCCAGTTGAAATAGCACATGTCCAGTGGGAACAAAAAAGCTCAAAGCTGCAAAATTCGTCATGAAATTACCAATTTTAGACAAAGCAGAAGCATGTAAAAAATCAACTTTTAAATAGCGAATAAAATAGAAAATAAAAAAACTACCTGTACCTGGTCCAAAAATACCGTCATAAAACCCGATTAATAAACCACCCACACCCGCAAGAATTAAAATTTTACGTGTCACTTCTTGCTGAATATGCACTTGTCCAAATTGCTTTTTAACCAAGGTATAAATAGCAATGACGATCAGCATAAACAGCACAAAAGGACGTAAAATTTCTTGTGGAATCAAAGAAACACAAGCTGCACCACCAAAAGAACTAATAAAAGCAGTGATACCAATAACAGCCAATAATTTCCATTGAATTTTAACTTGGCGCAAATATGAAAAAGCTGCTGAAGCTGTACCACAAATTGAAGCTAACTTATTCGTTCCAAAAACAGTTGCCGTTGGATAATGAGGCAATGCACCCATTAAAGCAGGAATTTGAATTAACCCGCCACCACCTACAGCCGCATCAATTGCACCCGCACAAAATGCAAAAAAGACCAAGCTGAGTATCAGATCAAGTTCCATCACTTATCCTTTAAATCTTGCGTATTACAAATTTAAAACCCGTTTTGGTACTAGACGCTTTCGATCAGTAATCTCAGCCAGACCTAGACATTTTTCACCATCAAAAACAACAACTTGCTCCTCTGCACAATGATCTATATTGCTTTCCATTCCTCGGCTAAAATATTCTGACCGACCTTCTGGAACTTGTATTTTTGGAAAATGATCAATTGAAGCATATACAGGAAGTAATAATTGTTCTCTTTGTTGTTCAGTTAAACTTTCTAAATATTCAATGGTATAACTTGGATTTAGCTCAAAATGCCCTGTCTGAATACGATGTAAATACGTCAAATGACCATATGTTCCCAAAGCTTTCGCAATATCTTCACCTAAAACACGAATATACGTTCCTTTAGAACTGGTGATGTCCAAGGTCAAACTATTTTCAGCAAAAGACAACAACTGAATATCATAGATATGAATTGGGCGTGCTTCACGTTCGATTTCTATTCCTTTACGTGCCAACTCATATAAAGGACGTCCTTCTTTTTTTAAAGCTGAGTACATTGGAGGAATTTGCTGAATATCTCCTATAAATTGCGTCAATACCTTTTCAATCAAAGCCTCATCCAACTTTGGTACAGCTTTTTCTAACAGTACATCACCCTCAACATCACCTGTCGTTGTACTCTGCCCCAAATGAATAGTTGTTTGATAACGCTTTGTTGAGTCTAATAAAAAATGAGAAAATTTAGTCGCCTCGCCCAAACAAATAGGCAATAAACCAGAAGCCAATGGGTCTAACGCGCCAGTATGTCCACCCTTTTCTGCACGAAATAACCAGCGAACCCGTTGCAAGGCAGCATTAGAACTAATACCTAACGGTTTATTCAATAAAAAAATGCCACTGATATGACGACGTTGAATTTTTGGCGATTTTACAGACATAGTAAGGAGATCAAAACAATGTATGACTATTCTAACAAATCCATTTATCTATTTTTATAAATTTGCGCTTTAGAAATTAAAATTTCATCTTCGACTCTTCAGCCCATGATAAAATTCAAAAATTAACTATAAATAAATCAATTACTTAATCTTTAAAAACCCTACTTTTTTGCCATAAAGAATCAAGAAAACACTGCACCAAATAAATGACACATTGGTCTAAAGTCAGCTTATACAGAAGAAACCTATATTTTATCTAATTCAACTTACCTCAAGATACAAATAAAAAAATGCGCCATAAGGCGCACTTTTTTAGTCACGTAAAACGTATTATTTCGCTTTACGAGCTGGTAATTTTTCACGAATACGTGCAGCTTTACCAGACAATTCACGTAGGTAGTAAAGTTTAGCACGACGAACGTCACCACGACGTTTCACTTCGATACCAGCAACGATTGGTGAATGCGTTTGGAAAACACGTTCAACACCAACACCGCTAGAAATTTTACGTACTGTGAACGCAGAGTTCAAACCACGGTTTTTCTTCGCGATTACAACACCTTCAAATGCTTGAAGACGCTCACGGTCGCCCTCTTTTACTTTTACTTGGACAATTACAGTGTCACCTGGTGCAAAAGCTGGGATGTCTTGTTTAAGCTGTGCATTTTCAACAGCTTGTACTAAAGGATGCTTACCGCTCATGGGGTATCTCCGATATATGTGGGTCAGAAGAGGTCTGAATTCCACTGGGTATAGAGGCTAAAGCGCATAGACCCGATTATCTTTCTCTTTAAGATTGACCACTTCAATGCTTAAAAAGCCTATTAATGACTCTAAGTAAAATACTTAGAGTAAATCTGCTTAGACAAATGAATTAACTCTTTTGTCCTTGCGAATCTTTTAGCCATTTTTTTTGCTGCTTGGTCAATGTGACTTGCTCAACCAATTCTGGTCGACGTTCAAGTGTACGTTGATAGCGCTGCAAAAACCGCCATTTCTCAATATTTGCATGATGCCCAGATTTAAGTACCTCAGGCACATCCAAACCTTCAAAATGATCTGGCTTGGTATATTGTGGGCAGTCTAAAAGACCATCCACAAATGAATCTTGCACATGAGATTGTTCATCAGACATGGCACCCGGAAGTCTCCGAATAATACTGTCCAATAAAACCATCGCAGGGAGTTCACCACCTGATAAAACGTAATCACCAATTGACCATTCCTGATCAACATATTGCTGGATCAAACGCTCATCGACGCCTTCATAACGCCCACACAATACAATCAATCCATCATAATCAATAAATTGTTGTACTGCTGGTTCATCTAAGGTTTTCCCTTGTGGTGACATATACACCACAGGAACGTTCACTGCACCTGCTTGTATTGCAAGTTCTTTGGCACGATTGATTGCTTTGCTTAAAGGCTCAGCCATCATCACCATGCCTGGACCACCACCAAATGGACGTTCATCCACTCTTTTGTAGTTGCCCTCAGCAAATTCACGTGGATTAATGCAATGAATATGCACAATTTCGTTTTTTGCTGCGCGCCCGCTAATACCGTAGGCTGTAATCGCTTCAAACATTTCAGGAAAAAGCGTAATGACTGCAAAAAACATCGCAGACTCCTCTATTTTCCTGCTGCGTTTATCCTATTCGGATTAATAATCTACGCCCCAATTCACGTAAATACGACCAGCTTCTAGATCAACGCGTTGTACCACATCTTTATGCCATGGAATCATTCGCTCTTCACCATCAATGCTTGCAGCAGTTGCGCGAACCACCATTACATCATTGGCACCTGTTTCAAACAGTTCATGGATTTGACCGAGATTAACTTCTTGTTCTTCATCATCTAGACCTAACACAGTTAAGCCTTTTAAATCAGTCCAATAATACTCGTCCACGCCCGCTTGAGGCAGTTGCGATTTAGAGATCCAAACATTTGCGCCAACTAAATTATCTGCTGCGGTACGATCACTCACACCTTTTAGCGAAACAACTAAGCCTTTGCCATGTGGTTTCCAACGTTTTACATCGACAATTTGCCAGCCTGCTTTGGTTTCAATGTACCAAGGCAGGTAGTCAAAAATGTTGCTCATCGGTTCTGTATTGGAATAGACCCAGAGCCACCCATTTAATCCATATGCTGAACGTAACTGTCCAATCTGAATACGATCTTCGGGAACATTCTGTGTTGGTGTCATGGGCAATCTACTACTTAATTTTCAAAAATTATGCAGTAACTGCAGCTTTCTTAGCTTGAGTAGCTAAAGAAGCAACACGTTCAGAAGGTTGCGCACCTTGTGAAACCCAATGAGCAAAACGGTCAGCATCTAAACGAAGTTTTTCTGCTTTACCTTGAGCTGTAGGGTTAAAGAAACCAATACGTTCGATGAAACGACCATCACGTGCATTACGGCTATCAGTCACAATGATTTGATAGAATGGACGTTTTTTAGCACCACCGCGTGCAAGACGAATAACAACCATGATAGAACCTTATAGTTTTTACGGATTATCTTATACCGACCATCGATATAACTCAAACCCCTTTCATAGAGGGCAGTATTTTACGTTATCTTTGCAATGAATGAAAGATCAAATTTTTTAGTTATCCACAATTTTGAATTTAAGTTTTATTTACCATCCCATGGTTCACAAGTACCTGATGTTTTTTCCCAGCATTGTTTACCTGTAGAATCTAATGTCAAACTTCCTGTATTTATCATTGAATTTACTGGTGTTGCCTTTATCAACCAAGTACTATTTTTTGTCGTCGCCGAATAAGTTTTGCCATCAATATCTGTAATGGCAACAGTATAGTTAGTCGTACCTGACAGTGGTATTTTAGTGCTTATTAAATTTGATGCTACGACGTTTTGAAATGATCCATTAGCAACTTTATATGCAATTAGTTGTTGCGACATCTCTTGCATTAAAGTCTGTGCTTCGACTCTTTTTGTACGTTTTGAATATTGTGTATAACTTGGATACGCAATGGCTGATAAAATTGCAATGATGACAACTACTATCATCAATTCAATTAATGTAAAACCTTTTCCCATTATTATGTCACCTTACAACTTGCAGGTACTATACACGTATCTGTTTCATTCCATTGACAAGTTGTACCATCACTATTGAGTGCAAAATTGCTATATTTTGCTGCATCTTTTAAATCTTTATTAACACAGGCTGTTAACAACCACTTTTGAAATATCGATGTATCAACTGCAATATTATATTTGACATCTGCCCCGGTTTTACCCTTAGGTGTAACCTTGTCTGCATCTGCCAAAGTAAATCCTTTATAACTAAAATTAGTACTTTTCTCTTCTTCAAGTTTTAAAGCAATTTCTTGCAGTTTTTGCTCAGTGATTTTTTCATTATTTTTACGGTTATAATGATGGTAACTTGGCAGCGCAATGGCTGCCAAGATTGCAATAACCATAATAGCCAACATTAATTCAATTAATGTAAACCCTTTAGCCATTATTTTGCTCCTACATAAGGTGTCATATCATACCAACGTGTAGGTAATAACTTATTTGTGGTCGTATATTCTATAATATTGGGTGTACAAGCTACACCTTTACATGTTTCAGGAATTTTATTGAAAATTAATTTTCGAGAACCACCTGTAGAACCTGGTCCTACATTAAGACCAATAATTCCCCCACCTAAGTCACCTACAGTTGTAATTGCAGTATCTGTTCCACACTTACCAAATGGTAAACATAATTTAACCGCCGTACTTACCCCAACAATACCCCCAGAACAACTGGTACTCGTACTATTACTACCATTATTGGTTTTACTTGGATCAAAGATTGAATAATAAAGATCACTATCTAAAGCAACACCTTCGGATAGTCCTCGCACTTGATAGGATTTACTATTACTAGTCGTGATTGGCAAACGATAATACCAACCACCTGTTTTATCTGTGGTTGGATTTGCCTTATAAATTTCATTCATATTTGACAAATCTACTGTCGTTGTCACAGTAGATGTTATTGCTGTCACACCACTATCATAAAAACCAAGAATCATATCTTGTGCAGTGCTATCAGACTTTAATGGACTACTTCTATCCCCTGAAGCTAATGAAATGACTGCATATTTTTTACCTGCACTATTGGTATGAATGGTAAAGGTTGGTGCTTCATAAAAACGGGGAGGATTTTTTCCTGATTCTTGGACACTTGCAAATGTAAAAGCATTCGTCACAAATTTTTTAGTCTCATCGTCTGCTTTATGATTTGGATTTAAATCGATACGGAAAACTTTACCACCCAAATCTCCAACATATAAGTGATCCACCAAACCATCACTGTCTCGATCTACAGCTTTTATTCGAGATGGAATACTACTGACCATACCATTGATTGCAGTTGATGAGCCACCATCTTGAGTCCCATTCGCATTCGATGCGCTTTTACTGCCCCACCAGAGCAAGTTTCCATTTTCAGCATCAAAGATATATACACCATTTCCTTTTACACCACCTGTTGTTGAATTGGTAAAAGTGGGATCCTCATATTTTTCATCATAACCACCACCGACAATCATGGCGAGTTTGCGTTGACCATTCCATTTGATATAAGCCAGAGTTGGTTTAGACCAACTTTGTCCCATATGTGACAATGCACCACTAGTGGTACTGTCAGGGTCTATATGGAACATCAGTTTTGGTTTAGTCATATCAGATAAGTTTAGTGCATAGTAGCTACGTCCACCCATGCGTAAACCACCATATACATATTGGTGACTATTTTTCCCGTCTGCTTTTACTTGTAGACCATCACGTTCAACAGTTTTTCCATCAACTGTAGCATCATAAAAATTAGGTTCATACACTGTATGCGCAGTCCAAGGACCATCTACACCATAGAAGAAACCGCCACCTGAATTTTTATCCTTACTTTTATCCATTGCCATAGACTCGAAAAAACCATTCTTTTGTTTCGTCAGCATTTCTTTAGGTACAAAAGTAAACTCTTCTGTTCCACTTCCTGTGGCTACAGCACTACCATCTATTACTTGGCTATTTTGCGTACCTGATTTAACCACATGTAAAACACCCTGTGTTGTCCCAAAGAGGACATAATCCTCACGATCTACTGAACCCAATGAGCCAGTGTCCGCAACAATTGCACCTTTTTGTGTAAGTAGAATTGGTGAAGAATGAATAATTGAACCAAGTTGGTAACCTTTTGATGCATCTTTAGTTTTTAAATAAGTTAATTGATCTGCATAAGTCGTTTTTGATGCTAATGCTGTTAAATCCGCGGAAGTGAGTTTTGAATAACCAAGAAGACCATATAAGTACTCTCGATTCGTCAAAGTTCCATCTTTAAGTATAGTTTCTGCAGATTTTAAATCCCCAACTGAACTATCATTGTTTATAAATACGTTTCTTTGAAATACCAAATTATTAGAGCCATCTATTTTTGGCATTTTAGCGCCCAATAGCTGACTTAAATTACCACCATAGCTAATCACTTGGTCTGGATGCACAGCAGAACTATTAAACCAGTAGTCTTTCAGGTCACTATTAAAATCTGTGGCGTTTTTATACACCAAATTCTTATTCACATCATACAACGTACCACCTATGACATTGTATTTTTTAAGATTCCCTGCCCATAACTGATCTTGTGTTTCAATTAGTGGTTTAAACATCGGGAAATAAGCAAAAGGTTGTAACTGATTGGTATTTAACGCATCTACTGGAATAGTACTACTACCGATGGTTGAACCTTCAATAGGGACTGTTGTTTCGGTAATAAAGGATTTTAAGCTTTCCACCAAATCGGCTGAAGATTGAGCTGTATAAAAACCACCCTCTCCAAAGCCTCCCACATTAGTACGATTGGGAATAGTTTTTGCACCCCACTGGCAATAATTCCGATGATCTGAATCAGCCGTATCAACCAAGGTACAATCAAAATACTTCTTATCTCCTATTGTAATATTTGCCTGCGTTTTTTGAGTAGCTGTTAAATAATACCCTCCCCCAAAACCAACAGTTGCAGTTTTTATTTTATAATTACTCTTAAGTAATGATTGTGCATAGTTTCCAATTTTTCCCCAATAAGCGGTTTGAGAACTGCCTAATGTATTGGTCGTTACTTTCGTTATTCCGTCATAATCAATACTATAATTAGTATCGCCTTGAGGCTCACCATCAGTTAAAAAATAAAGTCCATTCCCAGTACATGCTTCACTGGTATTAGAACTACTAGATTGACTTGTAAATTTTTTCCCAGCAGTGTTATAAGCTTTTGCAATAGGTGTTCCCCCACCAGCAGTAATTCCTTGTACATACCCGATAAGAGTACCTTTATTCGATGTTTCTGGATCCATTGCAATAAAATTGGTTTTATTCGTAATCGCATTGCCTGAATAAGTCCCTAATCCAAACTGAATATCTTTACCAATCGTTGGGTCAGCAATAACGTCTATCAACCCTTTTCTTAAATTTGTAATTCGCGTATAGCAATTGAATTTATTTGAATCCGATGTTGCAGTACAGGTATCTTTAATTTTATTTTTATAGGCAGTATCATTTTTTACTTTGTTATTACTAAGATCCACCTTACAATAGACATCTGACCATTTTTTTGCATAAATATGCCCTGAAGTCATTAAATCATTTGGCAAATCTTCTTGAACACAAATATTAGCACTATCATAATAATAATCACGCCATCTATCATATGCATATTGATATGCATAATCTGTAGCCAAAGACATATTACCCATACTTCCCGAAACATCTAGCATTAGATAAATTTTAGTTGTTCCAGTCCCGCCTGCCTGATAAATATCAATATCACTTGCCTGAATTTGCACAGGCAACCCCGCCAAAATCAACGAGGTTATAGATGCAGCTAAAGTCGACACTTTAAAACGCATCCAATGGCTTGAAATCTGTTTATTCTTGTTCATAAAAACCTCTAACTAATCCTAACCTCAGGTTGAACCTGATTTTTTGAGAAATTGTCCCAAACTATATTCAGAAATTTGAGTCGTAAATGGCACACTTAACTTATTTAAGCACTCAGACACCGTGACTTTATCTGCCGCACTAATATCGGTAATAGTCGGATCGATATAACTCGCTCTTTTCAAACACGCATTTATATCTGTCGCAGAAGCACTACTTAACACTGGCATGACAGAAATCGCAGTCACCACCAGCGTTTTTGGCTCATCGATTTTTGCCCCATCAGGATCAGTCCCTTCAGGCACACCACTAAAAGGCAACACAGGTGTAATGGTTGATGTTCCAACACGTACTGAAATCTGCGTCAAAGCTGCAGAACGACCACTACTAAAGAAGCCATCCTCGTATTTACAAAAACTATCAATCGTTCCTAAATTCGATGTTTGTAACTTTGAAGAATTATCGATATACGCAAGCCCTGCTCTGCGTAATGAAAAAAAATCTTTTTCTGAACCTTTGTAGCAAAAAATAAGTTCTCTATTTCGGTTTGCATCCATTTTGGGATAACCAAACAAATTTGTGCCAAGCAAATAGGTTTCAATTTTTGTTTTGTCTTCAATAGGAATAAAAACAGCATCGGTATTTTGATTTAAAATTTGAATGGCTTGACCATTAGTTGCCACCTTAAGCCCAAATAATCCTGACTTTGCCGCCATCGCACCTATAATGGTGATTACAATCAAAACAAAGAGGACTGCAATCAAAGTTGAACCCACTTGTGTATTGGATTTTAGACTCATTGTGCATCTCCTATTGCATTACGTAAGGCAACAGCTTGCTCCAAAGGAACTCTTAAAAATTTCCCAGTAACGCCAGTCGGATTACTGACGGTATATGATTCATTTAAAAGTGTGTAAGTGGTAGGAATAACTGTGTTTCTACCAGAGTTATCAACAGAGCGTATAAGCACGCCTAATTGAAGTGTGACAGGTCGAATCGTACTTGCAGCATCCGCAAATTGCTTTAGGGTAAGATAGCTCATTTGGTTTGAAGGATTAACAACACCAACAAGCACTTTAAATTGATCCACACGCTGTAAAATCACTTGACCGATACTACTATTGGTGAGATCACTTAATTCAGGGGCTTCTACACTAGAATCATAGCGACCTGCTGCACAAGCGAGAACATAGTCATTTTTACTTTCGTCATCTTTTCTAATAAAATATTTTTGTACAACCACTGTAGTTGCTGAGGTAATTTTTTTCCCTTCACAATCAAAACCATTAAGCTGAGCAGGTTTATATTGAATCACTAAAATGTCACTTTTTACATCAGCTAAAGTGTCACCTGTTGCTGTTGAACTTAAAGCTAAATCAGTAGTTTTTATTGTGGAAGGATAGTTTTCTTTTTTAACAATCAAACCAGATAAACCACTATTTTTCATTATTCGCCCCCCCACATCTAAATTGGTTTGACGAATATCTGCTGTTATATAGCTCATACCAAAACTGGCATTATCTTGTACATTCTCCATAGCTTTTTGGTATGAAAGCGTAGACTGTCCACTAATTAAAAGTTGTATTGCAGCAGCAACTATTATCAGACCAAGCGCCAGAGCTACCATCAACTCAACAAGTGTAAAACCTTTAATATCCAATTCCATTAAAATGCCTCCACTACCACACAACGCGCACCTGACTTATATTTAAATTTATCTGCTTCAGTACATGCCGCTGTATCACTATTACTTTGAGATGCTTCGGTTTCATCCCATGCTACATATATACAATTTCTCAAGTTTTTTGTATCAGGACAGGAAAGTACAGCAATAGTCATATTCTTATTTTTTGCTAGTTGAGTTACATCTGCAATGTCTTTGAGTGCAAATTCATTCGCAGTACAATACTGATTTAAACACTTTGAAGTGACTATCGAACTCACACCTTTATACGTACCTAATCTATTAAAATACATACGCTCACCTAAATTTCGAGCAATATTAACCGCTTCGATTTTACGTAAAGCCTGCTCTCCCATGCTCATAGATTTGTACTGTAACAATGCAAAGCCTAAAACAGCAATTCCCAATAAGAGCATTGCAACTATGACTTCCATCAAACCTACACCTTTTTGATATTTCATATTTTTCTCTTATCTTTTTATTAGCATGATTTTAAAGCCCTAGTGACAAGCCCCAACTGAGTTATAGTCAAAGATTCAACTTTTAAGCTCTTACTGTGTTTTACACTTATACAAACTGGATACTCTGCTTTTTCAGTTTGAACCTGACCATTTGCTAAAAATGAAATTGCCTTCACATTATTATTTTGCAACTCTAGGTTCGTTCCCACCCCTGTGCTTATATCAAAACTTTTTGCCGTAGAAGGAACACTAAAAGAACTATCCAACTTCAGTACAGAAATTTGTCGAGTCAGACGTGCATTATTTTTTGCCTCATTTAAAGTAAAAAGAATCTTATCTATCCCCTTCTTTAATTCATTCCTTTGAATCAAAGATTGAAAAGAAGGTACAGCGATCACCGCTAACACTGCTAACACTGCTATCGTCACCATCAACTCAATTAACGTAAATCCCCTGAAAAATCGCATCGCATTGTCCAAATTACAAATCTACACACATACAACACTAATGTTTTATTTTTAAAAACAAAATAACAGAAAGATAAAAGGTTATTTTTCAAGATAATCGGAATAACACTTTGATTTAAAAAAATTTTATTACAATAAAATGAAATAATTATCACTTAATCAATAGATTAAAAAAAATCTATCACATAATATAAATTATTAACAAAATAAAACTACTATTAGATAGATATCGTGATTAGAAACAACTAATAAAAAAAAATATGGAAAATAAAACAATAATACTTACTATTTTTAGGACTTATTTTTAAAATAAAAAATGATACACCTGAGATTTACATCAAAAAAAACCTAATGAAAACTTCTATTTTCATTAGGTCAATTAAAAATTTAATCAACACAGATAAATACTTAACGCCCATCCCATATTGAACTAGAAGATAATGCACATGTTGTAGCAGCTTTTACCCAGTATTTTTGTCCATCATCATTTAGACAGACAACACCATTATCTTTTTGACTTGTGGTTGAAATAGGCGTAGCGGTTAATCGCCAAGAACGGTTACTAAAACCCACAGTATTAGTCCCATTTGTAGTTGGTGGTTTTCCTGTACCGTCTGTTAAGGTAATCACATAATAAGCTGTGCCTGTCTGTGGAAAATTCATTGAGTTTCCCGTACCACCAATAGTTGTAAAATCTAAATTCTTATAACTCTGATTAGTCACATAATATGCTTGAAATCTATGTGCTATTTCGATCAATTTAGTTTGTACCTCAGCTCTATTTGTCCTTACTTTATATTGAATATAAGATGGATAAGCAATAGCAGCTAATATGCCAATAATTGCAACTACAATCATTAGCTCAATTAATGTAAATCCTTGATTATTCTTATTAGAACTCACCATTCATTTACCCCTCCAACACCACAATTACTATAGCTAATATTGGCGAAAGCCGTATTTTTACATTTATAGCCTTTACTATCTAATAAGAAACTAAATTTTTTACTATAAGAATCGTTAGCATTTGCCTTCATTACCCAGCTTTGTCCTGTCGCAGTACTATCATTTAAAGCTGGATTTGTTGCCATTCCATCTACAATAAGAAGTGTATAACTTGTGTTAGGAATATTATATGTCGTAGAACCAAGAGCAAAGCCAACATAGCTAAAGTTTCTTGCTTTATGTTTTTCTAACTCTTGAGCAATTCTAAGCATTTCTTGGTTCACTTTTGCAGCTTCTGCTCTCCTCATATATTGTTGATAAGATGGAATTGCGATTGCAACAATAATTGCCACAATCACTATCACAAACATCAATTCTATAAGTGTAAATCCTCTTTTCTTCCTTATTGTATTTTTCATTTTTATTCACCTTACATATTTCTTTCAGACCATTTTATTGGCTCAAGCTTTAAAGGTGTTTGATATTGTGCATTTACAGCCCCATCCTTACCACTCAAAGGACCTATTCTTGAACCATTATTTGTACTCATCCCTCCTACAATAACGGGTATTACACCAGCACCAACATCACTTCCCATACTTGTTGCAGTTGAAAAACTACGACCATCGGTTGATGTACCACAATTAACACCATCTGCGTTCATATTTCCAAAAGGTAAACAATAATTTTTGACATATGAGCGACCTTTAATACCTGCGCTACAACTTGAAGATGTTCCATTATCTGCTGCATCAAAATAGCTTGTAAACAAGGTTCCTTTTATTGCAGAGAACTTACTTAAAACTTTATAACGTGCCACGCCAGTTGCTAAATTTGAATCAATGTCATTTCCACTTCTACCTAATGTATTAGCAGATAAAGTATTAAACCATCCTTTAGTTGTTATGAGATTCATATTTTCTAGCATTTTTACTGATGTCAAATTCGCTGCAATATCTTGCATATTTGCTGTAGTTGCAGTCCCAGTAAATAATCCAGTCGTTAAATTAGTATCATCTGTAATTGAATATAAATCTGTACGCCCCACATCACGATCAAAAATACCATACACTCGATCAGGAAGCCCCGTGGTAGTGGTTAAATCATTCGATACTGGCGAGCTTTGATCTCCTGAACCAATACTAATTACAGCATAGCGTGTAGCATTATTTGTGCCAGCTAAACCGCCAGTTAAATGTACTGTAAAAGTTGGCATATTATAAAAACGTGGAGCTACCTTACTTGCTCGCTCAGTATCAGTGATGAAGTTAGCAATTCGCACAATTCGTTTAACACTAAAATTTCTAGCTGGAGTTGCTATTGTTGCATCTGTAGAGCTGATTGAAGCTATATTATCAATATCAACACGAAAGACTTGTCCACCTAAATCTCCAAAATATAAGTTATCAATAAAACCATCACTATCTCGATCTACTGTTTTAATTTCACTGACTACACTATATTTTAGATCACTATTAAGGGTTTTTTGAGTCGTATTATCTGCTGTAGCAGAAGTTGAATTTGCTGTACTGCTCCCCCACCACAATAAATCTCCAGCAGTTACATTTTCTGTTGTATTTGATTCAGCCGCAAAAATATATACTCCATTACCTTTTGTTGCAGTGGTATTCGATTTATAAGATGGAGAGTCATAAACTGGATCATACCCTCCACCAACAATCATGACTAATTGAGGCTTACCTTTCCACTTTATCCAACCAACTGCTGGTTTTGACCAACTTTGCCCCATGCAATTTAAAGGAGTAGTGTTAGTACAAGCTCCAGTAGGAAGACCATTTGCCCCAACGGCTGTATTTCCTAATGTCTTAAATAAAAATTTTGGAGCACTTGATTCAATATTTTTCAAGTCAAGTCCATAATAATTCGCTCCACCACGTCTCAACCCACCATAAACATTGAGCTTATCTGCTTTTAGAGAATTACTTTCATCATTAGCTATATAATTTGCATAAACTGACCATGTACCATCAATACCTGAATAAAAGTCTGCTATTGTACTTTGAAGAGTTTTAGCAACAAAACCTTGCTTTTGTCGATCAATCATTTCTTTAGGTAAAAATGAGAACTTTTCCTCGCCAGAACTTGCATCTACAACTTGCAATAATCCTTGGCTCGTACCAAATAATATATAATCCTTACGATTAATATAATCACCAACATTAACAGCTGTAGCGCCAGAACCAGAGGCTTTTGTTGCAATCTTACTTTGAGTTGTAAATGCTAAAGGTGTTGAATTAATCGTAGCACCCATTTGTCGCAAAGGTGCTGCACCAACTAACGATGTTGGCACTGTTGGGGTTGAAACACCAAAACCCAATAAATTCAATAAATATGCTTTATCTGGATCTTGGCTTGCTCTTAATATTTCTGCTGTATTTGTAGTAGCAGTTGTATTATTAGAAGCAATTAAAGTTAAATCTGTATTCGCAGAAGTAATAGGTGATACTGTACTACCTGCAACAGTTCTATCTGTATAAAGTTTTCTACCTACTGCAGTTTGTACTGGAAGCTTGGCAGATACACCACCTTGAGTAGCATTTGCACTATCTGAACTAGAACTCCAAAAATCTGTTGTTGGGTTTAAATTTCCTGTTGTAGCATTAACAATATTATTTGAGTTTTTATCTTTAAATGTATTATCTACAGCCTTATATTTTTTTATATTTCCCACCCAAGTACCAACTGCTTGGCTTGAGCGTGTATCAGGTTGAAATTGAGAATAGTAAGCAAATGGCAATTGTTGCGTAACATTTAAAGTATCTACTGGAATTGAGGGAAGTCCACTATTTAAAGAAGGAATATCTGTTTGCAAATCAGCTACAAAATTTTTAATGCTATCTGCTAAATCTGAGGCAGATACAATAGGATAAAATCCTCCTTGACCATATCCACCAACTTTACCGCCTGAATTAAGAGCTACACTATCATTTTCCTTCTCCCCCAAATTACAGGCATTGATGGTATCTTGGGTTACTTGGGTTTCTATGTTATTCACAGTATAACTTTGTCCAACTGTTAATGAATTACATTTGTAGTATTTTCTAAGTTTTCCATTTACATCTGTTATATTTATGGATGCTGTATCTGCCATATACGGCATAAAACTATTACCAAAACCAGCTACAGCAACCTTTATACTTTGCTCGTTATTATAGAGTTTTTTTGCAAATTCTCCCATACACGTCCATCCAAAATCTGTAGTTCCACTTCCAACAGATTTTATCCTTCCACCACTATAATCATTTGGGCAAGCAAAACTAGAATCACCTAAAGCGTTTCTCATTAATACTTGAGCTGTTGTTCGAGGAGTTTGTGTTGGTGCAGCATTTGTAAGTAAAAATATTCCTGAACTATTGCAACTCTGACTATTTGCAGGTACAGGAGACAAATATTCATTTACATTTGAACTTTTCTTTGAGTTTGGATTAGAATATTCATAACCACTAGCTGCATAAGGTCCCCATGTTTTTCCACCTGAAATAAAAGCAGAAATAGCTTGTGGTTCAACAGATGTATTATCACTATTTCGAGTTGATTTACCTAACATATAGGCTCCCGCTTCAGCCAGTGCGCTTGCAATGGGTGCTTTACCACCACTATCAAGAGCAGTTACAGCAACCCTTAATTTAAAACGTTGATCACCATCTAAGGGAGTTGCTGTTGTCAAAGCTGGTACTAATATTTTCGCAGATACATCATTACCTCCTTTATGATAAGTATTAGCATCTGTAGCACTTTTACTCTGGAAGAAGCCATTTGCTGGATACTGTTTATTTCCACCTGTTGAAGTAATAATATAACTAGAAGGTGATTGTGCAGACATTTGCCCCAATCCTAGACGGATATTAGAGCTAACACTTTGGTCACCTAATAGTATAGACATAGCGATTTTCATACGATCTTGGCGACTATATTTGAATCCTTTGATCTTATTAATCTCAGCATTTTTTGTTGTAGTATTTGCACTATATAAATTAGAGCTTGTATAAGCCTCCCCACAATAAGGTATATTCCATGCAAAAGTCGAACCTTGTGTTCCATTCGTCAACGTTTGCTTACCATATACGACATCTAAATCATTTGTAGTAATAGATCTTAGATTGATACCTCTGCATTCTGGATAATCTAAATAAATAGATCCAGCATCAGAACCATCAGCTCGTGGCGGTCTAGGTCGTGGTGCTTGGCTTGATCCATCATTATCATCCATTCCTCCTGAAGAATCTAACATTAATAGTAAGCTAGTAACACCTTGTGTCGGTTGACGATAAATAAGTAAATCTGGAGGAGGTTCACTACTTACATTTGATGAAAACAACCCTCCAGCAACAAAAAAACCAATTGCAATTGCTAGTGTTTTTTTCTTGAAGTTCATGCTTTTTTTTTCAAAATTATTCATTTGTATTCTCCAATTTTTCACACTATTGAGGTGAGTTACTTTGTTTATAATCAGTAACTTGTGCGTTGTAAGGAATATCATTTGTTCTTAAACAACTGGTTTTTGTTGTTCCTGTAGGTGTTGCAGCTTCAGCAGGGTTGTTTTTCAAACAATTTATAAGGGTTGTATTCGTAGCACTTGACATCGCAGGCATTAGTGAAACAACATTTACTCTTATTCTCATTGCTGGATTTACGAGTTCAGTATCTGTTCCTGGAATATAATTTTCTAAAGGACTACTCGCTTTATTTTCCACCTTGATTGTAACTTGTGTCATAACTGCCTTACGACCACTGGTAAAATTATCAGCACTAGCTGGGTTACAATAACCCTTACTTAATCCAGTTCCGCTCACAAACTTGCCCACTGTGTTTGTATCAAAAGCCTGCTCATTATTACGTGTAAAACAATATGAAATTTCTTGCCCAATGTTTTCAGGCTGAGCTGCATAACCAATAGGACCAAATTTACTTGCATTAAAAATTTTCTGCTTCTCTGTTCCAGCTTCAAGTTTAAAGAAATAAGCATCCGTATTTTGTAGTAGTAATGATTGAGCTTGACTATTTGTTGCTACTTTTAAACTCAGTAAACCTTGACGTATTGCAATCGTTCCAATAATGGTAATCACGACCAATAAAATCAAAATAATAACCAAGGTATTTCCCAACTGCTGAGAAAAAGATGATGTCTGTCTATTCATGAACTCGCCCCCAAAGCATTTCTCAGCGCAATCGTTTGTGTTACAACTTGATGTAAAAACTTCTTGTCTTTAGTCACTAAACTTACATCTTGATCCAACACTCTAAATGTTGCTTTATTTTTATCTTCTAATTCTTTTGATGAGGAAACACTATCATTTGCTTTCATCAAGAGCCCTAACTGTATCCCCCTAATACGTGGCAAAGTTCCTGATGTTGGATAATTATTAATACTGATATACCTTAAGTTTTTTTGTGCTATCGCATCCACAGGTAAAGCCGATTGGTTTCCTGTACCTGTGCCTGCAGCAGCATTATCATCACTAACAGCCAATAAGATACGCATATACTCAACATTTTTTATAATAGTCTGCGCATTTGCATTTAAACCATTTAAAACGTAGGGCAACACAACCCCATCTGTGCCTTTCTCTGTAGGTTTTGTAAAAGGATAAAATCCAGCATCACACTTTAAATCACTGCCATCAATAAAATAGCGCTGTACAATCATGCTATTTGCTACGACATTATTACCTTCACAATCAACTGTATCCTCAGCAACATAATATTGAATCGTCAACTGATCACTTGCAGTATCAGTCAATTTTCCTGTCGCACTTTGTGAAGCATTGCTAGTTAATAGTGTGGCTGCAGGGCGTGATGTTAAATCACTTGGAAAGTTCGTATCTGCGATCACAATGCCACCAAACTTTGTTGTACTTGTTACTAATGGCTTTTCAGCATTGTAGTTAGCCTTACGTAAATCACTACTAATATAACTAATACCGAAGTTGGAATTATCCTGAATATCAGCCATTGCTTTTTGTAAGTTCAAACTCACTTGCCCAGTAATGAATAACTGTGTAGCAGCTGCCACTATTAATAATCCTAAGACAATTGCAACCATGAGTTCTACAAGCGTAAAACCCTTATTTTTATATTTTTTCATTTAATAAGCCTCCAAAATTACACATTTAGAGTTATCTTTATAAATTCCATACTGTGCACAACTATTTTCATCCGCACCATCACTTGGTGTTGTCTTATCCCAAGCTACATATATACACATTCTCTGATTAGCAATATCAGATGGGGAGACCGTTGTTTCTTCCTTACCATCAGCATTAGTTCCCGTTGTCGTTGTTGAACTTTTACAAGGTATTAAATTTATCTTCATACCTTGTGAAAAAGCCTTATTTACAACTTGCTGAACATCTTGTGTAGCCAACTGTGAACTTGTGCAACTATTTGTTTGATAACAGGATGACCATGTATAAGCATCTTCAGAATCTTTATTATTATTTATGGCACTTACATAAGCTGAACTGTCACTACTACTTTGAATAGCTGTATTATCCGCTTTTAATAATGTTAATGCATATGGATTTATTCGGATTCTTTCAGCAAAATCTCGTGCTATATTCATTGCTTGAACTCGATTTAATGCCTCATTTGTCGCTTCCACTGCTCTCAACTGTAAAGCTGTAAAGCCAAGCACACCAATTGCCAATAACAATAAAGCTACTAGGACTTCGATCATTCCTGCACCTTTTTCTTTTTTTAATTTATGCATTAGCAACTCCCCTCCCCATCCAAAGTAATTCCACCCATTCTTGTTAAAGTTATTGTTTTTGATTTATTAGCAGAAGCGTTACAGATTATGAAACTTGTAGATGAAAACACACCACTATTAGAATTTTTTAACGTTCCATCTGCTGTAAAAATAATAGTTGGAATACTTACAGGTGCCGTTAAAGCAGTTCCAGTACTAGGCTGCCAGTTATAGATATATTGCGTATCTGTGGCTGTTGAATTTAATTGAACTGTGATCTCTTTACGTAATAAAACAGCCTGGGTTTTAGCTGTTGTTAATGTTCTAATAAACTCTCTGGTTGTTGAATTTAACTTTTGCTTAGACAGAATATTTCCCATAGACGGAGCTGCCATGGCGGTAATAACCCCCAAAACCGCAATCGTCACCATGAGTTCAATCAGCGTGAAGCCCCTATTTTTTTTATTCATTTTGGTTCCTAAAACAAAACCTATTTATTAATATTCTATTAACAATTTATACAAAACCAATACATAGTAGACAAAAGGCATAAAAAAACCGATAACTGATTAACAGTTATCGGCATAAAATGTTAAGAAATATTTAAGCTTGCGTGACTTGTATTCTTAATTCTTTAGGTAAGCTAAAAGTTATATTTTCTTCACGTCCATCTAATTCTTGTGGTGCTTCTGCTCCCCAATCCTGTAAACGCTGTATCACTTGTTTAATTAAAATCTCTGGTGCAGATGCCCCTGCGGTTACACCAATTTTTTCAACATCCGTAAACCACTCTTTTTGTAATTCATCTGCATTGTCAACCAAATACGCATGTTTACCCATACGTTCTGCTAACTCACGTAAACGATTAGAGTTTGATGAATTTGGCGACCCTACAACAAGAACAATGTCACATTGCGTTGCTAAATCTCGAACAGCATCTTGACGATTTTGAGTTGCATAACAAATATCGTCTTTACGCGGTCCCTGAATCTTTGGAAACTTCTGACGCAAAGCATCAATAACTTTCGCTGTATCATCAATAGACAACGTTGTTTGTGTGACAAAAGCAACCTTTTCAATATCATTAATTTTTAAAGAATCAACATCTTCCTCATCTTCAACTAAATAAATTTGACCACCATTTTTAGTGTCATATTGCCCCATTGTACCTTCAACTTCTGGATGACCTTCATGCCCAATTAAAATGGCTTCGATGCCTTCACGAGCATATTTCGTCACTTCAATATGAACTTTAGTAACCAAAGGACAAGTAGCATCAAATACTTTTAAGCCACGACGCTCAGCTTCTTGTTGGACTTGTTTTGAAACACCATGCGCACTGAAAATTACAATATTATCATCAGGCACTTCATCAAGCTCATCAACAAAAATTGCACCACGTTGACGTAAATCATCAACTACAAATTTATTATGTACCACTTCATGACGAACATAAATGGGAGGATTAAAACACTCAAGTGCGCGATTGACGATTGCAATTGCACGGTCTACGCCTGCACAAAAACCACGTGGATTAGCCAATACAATTTTCATAACACCCTCAAGGCTCACTTAAATTTACTTAGAAAATGACAAACAATCTATAAAAGCTATTTTGTTTGTTCGCACTCTACTCTAAAATAGAGAAGATATTTTATCATATCAGGAAAAATATCATGTCGGGTCTATTGTTTGTCGTTTCTGCTGCATCAGGAACAGGCAAAACATCTCTCGTTAAAGCCCTGCTAGAACGTGTAAGTAATTTACATGTTTCTGTTTCTCATACTACACGTGGTCAACGTGTTGGTGAACTTGAAGGCGTTCACTATCATTTCACCACAAAAGAAATTTTTCTTGAACAAGTGAATCAAGGTGGATTCATTGAATTTGCTGAGGTTTTTGGTAATTATTATGGTACTTCACAAAGTACTGTAAGAGAACAATTAGCGAAAGGACATGATGTTTTACTCGAAATTGATTGGCAAGGCGCTGAACAAGTTCGCAAACTTTTCCCTGAATCTAAACAAATCTTTATTTTACCACCGACCCAATTTGATTTACGCCAACGCTTATCAAATCGTGGTACAGATTCGGTTGAAGTGATTGAACATCGTTTAAGTTGTGCTGTTGAAGACATGCAACAATATGTCAATTTTGACTATATCATTATTAATGATGATTTTAATAAAGCATTGCATGACTTAGAATCTGTGATTAATGCAAATCGCTTAAAACTCAGCCAACAAGCAAACAGACATCAACTTTTAATTCAAAAATTAATTACGCCTCAAGACAAAGGAAGCGATGATTAAACTTGAGTATAAAGTTAAAGCATTTTATACTGCACAGTCTATTTAAAAATTTACATTCATACGAGAACTCTTATGGCACGCGTAACCGTTGAAGATTGTTTAGACCATGTAGACAACCGCTTTGAGCTTGTACTAGTGGCAAGCAAACGCGCGCGTCAATTGGCACGTCAAGGCATTGAACCAACTGTAGAATGGGACAATGATAAACCAACTGTTGTTGCACTACGTGAAATTGCAGTCGGTCATGTAACCAAAGATATCTTGAAACAACGTGATCAAGATTACCAAACTTCAAGTCTTGACCTTGCGCTTTCAGTAAACAATTTAAATTTGGACGGTTTTTCTTTTCAATAAGTTGAACTTTCTTAAAAAGCCTAGTATTTACTAGGCTTTTTTATTGCAATTTATTTAGATAATCAATCGACAAAATTCAAAATATTTGTTAAAAAAATAGATACTTTTTAATTTTAAAATTGACAATTCATTCAATATGCTTTTCATTAGGGCATTAGTGAAATCTTTTTTAATTTTGTAACTCGGAAAATAGGTGTTCTATGCCAGGCCAAGAGGTCAGCCAAGCCAAGCGACAGCTCAATATTATTATCGACGCTTACTTAAAACCAAGCGAAGTCGAGCAAGTGCTTGCGGCATGTGATTATGCAGATATTGCACATGATGGCGTAACACGTAAAAGTGGTGAACCCTACATTTTACACCCTATTGCTGTGAGCTGTATCTTAGCGCACATGCGAATGGATGCAGAAACATTGATGGCTGCCTTATTGCATGACGTCATTGAAGATACTGATTTTAGTAAAGACGATATCACTGATAAATTTGGTCGTATTGTGGCTGAGCTTGTAGATGGAGTGACTAAACTCAGCCATTCTAGTGATAAAGAATACAATAAAGCCGCTTCATTTCGAAAAATTCTACAAGCGACTCTACAAGACCCACGTGTCATTATTATTAAGCTTGCTGACCGTTATCATAATATGACAACTTTGGGCTCTCTACGCCCTGATAAACGTGCTCGTATTGCTCAAGAAACCTTTGATGTTTTTGTACCTATGGCACGTTTAGTCGGTATGAATGAAATGGCAGATAACCTTGAGCATCTGTGTTATCAAAATCTTGACTTAGATATGTATAATGATGTGCAAGAATCTTTGCTATCAACCAAACCTGAACGATGTCAATATCAGACTGTTTGGGAACAAAATCTTGCAGACTTATTACATACTTATAGTATTGAAGGTCGTATTAAAAAGAAAAATAACAATATTGAATTACTGCGTCACTTTGTAAAAAATGAAATTGATTTACAAGAACTTACCCATAGCCATGCCTTCGAAATTATTTTAAAAACGATTGCTGACTGTGACCGTTTAGTTGAAGCTTTACGTGAAAATTTCCAAGTTCTGCATTATGAAGATCACATTCGTTATCCACTGCCTGGTGGAAATCAATCCTTAATGATTCGCCTTAAAGGTGAAAAAACCACATTATCTTTAACCATTCAAACCGAGTTAATGCGTAAAGCTGCTCGCTTTGGCGTAGTCTTGGGTGAAAATGCGCCTCAAGCCTGCCGCTCAGCCATTCAAGCCTCCATGAAAAATTTAAATATTTTAGTGGATGGTGACTGTGCTAAAACGACCTTTAATGATCTGTTAGATTATTTACATCAAGAGAAAATTTGGGTCTACACACCACATGGTCAACTTCATGAACTTCCTCAGGGAGCAACAGCCGTAGACTTTGCCTATTCTGCAAGTTTGTTTTTAGGTAATCATGCTGTAGGTGCTAAAATTAATGGTGAAATCAAACCACTTTCCACTCCCCTACAAAGTGGTCAAGTCATTGAAGTAATTACCGATGTATTAGCAACGCCAAATCCTGATTGGCTAAGTTTCATCAATACACAAAAAGCACGCCGTGCGATTCAAAATATTTTAAAAGATCAAGATATTGAAGAACAACGTTTAGTTGGGCAACAAGCCTTAAATCGTGCTTTAAAATTATTTAATTTATCAGTAAAAGATTTATCTGAGTCTGATTGGGCTGATTTATTACAATGGCGACATGTCAGCACCAAAGAAGCACTATTTGAACAAATCGCTGTTGGTGATTTACTGCCACAATTGGTTGCTAACCATTTATTTGCGCAAGACCAAGATGAAAATAATGCGTCACAACGTTTGATTCAAGGCACAGAAGGCGTTGATGTAAAATATGCACATTGTTGTAACCCTGTTCTTGGTGACCCAATTCAAGGGCATATTTCACGTCGTGGCTTAATTGTGCATCGCGCACGTTGTCATAACTTACTGCACGAACAACATTTGCATCCTGAAAATATTATGCCTTTGCATTGGAATTCAGAAACTGAAGATGATATTAACTTTAGTGCATATTTAAGTATTGATTTAGTGCTCAGTGATGAACAGATTTCTGAACTTATTTATTTATGTCGTAAATTAAAAACAGGTGTTGAGTCTGTACAAAGCCGTGATGACAAAACTTTTGTCAATATTGTGGTGAAAGATCGTAAACAAATTGCACAAATCATTCGTGAGCTACGCATGCTTTTTGGTTTCCCTCGCGTAACACGTCTTGCTATGCCCATTGCAATAACACCTGTTTCCAAAGCGTGTTAATCAGATAAACCGATATGTCTTTGGAGAATACAATTCATCCGATATGATGAATCTAATTGAAAAATAGGAGAAATTGATGTCCCGCCAAGTGATTCATACCGAAAATGCCCCAGCCGCAATTGGTACTTATTCTCAAGCAATTTTAGTTGGAAATACGCTATATCTTTCGGGTCAAATTGGTTTAGATCCGTATAGTATGGAATTGGTCGAAGGCATTGAAGCTCAAATTCGTCGTGTTTTTGATAACTTAAAAGCTGTATGTGAAGCAGCGGGTGGTTCTCTAGCAGATATTGTAAAACTGAATATTTTCTTAACCGATTTATCTCACTTCCAACTTGTAAACCAAATTATGGGTGAATATTTTGCTCAACCTTATCCTGCTCGTGCAGCTTTAGGTGTTGCTAGTTTACCAAAATCGGCTCTGGTTGAAATGGATGGTATTGTTGTAATAAACCAATAACATTATATTTATTCAATACTTATTTTAATTATAAAATACCACCGATCAGGTGGTGTTTTTTTATCCAAAAATACGATAAATAATTTTTAGCTATTTAAATGAATTTCATTGACAAACGATAACAATTATCAATAATATCTATTATCGCATTTAACACTGTGGTTCATTCTCATGTACGTTTGCTTGTGTCGTGGTATTACAGATCAAGATATTAAAGATGCCATGGCTGATGGCGCTGAAAGCTATCGTGAAATTCGTGACTTACTCGACTTGGGTACATGTTGCGGACGTTGTGCCTCTGAAGCAAAAAGTATCATTAATGAAGAACTGGCTTTAATTGCAGCACGTCTTTCTGTTGCTGCTTAGCATCTTAAACTCACACCAGATAACAATAATACTCTATGATCCTAACAGATCATCTTCCTCTCCCGCTTCGACTCAAGGCGGGTTTCTTTTATATAATAATCTTATTTTTAAAGATCACTTTGCAGCAAAAATATTATTTAAGATGAAATGATCTTTTCTCATGATTTTGATTGCGATTTTCATTTGCCGTTCAATAAAGCCCTCGAAACTTTTGATAAATTTGATTAATATAAATTATGGATTGCCTTGAAATAATTTAAGGCACACGTTTTAAATGGAGCATTCACCATGAAAGGCAATCGTGACGTTATTAATCAACTTAACCAAGTGCTTTATCATCACTTAACAGCAATTAATCAATATTTTTTACACTCACGTATGTTTAATGATTGGGGTATTGAGCAATTAGGTTCAGCAGAATATAAAGAGTCTATTCGCCAAATGAAGCATGCCGATAAAATCATTGAACGTATCTTATTTTTAGAAGGCTTACCAAATTTACAACATTTAGGTAAATTATATATTGGTCAACATACGCTAGAAGTACTCAATTGTGATGTTCGTAAAGTGAAAGAAAATATTGAGGCTTTACAAAAAACCGTTGCGCTTGCTGAACAGCATCTAGATTATGTAACACGTGATCTTGCCCAAGAAATTTTAGAAAAGGAAGAAGAGTATTGGGATTGGTTAACCACACAAATTGATTTAACAGATAGCGTTGGTATTGAAAATTATATTCAAAGCCAGCTCTAACCAAGACTTAAATAAAAATCCCTTTATCAATGTAAAGGGATTTTTTTTATTGTTATTTCTCAGATTTAGGGAGTAAATCCTGATAATCATGTTTCTCTCGGTGTAATTCACCTAAGATCCAAAGTTGATGTTCTGCTTCTGCCTGCTTGCCATTAAAAGCTAAAACTTGAGCATATTTAAATAAATCATATTTAGAAGCTAAATTTGCCACCATACGATCAATATACTGTAACTGCTCATCAGACAACTTAGTAAATGGATTTAATCCAATCCACCAAATACGTTCTTTAAATTGTGATAATAACCAAATCTGTTGATTCATTACGTCTTGCTGTGTGGCTGTTAATGGTTTTTTGATATTTACAAACACACTTTGTTGGCGATATAGCTGATAATCTCGATACACCACCCCACATAAAACAATGCCGATCAGCACTAAACTCAATGTAACTGCTGGTTTTAAATTTTTACTTGGTAAATAAGAATATTGTGCCTGAATAATACCAAGCAAGAGTCCCATAGGTAATAAAAAATATGCGTAATGAATTGGATATTCTAAAAATGCATGAATTAAAATTGCACAAACCATTAAAGTTGCAACTAAAGAAATAGGTTCTTTAATGCCTTTATTTAACCAATATAACCAACCTGCAACATATAAAACAATCAACCCACCAATTGGAATACCATTCCAAATTAATAAATCCAAAATGACATTATGTGCAGTCTTATACCATTCCCAATTTGGTCTTAAATCAAAAGCTGCAATTTGTGCCATACCTGTTTGATTCCAACCATAACCAAACCATGGCTGTTGTTGAATGGCTACCCAAGCTTGCGACCACATATCTAAGCGCTTATAACCTGAAGAAGCTCGCTCCACAACAGTTGCAGTATCTACAACGCCTTGTGTTGAAATTTCATTCATTAAATGATTTAAATAAGGCAAACAACCAATCGCAGCGACAAAAACACCAACCCACATTAATAATTTTACAAAATTAAATCTTTTTGGTTTATTAAATTGTTTGATCGCTAAATAAATTAAAACAAATATACATACGACCCAAGAAGTACGTGATTGAGTCAAGGCAATTGTAAAAAGTAGAACCAAGCTTGAAGGTACAAGAATAAAATTCGAAATCAAGCGTTTTTCATAAAAATATAAACAGGCGAAAACACCCATTGTTAAAAAAGTCGCTAAGTTATTGGGTTGGGCAAAGTTAGCATAAGGACGATTTCCTTTTAAAAAATTCATGAATGGTGCAAAGTATGAATTTATCCCAAGCCATTGGAAAATCGCAATCATGCTTGAAAGCAAAGCCACAATCAAAATCACAATACTTATCGCTGTAAAGGTTTTTTCTCGATGCGCTTTTTCTAATGATAAGTTATAACCTACCACAACCATCAGCCAGAACATCAACAGATATGCTGTACATAACAAAGCATTACTAAAATAAAGAATCTGCCCAAAACCATATTGAATTATTGGAATCAATAGAATAGGAAGTGCTAAAAGCTGTGGTTTTGGAATTTTTAAATCTTTTTTCACAAACATACATAACAGTGTAATGCCTGATAAAAAAGCCAAAACTTCACTACCAAAAGTTGTCCATGGCAGTTTATGAAATGGCAAGAGATATGCCAATGCTAAAAACAATGCGGAGAGTATAGGTAAAATGGCTTTCATTGAAAAATGCGCAAAAAAAAACTGAGTGAATTATACACTTAGCTTAATGTATCTCGATAACTAAATACCCTTACAAGTCGATGGCAAATATATCTGCCTTATATTATTAGAGGCACATTCCCATTGAGCTGCTCCATTCCCAGCATAATTCATCATCGCAAAAATTAGTTGTTTACCTGCTATCCCTGCATTTACACCAACATTTGAAAATTTAAACTCAAAAGCACATACTGCACCAGTATAAGTTGTATTTAAAGCAATAGATTGAACATATTTAGAATTAATGAAACCTGATGAGTCAAACCCTAAATCACTAACAGTAGTTGGGCAAGTACCACTTTCTCCATAAATAGTTATTAACTCTCCTTTATATATAGAAGCCATATTTAAAGCTTCTGATACATGAGCACGAGTCGTATAGTTTTGATATGCTGGAATGGCTATAGCCCCTAAAACTCCAATAATCATAACCACAATCATAAGTTCAATGAGTGTAAAACCTTTCGTAACTCCCATTTCTCATTCTCTATAAAGATGTAAGGCACTTAAAATATTACTTAAAAATTACTCATAAATAAAACAATTAAATTATTGTAAGAGAAAATTGACGTATTATGCCCTTTAGTGTCATTAATAGATATTATATTGCATTCTGTACCCTAAATAAGCTAAAAATCGATTATACTATTAAAGTAGTTTATAAATCCTAAACATTATGTCTAAGAAAAGAATTTTAATTATTACTCGAAATCTCCCTCCCCTTATTGGTGGAATGGAACGATTGAATTGGCATATAGCAGATGAGCTTAGCCATAATCATGAGGTAATATTACTCAGCCATAATAAAGGAAAAAAAATTGCTCCTGCAAAATGTAATTTTTATGGTGTAAGACTGAGTCCTTTACCTATTTTTCTTATTTTAGCTTTTTTAAAAACTTTTTTTATTTGTTTAACTCAAAAACCTGATGTACTTTTCGCAGGAAGTGGATTAACTGCTCCAATTGTCGTTTTTTGGGCAAAAATATTCAGAAAAAAGAGCATTGTCTACATTCATGGACTGGATATCGCAACAAATCATCCTATTTATAATTTTATATGGGTACCTGCAATCCGAATAGCAGATAAAATTATTGCAAACAGTACACCTACATTTGATATTTGCATTACAAAAGGAGTCCAACAAAATAAATTAGCAATCATCTACCCTGGTGTTAGTTTTCCTCCAAAATTTAGAGATGAACAACTCATTCAACAATTAAAAAATCAATATAATTTACAGAATAAAAAAATACTGATTTCTGTGGGTAGATTGACAGAACGCAAAGGCCTAAATGAGTTTATTGATTTAAGTTTTTCTAACATTGTAAAAGCAATACCGAATACTGTACTTGTGATTATTGGGGATACACCAAATCAGTCTTTAAATAAAAATCTACAATCCAAAGAGCTTATTTTATCTACTGTAAAGAAACATAATATTGAGAATAATATTATCTTTACAGGTAATATTAATGATGATGAAGTATTATCGAGCTTTTATTATTTAGCTGATTTACATATTTTTCCAGTGAAACATATTCCAGATGACCCTGAAGGTTTTGGTATGGTGGCAATAGAAGCGGCTGCACATGGTACGCCTACCGTTGCTTTTGCTACAGGGGGAATTGTGGATGCAGTAAAAGATGGTGTTTCAGGTTGTTTGGTAGAAAAAAACAACTACGAAGTGTTGGCTAAGCAAACGATAATGGCATTAAAACAGACTAAAAATATTGAGCAATGTCAGCATTTTGCAGGGCAGTTTGAATGGAGTATTTTTGGCAAAAAGATTGTTGAAGCGAGTGTACTGAAGTGAATATTCTATTCATCGGAAAACGTTTTTATACAAATCGAGATGCACTTACAGAAAAGTATGGGCGAATTTATCAATTACCCTATCATTGGGCAAAGACTGGAGTTGATACCAAACTCTGGCTCATTGACTATCACTCAACTGAGTTTATAGCACAACAAGACGACAGTTTAGCAATCATTTCTACACCAGTAAAAAATGGCAGAGTGATCAAACAATATTGGCAAGAAAGTAGAAGTAAAAAAAAGCCAGATATTATTATAGCTAGTGGTGATTGCTATATTGGCCTGCTAGGTTATCATTTAGCGAAAAAATTAAACGCTAAGTTCGTGTTTGATGTTTATGACAAATATGATGAATTTGGTGGGTATATAAAACTTTTAGGTTTTGATTTATTCGCCTATTTGTTAAAAAAATCAGACCTAAGAATGTTCGCTAGCCAAGCTCTGTTAAAACAATTGGGTATATTGGAACATGATTTTATCCTAACAAATGGAATCGATAGAAAACTATTTAGAAAGATCGACAAAAGTGAAGCTAGAGATAAACTAAATATTCACACAGGGAATAAAATAGTAGGTTATTTTGGTAGCATGGAGGCTGATCGTGGTGTGGCTGATCTAATTCAAGCGATAATAATCTTACGTTCTCAGTCTATTCCTGTAGAATTATTTCTTGGTGGAAAATCTAACCCTGAGTTAAACCTAAACTTACCTGGAATCCATTACTTAGGAAATATAGCTTTTTCTGAAATTTCTTACGTACTAGCGGCTTGTGATATTCTTGCCATACCTTACAGACGATCACCCTTTATGGATGCGGGTGCATCAAACAAGATAGTGGAATCCATTGCTTGTGAACGCCCAATAGTTGCTACAAAATCACCAAACTTGTATGCAAATTTTGCTAAACAAGCTTTGGAGCTAGAAAAATACCTAGCGGAACCTAGTAACCCTAGGAGCTTAGCTATGGTTATAGAAAGGCAACTGTTGGATCAAAAAATCGTTTCGCAACCAAATAATATATATTGGGAAGATATTTCAACCAATGCTAAAGAGCATATCGAAAATATGTTAAAATTAGATAATATCAAAATATTTAACAAAGGGTAAATATGAAAAATAAAACAGATTTTGATTGGGAAAAATGGGGCAAGGGCGATCCTTATTCTGAAGTACTTTCTAGCGATACGTGATTCTGAATAGAAAATGAATATGTTGAAAACAATAATATGTGTGGTTGGTACTAGGCCTGAAGCGATCAAAATGGTGCCTGTTATTCGAGCTTTAGAAGCTAGTACATGGGCTAGGTGCGTAGTTATAGCTACCGCTCAGCATCGAGAAATGTTAGATCAAATGTTGCAGCGTTTTAATGTAGTTGTAGATTATGATCTTAATTTAATGCAGGCCAATCAAGGTATGAGTCAACTTTTAGCATGCATACTTTCAGAGTTAGATAATATTATTAAAAAAGAGAAGCCTCATGCTCTTCTTGCTCAAGGGGACACTACCAGCGTTTTGGGTTCTGCATTAGCGGCATTCAATGCACAAATACCCTTTGGTCATGTAGAAGCAGGTTTGCGAACATATAATTTGAAACATCCCTTTCCTGAAGAGGGTTATCGACAAATGATTTCTAAAATAGCAAATTGGAATTTTGCGCCAACAGAATTAGCTGCAAATACTCTTATCAAGGAAGGTGTATTAAAAGAAAAAGTATTTGTTACAGGTAATACTTGTATTGATACTTTATTAATGACCGCCGAGCAGTTACCTCTAGTTAATAAAAGACAAGAGAAAATTTTAGTATTGACAGTACATAGACGAGAAAATTTTGGACAGCCCTTAGAAAATGTTTTTAAAACTGTAATAAAAATTTTAGAAAATTTTAAAAATGTAAAGGTAGTTTATCCAGTACATCCTAATCCACATGTAAAAAATCTTGCTTATTCCTTGCTTATACACCCACGTATAATACTGAAGGATCCTCTTGATTATTTTGATTTTATTGAATTACTATGTCAAGCAGATTTAATTTTAACAGATAGTGGTGGTATTCAGGAGGAAGCCCCTGCTTTAGGAAAACCCGTATTTATTTTGCGTGAAACAACTGAGCGACCAGAACCTGTTAGTGCAGGTAGAGCAAAATTAGTTGGTACAAATAAAGATTATATATATCACGAAGTATCCTCATTACTATTAAACGAGAACTTATACAGAAAGATGGCAAAACCATATTTTCCTTATGGAAAAGGAGATGCTGCGGAAAAAATAATATCAATTTTACAATCTGAACTTAAAGTATGAAAATTTTATTTGTCTTGCCACGAATGGTTACAGGTGGTGTTGAAAGAATAACTTTACGGTTAATAAAAGAATTACAGCAGAGAGGACATGAATGTGCATTTGCTTTAAGAAAAGCACATGGCGAATTTCTTCCTGAAGCAGAAGCTCTATGTCCAGTCTATGAGATAGCGAATAAGAGTTTATATCAATTTATACCAAACCTAAGCAAACTGATTCATACTTGGCAGCCAACCCATATTGTTACAGCATTTTCAGATATCGGATTTCTCACTTTTCTAGCGATTAAGCATTCTGGTCAAAACTTGTATTGGCTACATAGTGTACACGGACCACATGACATTATTACCGCCAGACCAACTTTTATAGGTCATCTACGTTTTGAGTTGGATAAATTATTTGCAACCATAGTATACAAAAAAACCAACAAAATTATTGCTGTTTCTAATGGTGTAAGACAAGATATTCTTAAACAATTTAAATGTGCCAAGACTAAAGTTGTCACTATTTATAATCCTGTTTTAGATAAATCACATTTTATACCTAAGCCAAGCACCCCTCCCAATAGTCCTAAAAAAATTATTGCTTTAGGAAGATTAACGCGACAAAAGGGTTTTGATCTTCTTATTCAAGCAATGCACAAAGTTCCACAACCTTGGCATTTAGAAATTTGGGGTGATGGAGAAGAAAAACAAAATTTACAAAAACTGATTGATTCTTTAGATTTAAACACACATATCACATTAAAAGGTAATACTAACCAACCTTTTAATATCTTAAGACAAGCCGACTTATTTGTTTTATCTTCTCGTTTTGAAGGCTTACCGACGGTTTTAATTGAGGCTATTTGTTGTCAATGTAATATTATTTCAACTAATTGCCCTCATGGTGCAGCAGAAATTTTAGAAGAAGGCCGTTGGGGAATGTTAGTAAAAAATGAAAATATAGAAGCTTTAACACAAGCAATTATTGAGAAACTCAATAATTATAAATCTATTTCTCCAGAACTTCTACTCAACAGAGCATTTGATTTTTCTATAGAAAAAGCTGTAGATGAATGGGAAAAGCTCTTTAAAAAAAATAAGGAAGATTAGTAATGGAAAACTCAACTTGGTCACGTGGCGAACTCACATTTTTAGAATGTTGTCCTGCTTGTAAACATGAAATTGATTATGAACCTATTTATAAAAGAAATGATGATGAAGGGCTCATGCAAGATACCTGGAATATATATAATTGTCCTTTTTGTAAATCTCTCTTTGTTAATCCAAGGCCTGCAGAAAATAGTCTTGCCGCTCTTTACCAAGACTACTTAACACATAAACCAACACAAAGTGAAGCTGTCTTTACTAGTGAATCTTTATTTTGGAAATTAGTGAGGGGATATCTAGCAGAAAGTCTAGGCATTAACTTCGATAAAAATTCGTTGAGTATTGGTTATATATTATTCAACTTATTTCCACCTTTACGTTATAAATTAGATCGTTTTGGGCGAAATCTAACAATAAAAAACTTTAGTAAGAAAGGAAAACTACTCGATCTAGGGTGCGGTGCAGGTGATTTTTTGAATATAGCTAAGCAAATGGGCTGGGATTCTTGCGGATGTGATTTTGATCCTATCATTATTGAACAATGTAAAAATAAAGGTTTAAACGTCCGTTTAGGAGGGTTAGATTCCTTCCATAAAGATGAAATGTTTGATGTCATTACTATGAATCATGTTATAGAACACGTTATAGATCCTCAGCAAACTATTAAAGACTGCTTTAAAAAGCTTAATCAAGATGGATGTCTTTGGATAGGAACACCTAACCCTCAAGCTAGTGTTGCTAAAGCATTCGGTAAGAACTGGGTCGGACTACATCCCCCTTATCATTTATGTATTCCATCACAAGCTGAATTATTACGTTGGCTAGATGAAGCAGGCTTTCAAAATATTAAAATCTTAGATAGAGGACCACATGCAAAATTTAATTGGCTAGAAAGTTTAAAACTGACGGAAACCCTCAAAGATAATCAACCCTCTATTTTACGTACTCTGAAATGGTACTTAATTATGGACTGTATGAATTGCATCACTCCTAAGTATGGTGAGGAGACAGTAATAATTGGTTATAAAAAACCACCTATATCTTAGGTGGTATAATTAACTTACAGTTTGGGTGCTTATCTAATTTTTTTGCATGATTTTCTTTAGTAATACAGGCAATTAAATGCATAAATAATTTTACAGCTAGTGGAGAAAAGCTAATTAACTCCTGTATTTTAGTAATTTTACCCACCTTATAAGGTTGAACATTTTTATTCTTATTTTCATTCCAAATATAAGTATAATCTGATTGCTGTATAAAAATACTTTTATGCTTGGCTTTTTTTGTTCTTACAATAATATAAGTCTCATTTTGAGTTCTAATATTGATACGCTCACCCTGACTAGGTTTCGTCACAGCGTACCATTTTTGCGGATCATATAAATCAGAAAAAAATATTTCTGTTTCTTCAAAGCCATTTTCGTTACTATAAAGCGAGAAGAAGAACTCTGCACTATATTGATAAAACCCATGCCCACAAAAGCCAGCTGCTGGCAAAATATGTAGGATAGTCCCATCTAACTTGCAAACGTCAATTGTATTTTGAAATGCTTGCGCCACATTAAAAATGTGTTCTGAGCAACCAAAGTCTATGATCGTGTGATATTGCTCCTTCAAAGCATTAGGTATTGAATTATTATAGTCATAGATAATACTTGCATCTTCATAATCTGAATTATCTATAGAATCGACATCTGTGGCATTGAAGTGAGTTTTTAACAGCCCCTCACACCATGCTCCTTGATCTGTACCTACCCATTTCTTTGCTAACCTTGGTCCTAGCAATACAGCTTGTCGTCCTAAAGTCAAGGTTTTACCTAAGTTAGAGTTCTTTTGCTTGTTATACTGCAAAAGTTGTAATGCATGAACATCAATACCCATTTTCTAATCAATCTCCAACTTTTTTATAAAATACAATTATTAAACTTAAAATCACCATAGTAGCTTCTGACACAACTAGAGCAAATATAATACCTAATACACTAAAATAAGAAGAAAATATAACTGCAGATGAAACTAGAATCACCATACCTAGAGCCTCTATTAAAGCTCTTAACCATGGTTTATCCATGCTCATTAAAATATTGGCCAAACTAATTCGAAGCAATAAAAATGGTATTACGTAACATAAATAACGTAATAAATCTGTCATTCCATGGTAATGAGAACCAAATATTAATTCAATCCAAGGTGCAATCCACCACAAAAAACCACTAATCACTACACCATAAATAAGTACAGTAATAAGAATCCAAACATTTAATTGCGAGAATGAATTAGCTGGAGCATTATGTGTTCTAAAGAGTTTTGGCAATGCTGCAAGTAACAATGCCATAATCGGCAAAGCGACAGCCCCCATAACTCTAGCTGCTGCAACATATACTCCACTCATGCCTAAAGGTAAAAGCTTAACCGCAAGCATTTTATCCATTTCACTGGGTCCTGCGGCTGTGATTGCTAAAGCAGCATAACCCGCACTATTTTTTAACTCTTGTTTATTGGCTAAACGCCAATCCTTTGGTCTAAGCCAAGCATTAGGCTTAAAAAACTTTCTACAAAATAAAGCAATTAAAGCAGTTCCAAGATACAACCAAGAAAATAATATAAGTGGTTCAGAGCTATTTACTAAAAAGACAAGACCAACTGCACATGTACGTAAAGCTAATGGAAAAATAACCCAAAACTGTGATTTAGCTGCTTCCCCCAATGCTAACTCTTCAATTGTAGATAATAAGAATAACGGCAATAAAATAATTTCCGTGACACCAATACACACAATAACGATAAATGAGGGGTTAAAACTATCAAAGAGCCGTGAACAAATCGCGACATAGAACATGAATAACCCACAACCAAAAATTAAAGTTGTAGGTACAGCAAAGCTTAAAATTTGAGTACAAAGTGTTGGGCTTTTCGACACTTCCCCTAATAACACTAAATGAGTACCAAATGTAGAAAATGTACCTATCAAAACTGCTAGAGCTGCAATACCAGCAAATAATCCGTAATCGCTGGCGCCAAGTAATCGAGCAACGAGCAATAAAGTTCCTGCTTGTACGAGGAGTCTTATCCCTAAAACGAAGCTTGTTCGTAAAGTAGATTTAGTAATTGGCCCCATACATTGATACCATTTAAAAAAGCAAAAAATATTCTTCAATAAAATATCAGGACTGATCTTTATACATTAATGCTGTAATTTGTTCAGAAATCAGTCCCATTAGAAAAATCATGATACTCCCTGTATAAAGTAGAGCACTCATATTTGTAAATCGCCCCATTTCCCATAAAGTATATCCATACCAACCTGTCGCCATCATAAATAAAATAACTGCTATCGGTAAAAACATTTTCAGTGGTGAAAATAACGTAGCAATTTTAAAGATAATAATAAAGAAACGCACACCATCTTTCATCGGCTGAATATGGCTTTTACCAATACGCTTTGCCGCATGAATAGGAATATATGTCACAGAATATCCCGCACGAAAAAAAGCCATCGTGCTAGTCGTTGGGTAAGAAAATCCATTTGGTAATAAATATAGAAACTCTCGAAATTTATCAGCTCGTACTGCACGAAAGCCAGATGTTAGATCTTCAACTTTATGTTCAGTCATATAAGTTGCTAAATTATTATACAAAGCATTTGCTAGACCACGTCCCATACTTGCTTGAGAACCCTTTTGTCTAGCACCAACAACAAGGTCATAACCTTGCTCAATTTTAACTAAAAGTTTCGAAATGTCTTGAGGATTATGCTGACCATCAGCATCCATAAAGATAATCACATCACCACTTGCATTTCGTGCTCCAGTTTTAATCGCAGCACCATTTCCTTTTGAATAAGGATGTGAAACTACTTTAGCACCTGCTTTTTCTGCAATAGTTAAAGTATTATCTGTTGAACCATCATTTACAACTATAATTTCTGTAGCAATATTCAATGCATGAATTTTGCTAATTGTTTCCCCAATTGCTCCAGACTCATTTTTTGCTGGTAAAACAACACTAATTTTCATAAACAACCTTCTTTTTAGAACTGATAGCATTATCAATCTCATGTTGCTCAATTGTAATTTCTTTTTCCCAAGCATTTTCAGTATCTATTTGCTTTGCCCGTTGTATTTGTTCTTCTGCTTGAGTCAATTTATTTTGCAATCGATAAACCTGAGAGAATATCAATCTTCCATTGACATCTTCATGTAACTGAATAGCATGCTCTATAAATTCTTCACCTTTTTTAAAATCAGCAATAACACCAATATAATATTGGACTAATAATTTATAAATTTCTGCTTGAAGTTTATTATCTACACCTTTATTTTGTATTCCTGCAGCAATAATTTGCACAGCCTGATCATGTGGGACATGGCAAAAATTATCAATTTGGCAAGTTGTGAATGCGCTTAAAAAACTAATATTATTATTTTGAAATGGCTCATTTTTCAACCTCCAAATAAGTTCATCAATTGTTTGTTGTTTTATAGGTCTTTTTAAATAAGAATTCAAATGAAGTTCAGCAAACCATGCACCATTTGCTGGATAATAACTTTGTTTAGCTTTCAGCAAAGACTTACTTGCTAATGCGGCATATTCCTCTTGATTCTCTGGATATAATTGCATTAGCTTCATATATATGCGAGCAAGTTGATAATTAGCACGATCTGATCGTGGATGCATTGTCGCCTCATAAACAGCATGATCTACAAGATTTGACCATATCTCCGAACGCTGCCATGTTGTCCATGCTAAATTTAAAATATAGAGGGCACCTAACCCATAGAGAAAAGGTTGAATTTTTTTATTGTTAATTTGAGCAATATAATAGACTGCTGTAAATATAAAGCCAATGATGCCAAAATAATTACGATGCTCATGAATTAACTCAAGACTAATAAAAGTAGATTCAAGTAATTGGCTAATCACATACCAACCCCAAGCGAAAAGTAACATAGGGTGCTTTTTAACCAAGACTATACAAACTAGAGTAATTCCAAGCAGTCCGACCAAAGAGTATAGTGTTGTTATTGGCTGAGTGATTGATTTGGAAATTGCAAAATCATCATGATATAAACTTAAATCCGAAAGTAATGGATAAAATGTCATTTTTAGATAATAAAAAATCACTCGCGATTCAGTAAGCAATCGCTCTACTAAAGTAAACTCACGTCGAGCAAAATTTGCAGGATTAAGATAGGGTGGCAATAAATATAAAAACACTAATCCCGCAACAATCACCCCACCCAAAAGCATATGAATTAGTTTAATTTTTTTAACATAAATAGGTTGAAATTTCAGATTTTTCGCTTGAAAAAAAACCAATTCAACCCAGTAAATCAAGGGAATAAATAAAATTCCAGATTCTTTGCTGAGTATTGAGGCTAATAGACTTAAAGTTATACCGCATAATGCAAGTATAGTATTTAAACCAGTGATTGTTCGAGTACGCCAGACACAATAAATAGCAAGTGCCAATAATCCAAATAATGCGGATAGACTGGTCATACGTTGCACAACATATAATACACTAGTTAAATTTAAAGGATGAATAAGCCAAATTAAACTGACTAAGCAAGCAAGATATGGTACAAGCTGCAAACTAATATTATGATATTGAACACTCAACCACTGGAATAATTTATAACCAATAATAAAAACTAAAAAACCATTGATTAAATGAATAAATAAATTCGTTAACTTAAAATAATAAGGATTAAATCCTGTAAAATAATAGTTTAAAGCAAAGGAAAGCATACTGATCGGACGACCCAATGGACCAGCATCACCAGCATACCAAGCAGCTTTTAAATCTAAATAATTCAAAGATAAAATTGCAATTTTTTTATTGTCTATAATATTTACAATATCATCAAAAACATAATCTCCAGACAACCCAGGCAAATATACAATAAATGAAAAAAACAATATTAAACATAAAATAAAAATAGGCTTTATTTTATAAATTATTTTACTCAAATAATTCCCCTACTTTTCAAAATAAAAAACACCCTAAGAATTAGGGTGTTTTTTATAAAAAAATTAGCGACAGTTTGAAGGACGAAATTTAGAATCTAAATTACCACCTGTACAAGTCCACTCCATACCACCACCTGACGGAGTACCCTTCATAACCAATGTTGCACCTGATGTAACCTTAGTATTATAGGTTACTATAATCGTACTACCATTTACAAGCACAGAACTTACAGCATTACCTTTAATACTGCCAGCAGCTGCCAAGCCAACTGAAGCATTACCAGTAGCGCCAGGCCAGCGGTTATTAGATGAGTAAAACTCAGTAATACCTGTTTTAGCACCACCAGCCAAACTTAAACCTTCAGAAACGTGTGAACGTTTCGTATAGTTCTGATAAGCAGGAATCGCAATTGCAGCAAGAATACCGATAATCGCAACTACGATCATTAACTCGATAAGAGTAAAACCCTTTTGAGCGTTCATAACATTTCTCCAATATTTTAATTTTTTATAAATTAGTGCAGTTAAGTTTTTATTTGGAAGTTAAAAAACGCTAACTGCTTAACACTTTTTTATTTTCATTGAATCTGTTGTTTTTTACAACAACTAAATTAGCTTATGTTTTTTTAAGTTATTTTATGTAAAAAAGTGACATTTTCCGTCACTTTAATACTTTAGTTTAAGATGATTGGTGAGTTTGGTAGCTCATTAAACTCATCTAAATCTATTTGCTCATAATACAAATTCAATATTTTACCAATACTTAATACACCATTTACAACAGCTTGCCTATGGCGTTTATTTTTTAATTCCAGAACAATTTGGTCACATACATCTTGCCAAAGCTTTTGTTGTGTAGCCTTTTTTAAGCCTCGATCTATCACGATTTCAACTTTTTGCTCACACAAATTAAGATAAAGCAAAACCCCACTATTTTTTTCTGTATCCCAAACACCTAGTTCGGCAAATAGCTGCTGAGCACGTAAATATGTATTTTGATAATAAGCTTGATTGCTTGGAATATGCCCTTCAATAACAACTTGAATTTCTCCAATATGCCCTTGCTCTGCTTGTTTCACGGCTTCTGCAATCGCAAATTGATCTTGTTTAGAAAAATAGCGTTTTGATGCGGGCATATAAAAAAAATGTTTTAACCAGCGTGAAAAGCTTGGTGTCACTTGCTGCTGTAATTTAGGTTGTGTCAAAATTGTTGTTGTATCTGTTTTTGTTACCATGAGCCTGAAGCACCTCCACCGCCAAATCCACCGCCACCACCAGTATATCCACCACCGCCACCGAAACCACCACCACTACTTCCTCCTCGCCCGCCACCAGAAAGAAACATTTGAAAAATCAGTTGTGCTAAAGAAGTAATTAATAAGAAAAATATACCAAAACCTAAAACCAAACTCATTAAAATACCAGAGCCGTAGATTAAGCCCGCCGCAAAAGCAGTAACACCCGCTACAGAAGCACTTAAACGATTACCAATAATAAATGAAGCAAATATACCCACAATAAGAATGATAATTGCGGTCGTCATTGTACGGTCTTTAGCTTCTTGCTCTTGAATAGCTTGGTCTTGACGAGCTTTTAACTCATCAGCAGCTTGTTTAGCAATTTCAGGGTCTAGATTTAGAATTCGCTCAATTTCCATCACACCAGCTTGTATGCCTTGACCATATTGTCCTGCTTTAAAGTATGGTGTAATTTGATTACGAATAATTCGGCTCACCATAATGTCAGGCAATACACCTTCTAAACCATAACCTGTCGCAATATGAATTTTTCGATCATTGACTGCAACTGCGATCAATAAACCATTATCTTGTTTCGCTGAGCCTAATTTCCATTGTTCTGCAGTACGCATAGCAAAGTCAAAAATGCCTTCAGCCCCTGTCGTTGGCACAATAATCACACCAATTTGAGCTTTACCTTGGTTATAAATATTGCGAATTTTTGCTTCTAAGTTTTGTTTTTCATTTGCAGACAAAACTTTTGCCTGATCAATAACAGGCTCATTTAAACTGGGTAATTGGCGTATTTTCCCATCTGCCAAATCATTTTTTACCGAAGAAGCTGTCTGATTTGATGTTGATATAACTTCAGGTGAATCATCTTGTACGTTGGTATTATTTTGAATCACTTTGGCGACAACAACAGCATCATCTAACGAATCTGTTGCTGTAGCAGTTTCAGCCCATGCAAATGATTGAAATGTAAGTACTAACGTACAAATCATTAACATGAGGACGGTTTTCATTTTTCGACCAATCCATTGACTCATTTCAAGCATGTAGCATCCTCACAAAGTGTTCAATTTAACTTAGTTGAAATTGACAGTCGGTGCTTTTGCAGCGCCTGCTTCTGCACTAAAGTTTGGCTTGGTTTTCATTCCAATCACTTTTGCAGTCATCGCTTGTGGGAATTGGCGTACATACGTATTGTAATCTTGTACAGTTTCTACATAGCGTGTACGTGCTGTACTAATACGATTTTCAGTCCCTTCTAGCTGTACTTGTAAATCTTTAAATTGCTCATTGGCTTTTAGATCTGGATATTTTTCTTGTACCATTAATAAACGTGATAAAGCACTACTCATTTGTGCTTGTGCTTCTTGATATTTTTTAAACAGTTCAGGATTTTCCAATACTTCCTTATCAACTTTTAGACCAGCAACATTAGCACGTGCTTGGGTTACCTCAGTTAATACTTGTTCTTCGTGCTTAGCATAACCTTTTACAACATTTACAAGGTTAGGGACTAAATCTGCACGACGTTGGTATTGGTTTTCAACCTCAGACCATGCGGCTGTTACAGATTCGTCTTTAGCTTGCAGTGTGTTATAACCACAGCCTGAAAAAGCTAAAGTGCTAGTTAATGTCAATGCAAGTGCGACCTTTTTCATTGAATTCATCATTTAAAACCTCAAGTATTTATTTGTATTTGTTGATATAAACTTATTCTAAACATATTTTGAAAATAGAATTGTTTATTTTCTTTACAACACATCATATTTACTTGCAGTAGTACATCAATCTAATGATTTAAAATATAAATATTCATGAAATTTTTAAATGAAAACTACCACTGTTGAAGTCGAAACCAGATTGAATTATTTACATAATTCATGCGTTTATCGAGAAATTTTTGATCACTAAATTGTAATTTTTTTGCAGAAGAACACATAAAAATAGGAACTTCACTGTCACGTTTAACTTGTACAACTTCTATATTCCCCAGATTAAACATAATTTGTGCTGTCACTGGATACAAAATAAGAAAAGGTTTTTTATTTTCATTCTCTAATTATTCATCAATTTTTGTGGAATTATAAGTTGTCTATAAGAAAAGCCACCCGAAGGTGGCTTTCTTGAACATCATTTATTCATCATCTTTTTTTGCTTCATCAGTAGGAGGTAAATCCTTCACTGCTTCGGCAATAAGACCAAACATATAGTTACCATATGCATTGGTTTTGTCATAATGGAAGCGTAAACGCGGTGTTACACGCGTTTTAATACGATGACCAAGCTCATGACGCAAGAAACCTGATGCTTTATTAAGCACCTCTAACGTTTCTTTATTTGCAGCTTCACTTTGCTCATCGCCTAATTCACGTCCCATTACAGTCACATAAACTTCGGCATACCCTAAGTCTGGGCTTACCTTAACCGCAGAGATGGTTACAATACCACCTAAGCGTGGATCTTTCAGCTCCTGACGAATCAGTTCAGACAACTCTCGCTGAACTGTATCTGCCATACGTTTAAGACGCTGACTACCCGCCATTAAAGACTCCGTTTAATCAATTGAACATCATAAACTTCGATTTTGTCTTTTGCTTTGATATCTTTATAGCCTTTAACTGCAAGACCACATTCCATACCTGCACGGACTTCTTCAACAACTTCTTTGAAGCGACGAAGTGATTCGAGTTCACCTTGGAAAACAACAACATCTTCACGTAATACACGAATTGGTTTATTACGATGTAATACGCCTTCAAGTACCATACAACCTGCTGCTGCACCAAATTTACTTGAGTGGAAGACTTCACGAACTTCAGCCACACCCAAGATCGTTTCACGATGTTCTGGTGCAAGTTTACCGCTCATTGCAGCTTTCACATCATCAATCAATTGGTAAATGATTGAGTAGTAACGAATATCAATGCCATCAGCATCCGCTTTTTGACGCGCTGTATTATCAGCACGAACGTTAAAGCCGAGTAATACTGCTTCTGAAGATTCAGCAAGGATTACGTCAGATTCAGTAATCGCACCAACACCTGAACTAATTACACGTACTTTCACTTCGTCTGTAGACAATTCAGAAAGTGCAACAATCAAGGCTTCCAAAGTACCACGTACATCTGTTTTCAAGACAACATTAACAATAGGCACATCTTTTTTGCCCATTGATGCCATCAAGTTTTCAAGACGCATTGCAGATTGACGCTCAAGACGTTTTTGACGCTCACGATCTAAACGAGCTTCAGCAACTTCACGTGCTTTCTTCTCATCATCTACGACAAGAACTTCATCACCCGCCATTGGCGCTTCAGGAAGACCTAAAATTTCGACTGGAATTGAAGGACCTGCTGATTTGATACGTTGACCATTTTCGTCTGTCATTGCACGGACACGACCATAAGACGCACCAGCAAGTACTAAATCACCAACATTCAATGTACCATTTTGTACAAGAATAGAAGTTACTGCACCACGACCTTTATCAACACGTGCTTCAATTACTACACCTTGTGCTGCACCTTCTTCAGATGCTTTCAATTCTAACAATTCAGCTTGAATTGAAATAAGATCTAGAAGCTCATCAATACCTTGACCTGAGTGTGCTGAAACCAATGCAACTGGTACATCACCACCCCATTTTTCAGGTACGATTTCTTTGGTTGTTAATTCGTTTAATACGCGATCTGGATCAGCAGATTCTTTATCCATTTTGTTGATCGCAACAATAATTGGAGTTCCTGCTGCACGTGCATGATCAATTGCTTCAGCAGTTTGTGGCATTACACCATCATCTGCTGCAACAACCAATACCACGATATCTGTTGCTTTTGCACCGCGTGAACGCATTGCTGTAAATGCTGCGTGTCCTGGTGTATCTAAGAAAGTAATAATCCCTTTCTCAGTTTTCACATGGTAAGCACCAATGTGCTGAGTAATACCACCAGCCTCGCCTTGAGCAACTTTCGCACGACGAATACGATCAAGCAATGATGTTTTACCATGGTCAACGTGACCCATAATAGTAACAACAGGCGGACGAGTTGTTTGAACACCACGTGCTTCTTCTGCTGCTTCAAGTAAATTATCTTCAGCTTGAGTATCAGAAACTAATACTGGGTTGTGCCCCATTTCTTCTACAACAAGTGCTGCAATTTCTTGATCAATCGCTTGGTTTTGTGTAACTAACTCACCCATTTTCATGAGTGATTTGATTACTTCACGCACTTTAACTGCCATTTTTGCAGCCAAGTCAGCAACAACAATTGTTTCACCAATTTCAACATCATAAACTTGCTTTTTAACAGGTTTTTCAAAACCATGTTTATTTGCTTGGCTTGTTTTTAAGCCACGTTTATGTGGATTATGGCTGAAAGATTGCTCTTCTTGACCACGACGACCACCTTTCTTTTGACCACGTGGATTATTCGTGTTTGTACCACGTTTAATTTCACGGTCTTCTTTTGCAAAAGAGTCTTCGTATGCTTGACCAACTAGACCAGCAGCCAATGGTGAATCATCCACAACACGAATCGTTGCTGTTGTATCCTCATTTGAATACTTAGATGCCATTTTGCGCATCTGTTCAAGCGTACGTTGTTGTGCATCCTCAGCAGCTTTACGACGTGCGCTTTCTTCTACTGCTTTTAATTTAGCAGCTTCAGCTTCACGCGCTTTTTTCTGTTCAGGTGTTTCAATTGTTTTTACAGTTGCTTTAGTAATTGGTTTATTCGTAGATTTACGCTTCACCACTACTGCAGCTTTTGGTGTTTCTTTTGCAGCTGTTTGCTGTTTTGCAGCAGCACGCATTTTTTCCAAGTTTGCTTTTGCAGAGCTTTCAGCCTCTTTTGGCGCAGCGTCTACTTTCGCTTTTTGTTCATTGCGTACTTTTGCTTCAGCTTCTGCTTTCGCAAGTGCTTCGGCTTTAATTTGTTCTGGATCTGGCTTGGTAAATGTATGCTTCTTACGCACTTCTACATTAATCGTTTTTGCCTTACCCGATGTACTTGCTACTTTAGCGGTACTAGTCGTTTTACGTTTCAACGTGATTTTTCCTGCCTGACCCACATCTTGACCATGAGATTTTTTCAAATGGTTGACAAGGGTATCTTGCTGTTCTGTCGTAATCTTATCTTCAGCTTTCTTTTGTGGTAATCCAGCTTCACGCACCTGATCAAGGAGCTTTTCTACAGGAAGTCCTACACTGACCGCTAACTCGTTAATTGACTTATCCGTCATGTATTACCTCCTAGTTAAACCATGATTCACGCGCTTTCATAATGAGTTGACCCGCTTTCTCAACATTTAAACCTTCAATATCTGCGATATCGTCAGTTGCTTGATCAGCTAAATCATCCACTGTAATAACACCACGAGCCGCTAAAGCATATGCAATTTCAGAAGTCATACTTTCCATTTCTAGAAGTTCTTGACTTGGCTCTTGAATATTTTCTTGCTGCTTTAAAGCATCAGCTAAGGCTACTTCTTTCGCACGAGCTTGTAACATTTCAACAAGTTCAGCATCTAGCTCAATTTCGTCAAATGTTTCCACTGGCACATAAGCAATTTCTTCTAGAGAAGTAAAGCCCATTTCAACCAATGCCATTGCAAGATCTTCTTCAATATCAAGACGTGTAACAAACATATCTAAATATTGTTGTGCTTCATTTTGTTGACGAGCACGATATTCATCCTCAAGCATCATATTGAGCTTATAACCTGTAAGCTCAGACGCTAAACGAACATTTTGACCTTGTGAACCAATTGCTCGCGCTAATTGATCACTAGTAGCAAAAATAATATCTGCAGTACGTTCTTCTTCATCAATCACAATACCCGATACATCTGCTGGCTCTAAAGCACTTGCAATATATTGAGCAGGATCATCAGACCACACGACAACATCTATTCGTTCGCCATTCAATTCTGATTGTACTGCTTGAATACGTGTACCACGCATACCAATACAAGCACCAACAGGATCAATACGATGATCGTTCGTTTTCACTGCAATTTTAGCACGAACACCTGGTTGGCGTGCGGCTGCTTTAATTTCAATGATTTCTTCAGAAATTTCAGGAATTTCTTTTTTCATCAATGCGATCAACATTTCAGGCTTAGCGCGTGACAATAATAATTGCGCACCTCGACCTTCTTTATTTACGCTATATAAAATCGCATTCATACGTTGTTTAGGACGAAGAATTTCTTTATGAATCATTTCTTCGCGCGCTAAATACGCTTCTGCATTATCACCTAAGTCAATAATAAAGCCATCTTTGGTTTGTTTTTTCACTTCACCATAGATCAGCTCACCAACTTTAGATTCATAAGCTTCAGCAATCAATGCACGTTCCGCTTCACGGATTTTTTGCACAATGACTTGTTTTGCAATTTGTGCAGCAATACGTCCAAACTCAATTGAAGGTACTTCAAGCTCACGGATGTCACCGATTGACCATTTTGCAGGATCTACATCTGAGATTGCATCTTGGCAAGCAGGCATTTCATGATCTTCATCAGCAACGACTTCCCATTGACGGAAAGTACTGTACTCACCTGTTTTACGATCAATTTCTACGCGTAACTGTGCTTCTTCAGAATTTGTGCCTTCGTAGAATTTTTTCTTTGTTGCTGCAACAAGAGCTTGCTCAAGCGCTTCAAAGATTGCTTCACGACTAACACCTTTTTCATTACTAACCGTCTCTGCAACGGTAAGAATTTCACGGCCCATAAGTCACCTACTATTCAAATTCTTATTCGTTAAAATTAATTTAGTCTTGATAGATTAAATTGGCTTTGTCGATATTGTTGCTGTCAATTTCCAATACTTGTTGTTTTTCAACTTCAACTTGAATCATTTCATTTTCAAGATCAACAGCAACAAGTTTTGCTTGGAATTTACGACGGTTTTCAACGGCTGCGATTAAGCGAAGTGCAACTTGTTGACCAACATATTGAGACATTTGTTTCAATTCAAAAAAAGGACGATCCCAACCTGGAGATGATACTTCTAATGCATACTCACCCGAAATTGGGTCATGCACATCAAGTATTGCACCGACTTGCTGAGTCACACGTACACAGTCTTGTACGCCTACGCCTTGACCTGACTCTACCTCACCATCTTCATTGATGATAGGCTCAGCATTTTTATCTACTTCTTTATCGATATAAATACGCAATAAAGAACGCTTACCTTGAGGTAAAAATTCAATACCCCAAAGTTCTACATCACAAGCTTGCACTGCAGGAACAATTAAATCTTGAAGTGCTTGAGTTTTATTTGATAGCTTCATTTACTCTCGTCATTTTGTGCGATTATGATCTTAATAGATCACCACAGACCCATACACACTATAGTAGTAGTGAAACATGACACTTTAACTTTGCCTATACGGCTCATATCGACACTACACGATAGCCAATAAAAAAGGGCGAAATTCGCCCCTATTATTACACAGAAAACTAAAAGCCCACTGTGCAAAAAGGCCCACCTATCTGTGAGCCCTCTTTAGAAACTTGGTAGCGGGAGCTGGATTTGAACCAACGACCTTCGGGTTATGAGCCCGACGAGCTACCAGACTGCTCCATCCCGCATCAACATCGCAAATATTTATCTCAACTTAACTCTCTAAGTTGTTTATTTTAGTTTGCTTCTAAAATAAAATTGATTGGTAGCGGGAGCTGGATTTGAACCAACGACCTTCGGGTTATGAGCCCGACGAGCTACCAGACTGCTCCATCCCGCATCAACATCGCAAATATTTATCTCAACTTAACTCTCTAAGTTGTTTATTTTAGTTTGCTTCTAAAATAAAATTGATTGGTAGCGGGAGCTGGATTTGAACCAACGACCTTCGGGTTATGAGCCCGACGAGCTACCAGACTGCTCCATCCCGCATCAACAGATTTTGCTGCAAACACCAAATTTATAGATTCTGGATATAAATTTGGTGCGGAAGGGGGGACTTGAACCCCCACGCCCGAAAGCACTACCACCTCAAGGTAGCGTGTCTACCAATTCCACCACCACCGCAGCTGTGACGCATTCTAGTAGCTTGTGTCACAAATTGAAAGGTTTAATTGCAAATTTTACATTTATTTTGGTGCAGCTGGCGAAGTTTCACCCGTATTCTGCTGTAAAGGGGCTGCTGGCTGCGATGTGCTTTGTACAGTTTTTAAACCATAAGCATCTGTGGTCTGTTTTTTTGCAAATACTGCCAAACTAATACTGGTCACAAAAAATAAGGCAGTTAAAATTGCAGTTAAACGTGTCAAAAAGTTTGCTGAACCTGATGCACCAAATACAGTTGCTGCGCCACCACCACCAAAAGAAGCGCCAGCGTCTGCACCTTTACCGTGTTGTACAAGAATCAGTACAATCATCAATACGGCTAAAATGATATGTACCACCAGCACAAAATTATGCATGCTGAACTCCTATTATTTTGATTTTGCAAATGCTTGAGCAATTTGATAGAAAGACTCAGCATTCAAAGAGGCACCACCAACGAGTGCACCATTAATATCTGCACATGCTGCTAACTCAGCTGCATTTTCAGGTTTTACACTACCACCATATAAAATTGCAATCTCTGCACCTAATGGTGTGATTTGTGATAAACCTTCACGAATTTTCGCATGCATGGTCTGAGCATCTTCAGGAGAGGCTGTTTTACCTGTACCAATCGCCCAAATCGGCTCATAAGCAACAATAATATTGTTCCATTGTTCTGCTTTTACAAGCGCTGCAATATCACAAATTTGTTGTAAAACGACTTGCTCTGCTTGCCCAGCTTCGCGTTGTTCTAAGCTTTCACCCACACAGTAGATAATTTTCATTTCTGCATTGAGTGCATTTTTTACTTTTTCTTGAATGACATTCACATTGTCACCAAAAATTTCACGGCGCTCAGAATGACCAATTAAAACATAGTCAATATGACTATCTTTAAGTAACTCAGCACTGACCTCACCTGTATATGCACCTGTACCTGCTATACGCGAAAGATCTTGTGCAACACTTAAAATTTCACAAGAAGCATCTAGTAATTGTTGCTGAACAGAAAGTAATGCAATAGAAATCGGGGCGATGCCTATACGACATTGCTGTTCAGAAATAGGATTTTGCTTTAATTGTTGCTTTAAGTCTTGGATGAGTTGCTGCGAATTCGCTTGCATTGGGTTCATTTTCCAATTGCCGACAACCCAAGGAATAATCGTCGAACCCGACATACACTTAACCCTATTCTCGAAAAATGCCCACATTCTACACGGATTTTTAAGTATTTATGCTTTTTTCTTTCTTGGCTTGTTTTAATTTTTTGGCTTTCATCTTGCATAATTCTGACATTTTTGTAACAAAACGACCAGTGACCATTGAATTGGGTGATTTATTTGCATTTTACAACCAAAAAAGTAGATCAAGCGCTTTAGCTTCTGAGCATCTTTGGTTAATATAATTATTATTCAAAATACTTTAGATCACATTTCAAATTTTTTATACAACGGTTTTGGTATGGGGATACTAAAAACCTAGATAAATCAATTTAAAATGTAAAAATATTGAACTATCGACAACAAAGACCAAAGCAAAGAAGTCTAAGATAGACAGTATTTTTTAATGCTAAGTATTTAAATTATAAAATGAATAAATTAAAGGTGTATTGGGGATGGTACAACAGCAAGGCTCACCGAAGTTTTCGGGGTTTATTCGTCGCTTAGTAGATGATGGGGCAATTTCTGCACAACAAATGCAGTCTGCTTTAGATAATGCTAAGAAAAATAAGCTCAATATCGTGGCTTATCTCATTGAGCACGCAAATTTAAAGCCTTTGATGATTGCAGAAACAATTGCTTTAGAGTTTGCTGAGCCATTATTTGACTTAGATAGCTTTGATGCCACTCAATTTTCAAAAGATTTGATTGAAAGTAGTCTTTTGCATAAACATTTGATGGTTCCTCTCGTACAGCGTGGAAATGTCTTACATATTGCTATCAGTGACCCAACCAATATTGAAGCGCTAGATGCAGCTCGCTTAAATAGCCGCTTAAATATTGAAGTTGTTATTGTTGAACATAATAAGTTAGTTAATTGTTTAGAAAAGCATTTTACTGAACAAGTAAATTTCGATTTTGGTGGTGATGACATTGACGTTGATATTATTTCAACAGATGAAGTCAATACTACGGAAGAGCAAGATGATAATCAGTCAGGTGAAGAAGCACCGATTGTCAAATACATCAATAAACTTCTTGTAGATGCGATTCGTATGGGTGCATCAGATTTACACTTTGAACCATATGAAAAGTCATATCGGGTACGCTATCGTGTAGATGGTGTATTAAGAAGCATTACAAATCCCCCACTACAACTTGCAACCAGACTTGCTTCTCGTTTAAAAGTCATGTCACAAATGGACATTTCTGAAAAACGTATTCCCCAAGATGGTCGTATTAAGCTCAAACTGTCTAAAACCAAAGCCATTGATTTCCGTGTAAACTCTCTTCCAACCCTTTTTGGTGAAAAGCTCGTACTGCGTATTCTTGACCCTTCCAGTGCAATGTTAGGTATTGATGCTTTAGGATACGAAGAAGAACAAAAAGCTTTGTTTATGGAAGCTTTAGATAAACCTCAAGGCATGTTACTGATTACAGGACCCACAGGTTCGGGTAAAACAGTCTCGTTATATACGGGTTTAAATATTTTAAATACAGAAAATTCTAATATCTCTACAGCCGAAGACCCTGTTGAGATTAACTTAGAAGGTATTAACCAAGTTAACGTGAACCCTAAAGTCGGACTTTCTTTTTCTGTCGCGCTCAAATCATTTTTACGTCAGGATCCTGACATTATCATGGTGGGGGAGATTCGAGACCTAGAGACAGCCGAAATTGCGATTAAAGCCGCACAGACAGGTCACATGGTTATGTCTACATTACATACCAATAGTGCACCTGAAACATTAACCCGTTTAAGAAATATGGGTGTGCCTTCTTTTAATATTGCAACATCAGTCAATTTAGTGATTGCACAACGACTCGCTCGCCGCTTATGCTCACATTGTAAAACAACTGTAGAAATTCCCAAAAATAGCCTGTTAGAAATGGGATTCACTGAACAAGATTTATCCAATCCAGATTTTCAAATCTTCCAGCCTGTCGGTTGTCCTGAATGTCGAGAAGGATATAAAGGTCGAGTCGGTGTCTATGAGGTTATGAAAGTTACACCTGAAATTTCAAAAATTATTATGGAAGATGGCAATGCACTTGAAATTGCAGAAGCATCGAACAGATCGGGGTTTAATAATTTGCGACGCTCAGGCTTAATCAAAGTCATGAATGGCTTAACATCACTACAAGAAATCAATCGCGTAACTAGCGAATAAACAAATTAAAAAAAGGAATATCGTTATGGCGATCAAGAAAGCTCAAATGATGCCAACATTCATTTATGACGGGGTTGACCGCAAAGGGGTCAAAATTAAAGGAGAGTTACCTGCCCGCAATATGGCATTGGCTAAAGTTACCTTAAGAAAACAAGGCATTAACATTAAAACGATTCGAGAAAAAAAGAAAAATATTCTCGAAGGTTTAATGAAGAAAAAAGTGAGTACTTTAGACATCACGATTTTTACACGACAACTTGCAACCATGATGAAAGCGGGTGTGCCGTTAGTACAAAGTTTTGAAATTGTTGCTGAAGGTTTAGATAACCCTGCAATGCGTGAAGTTGTACTTGGAATTAAAGGCGAAGTTGAAGGCGGAAATACTTTCGCAGGTGCACTCAAGAAATATCCCCAACATTTTGACCGTTTATTTTGCTCCTTAGTTGAGTCAGGTGAACAATCGGGTGCTTTAGAAACGATGCTAGATCGTGTTGCAATTTATAAAGAAAAAAGTGAACTTTTAAAACAAAAAATTAAAAAAGCCATGAAATATCCAGCAGCAGTTATTGTCGTTGCAATTGTTGTAACCATGATTCTGATGGTAAAGGTTGTTCCTGTCTTCCAAGATCTATTCTCTTCCTTTGGTGCAGACTTGCCAGCCTTTACCCAAATGGTCGTAAATATGTCCAAATGGATGCAAAGTTATTGGTTTGTCTTACTTATTGGCATTGCTGTAGCCATTACCGCTTTCTTAGAAACCAAAAAACGAAGTAAAAAATTCCGTGACTTTTTAGACAAAGCCGCACTTAAAGCCCCTATTTTTGGCGATTTAGTTTATAAGGCGATTATTGCGCGTTATAGCCGTACACTTGCAACAACTTTTGCAGCGGGTGTTCCATTAATTGATGCTCTCGAGTCTACAGCAGGTGCAACGAATAATGTCGTCTATGAAGAAGCCGTAATGAAAATTCGTGATGATGTCGCAACAGGTCAACAATTACAGTTTGCTATGCGTTTAACCAACAAATTCCCATCTATGGCAATCCAAATGGTAGCAATTGGTGAGGAATCAGGTTCTCTAGATGCCATGCTTGATAAGGTTGCAACACACTTTGAAAATGAAGTAGATAATGCTGTCGATGGACTCACTTCTATGATGGAGCCTTTAATTATGGCTGTACTCGGTGTACTTGTTGGTGGACTGGTCATTGCAATGTATCTACCAATTTTCCAAATGGGCTCAGTAGTCTAATGACCGAAATACTTAACTATTTTATTTCAACACCGAGTGCCCTTTATATGGCTATTGGTCTACTCGGTTTATGTATTGGTAGTTTTTTAAATGTTGTCATTTATAGAACACCCAAAATGATGGAGCAAGAGTGGCATCAAGAATGTCAATTTTTGCTTCATCCTGAACAGCCAATCATTGATCAAAGTAAATTAACATTAAGTACACCTGCTTCTACTTGCCCAAAATGTAAATCACCAATCCATTGGTATCAAAATATTCCTGTTCTAAGTTGGTTATTTCTAAAAGGTAAATGTGGTACTTGCCAAAACCCGATCAGTTTTCGCTACCCGTTTATTGAGTTATTGACTGCTGCATGTTCTTTAATTGTCGTTGCAGTTTATGGACCTACACTTGCTATGTTGTTTGGTCTTATACTCACTTGGGTACTTATTGCTTTAACCTTTATTGATTTTGACACTCAACTATTACCCGATCGTTTTACCCTACCCCTTGCAGCACTTGGCTTAGGTATTAACAGTTTCGCAATTTATACCTCAGCAAATTCTGCGATTTGGGGATATATCATTGGCTTTTTATGCTTATGGGTCGTTTACTATCTCTTTAAAATCATTACTGGTAAAGAAGGCATGGGCTATGGTGATTTCAAATTACTCGCTGCTCTAGGCGCATGGATGGGTCCTCTCATGCTCCCACTCATTGTTTTATTGTCTTCCTTAGTCGGCGCAATCATTGGTATTATTTTACTCAAAGTTCGTAAAGAAAATCAGCCTTTCGCTTTTGGTCCTTACATTGCTATTGCAGGTTGGATTGCTTTTTTATGGGGCGAACAAATTATGAAAATTTACCTCGGTCAATCATAACAGGGTTTAATAATGACATTTATTTTGGGCTTAACAGGTGGTATTGGTAGCGGAAAAACAGCAGCAACTCAATGGTTTGAGTCTCAAGGCATTCAAGTCGTTGATGCTGATCTTGTTGCCCGTGAAATTGTTGCTCAAGGTGAACCTGCCTTACAAAAAATTGCTGAAACTTTTGGTACTTGGGCATTACTCGAAAATGGTGAACTCAACCGTAGAGCCTTACGTGACCACATCTTCAAAGACCCTCAAGCACGCCAACAGCTTGAAGCCATTACACACCCTGCTATTCGACACTCAATCATTGAACAACTGAAAGCAGCAACAAGCCCTTATGTCATTTTAGTATCTCCACTGCTATTTGAAACTAATCAACATGAATTAACTCAACATACATTATTGATTGATGCGACAGAAGAGTTACAAATTGCAAGAGCGTCACAACGTGATGGTCAAGATATTGAACAGATTAAAAAAATTATTGAAGCACAAATGCCTCGAACAAAAAAGCATACGATTGCAGATGATATTGTAATGAATGATGGGCAGCTAGAACATTTGTATGCAAAACTAAAACCTTTACACCAAAGCTATTTAAAACTCGCACAACACATTGGGTAATTAAAAATCAGAAAAAGTAAGCATATTTTAATGATCACTTTCACGATAATTAAACGCTATTTTTCATTTTTTTGCTGATCTAATTTTACTTGTAAAGTATCTTTACGTCCTAGCCAACGCCAAGGTTGTAGTGCGCCAATTCCCATACCAACTAGACCACATAACATAGCCAAACTTAAAGGCTCATTTAACAATGGCACAGCAATAATTGCAGCAATAAAAGGAGCCAGTGTCACAATACTTCCTGTTTGAAATGCACCCAAACGTTTAATCGCTTCTACATAGCTTAAAGTTGCAATAATAACGACAAAAATACCATGAAAAATAGTCTGAATCGCCAAATGAGAAAAACTCGCTTGATCTAAATGTTTCGGTAAAAATAATAAATAAATAGGAATGTAAATAATCGCAGACCAAATTGCGACGCCTGCCATACTGTGCCATGCAGACAATTTCCATTGCTTTAATAAAACTGTAAAAATGCCCCACCAAATTGCACTTAGAAAAAATAATCCATCACCAAAACCAAAAGCAACCCCTGTTTCTTGATACATTAGCGCACTCATTAAAATAACCGCACTGATCATAATGACAAGACTAATCCATGTATTTCGGTCAAAAGGCTGCTGAAACAAAAAGAATGCCGCAATCGCTGTGGTTAAAGGAATACAGCCATTTAAAAAAATAGCTGCATGTGCCGCAGGGACATAATGAAAAGCGCTATAGGAGGTTAAGCAGTAAATCACACCACCTAACATTGCCAAGATAAAAGGCTCTTTCTTCCACAAAAATGCGGTGTCTTTTTTGATAATCAAAATAGGCATTAAAATACAAAATGCCAAAGAAAAGCGTAAAGCCGTAATATCCCAAGGGCTAATATGCCAAAGTGCATTTAGCCTTGATGTAATCGTGAAACCTCCCCATATACACATCGTGATTGCTACAAAAACATAGCCTTGCGTGCGGGAGGTCATCATGATCTTTCTCGAATAAAATTAAAAAATAGTAAAATTAATGACTTTGGCGTTGACGACATGCCTCATAAAGCGCCATGCCTGTCGCTACACTCACATTTAAACTCTGTAAGTTACCTGACATTGGAATATAAACTGTTTGATCACATTGTGACTGTGTAATAGGACGCAAACCTGTATCCTCTGCTCCCATCACGACACAAACAGGTGTTCCTGTAAAGTCAAATTGTTGAATAGGCAAGGCTTTTTCATCAAGCATCGTACCTACAACACGAACATTAAATTCTTGTTTGATTTGCCCTAAAGTACGTGCCAAATTGGTCACTTGAATAAATTTTACTTTTTCAGCACCACCTGCCGCAACTTTTCGTGCTGTTGGTGTCAAGCTTGCCGCACGATCACGTGGCACGATCACAGCTGCAACACCCATCGCTGCTGCAGTACGAATACATGCACCTAAATTATGCGGATCAGTAATATGATCTAAAGCGAGTAACAACGGTTGCTGTTCACCTTGCAACAACTGCTCTAAATCTTTTTCATTCAATACTGGATGTGGGCGTACTGCTGCCACAACACCTTGATGAAATGGCAAGCCTGCTAGCTTTTCTAAACTATCACGACTGGCTTTTTGAACACTAATACCAAAAGGTTCAGCCATTTGTAAAATATGTTGTAAGCGTTGGTCTTCTCGACCTTTTAAAGTAAAAAGAGTTAAAACACGTTCTGGTTCTAACTCCAATAATGACTCAACTGAATGCACGCCATAATAATATTCGGGCTTCGCCATGAACGACCTCAAGTGACTTATCAAAATAGAAAAGAAAAATCCTGCAAAGCCAACTTTACAGGATTTCATTGAATATCTAGTTTAACCGATTTAAGCTCAAATTGCCTTGCTTATCTGCATCGCACTTTGTTGAATTTAGCCTTCTAAATGGCAAACATAATCGAGCACATCATCTGTCTCAATTTTAAAACGGCTATTGCCTGGTACATAAAATGATTGTCCAGCACGGAAAAGCTCGCTTTCTTCATTGTCTGCGATTTTGACACGGCATTCACCTGAAATAATCTCCATACGCTCAGGCACATGAGTTTCAAAGGTAAGCGCTTCTTCAGTTGGTAAAATTACCCCTAAAGTTTTTTTCGTTCCGTCTTCAAACTGTACTGTGTGGCTAATACATAAACCACCAAAATAAACGTTTGATTTTTTTATCACTGATACATGATCAAACTGAGTAGGCATGCGTATCTCCAGATAATGCACACTAAAATTTATAGTCGTTGCGCTAGTTTAATTGTACTGGTCAAACTAATCAATCTATTGTTTAAGCAAAATAAATGAAGTAAAAATATGCTATTTTACAGAAAATGAAATTATCAGTCAGATCATTATTTTTTCTTTTAAATTAAGCTAAAATATCTAAAATTCATCACCCTTTAGAATTTGTTCTGACTTGTGACTAAAACAAAATTTGACTATCTTAGAACCGAACTTTCCGCAGCTTGGATGCGTGTATGCTGACACATTTAAATCTACTTAACTTTGCTCTGGCAGATCACCTTGCGATTGATATCGAACAAGGTTTTAATGTTTTAACAGGTGAAACTGGTGCTGGTAAATCGTTACTTTTAGATGCATTATCAGCATGCTTAGGAGAACGCACTGACACCAATTATGTACGCTATGGCACTGAAAAAGCAGATGTTACTGCTATTTTTAGTTATCAAGCTGACAGCCCTGAAGCGCTCTGGCTCAAAACACATGAACTTGATGACGAATCTGGTGAAATTCATCTACGCCGTGTGATTTTTGCGACAGGTCGTAGCAAAGCATGGATTAATGGTCGCCCAAGCAGCTTGTCTGAACTAAAAGAAATTGGACGCTTATTAGTCCAGCTTTATAGTCAGCATAGTCAGCAACAACTGTTAGAACCGCCTTATCCTAAACATTGGCTTGACCGTTATAGCGACTTTCATCTACCTGCTCAAGCGGTGCGAGATGCCTATAGCATTTGGCAAAAAAACATTAAAATGCATCAGGCTGCTTTAGATGCCCAAGCCACACGCTTACAACGCATTGAAACTTTAGAGCGGCAACTTGAAGAACTCGAAGAAGTCATTTCTATTGATTATAAAGAGATTGAGCAAGAATTTGATCGTCTGAGTCATCATGAGCATATTATGCAAGACTGTAGTTATAGCTTAAATGTTTTGGATGACTCTGAACAAAATATTACGCAAGAATTATCGTCTTTATTGCGTCGTATTGAATCGCATGCAGGACGCAGTGAACAACTCTCTGAAATTTATAATTCGATGTTAAATGCGCAAAGTGAACTTGAAGATGCCACAGCAAATTTACGTCAATTTATTGATCGTCAAAGTTTTGACCCTGAACGTATGGAGCAGCTTAATGCTCAATTGGAAATTTTCCATCGTTTAGCACGCAAATATCGTACTCAACCTGAGTTACTCAAAACCGAATATGACGAATGGCAACAAGAGTTGCAAAAATTACATCAACTTGAAGACCCCGAAACTTTAGCGGAGCAAGTGGAACTATCACAGCAAGATTTTTTAAATAAAGCCCAATATCTTGACCAAATTCGTCGTGAAGCAGCACCACCACTGGCAAAACAATTAACAGAACAAGTTAAACAATTGGCATTACCAGAAGCTTATTTTGAGTTCCGTTTTGATCCACTTGAACAAGCATCGGCTGAAGGCTTAAGCTTTATTCAGTTACTTTTTACAGCAAATAAAGGTATACCCGCACAACCTTTAGCGCGTGTCGCATCTGGAGGTGAACTATCTCGTATCGCCTTGATTATGCAAGTCATGAATGCTGAAAAAACCGAATCTGAAGTTTTAGTATTTGATGAAATTGATGTTGGAATCAGTGGTGGAACAGCTGAAATTGTTGGGCGTTTGTTGGCGAGTTTAGGGCAGCATGTACAAATTTTATGTATTACCCATCAAGCTCAGGTTGCAGCTCAGTCTGATCAACATTTATTAGTCAAAAAGCTTCAAACAGACCCTGCAAGCAGTACGATCATTGAACTTAAAGAAGAACAATTAGTTTTAGAGCTAGCTCGTATGACGGGTGGCGTAGAAATTAATGAAACGACTTTGCAGCATGCCAAACAATTACGTCAGCTTAAGTTTCAACATAGCTAATCCATGTAAATAAATAAACAAAAAAACCAGTGAATAATTCACTGGTTTTTTATGCTGAATGCCAGATGATGAATGAGTAAAACTACCATTTAATTGGCTGCTCACTTGAACCTGGTGTCATGTCATATGTTGGTGTAAAGGTTGTACTCTGATTGCCATAAGATGTATTGGGTTGCAATTTTAAGCCCACCAAAATTTCCTGACTTAAATTTTGTGCTAATGTTTCTGCACTACTGTCATTTAAAGTATTGTTTAAAATATTCTGTACTGAGTTTTTAGGTAATGCGCGGTTAAATGTTCCTGAAGCCACAACTTTACTACTATTCGCTTCAATCACACGCCATGTTAAACGAACTTGTTCAGAACCTTGATTTAAACCATACATTTGCTGTGAGTTTGCAGCAGAAAGATCATTGATCCGTCCAACTAATAAATAGTCTGCACCCACTTTTTGCCCAATACGTGCCATTTCATGCGGTGCGCCATCCCATTGTAAAAATGCATTTTCATATTGCATTTCATCAATATAATGACGATCTAATAAACTTAACTGTCCAGATTGAGCAATATAATTTCCTAAAGCATCTGCAAGTTCTTCACTAAACTCACCTGCAGAATCTGCCTGTGCGGAGCGATTATTTTTTTCATAAAACTGAAAAGGCAATACAGCAATACGTCTTAAATGTTGATCTTGTACTGTAGATTGATATTGCACAACATGCGCACGGACACGTGCACGATAATTATTTTTAGAACCACTTACACTTAAAACTTGAAATTTTGTAACAGAACCAAAACCTACGCTGTCCGCACTAAATACAGGTGAAACTTTGCCTGAATAGTTCCAGTTATTGCCATTCATCGACATATTTACTGTTTCTTCAAGATCAGCACGTGGAGAAACTGTTGCACCATTCACAGATTGTACAGCCACAAGTAATGCTTCAGAAATAGCTTGATGTTGTGTTGCTCCACTGCCTGAAGCCTCTTTGACAACTTCTTTTAATGCTGCAAATGCCGAAGAACTCAAGCATGCTGCAAATAATGCAGAAAATATAATTTTTTTCATCATTCTCGTGATCTCATGCAACTGCCCAATTACAGTTGCACTTTGAGTAAATTACAAACCAAAAGTAGAGCGTTTAGACGATTTACGAATTTCTTTTTCACTCGTCCATTCCACAATACCTGTTTGAACATTTTGTAGTTTTAAAGTGAATTTATAGTACACATCACTCTTATTGCCAGCATTTTTTACGATGCTTGATAAGTTGCCATTTAGCATATATTCAGCACCAATATGACCACCCGCTTTCACAGAAGTCGCTTGGTTCACCAAACCGCTATTTTTTTGATATGCCAATTGTTCTGCCATCGCATTTGCAGAAGTCATATCAACAAAACGGAATTTACCTGAGTTAATTAATTTATTTTGAATTGTATCTGTGATTGATTCGGTATCAATATGTTCTTGAGTTTTATTACGAATACGCTCAACAAACATGACTGGACGACGATTTTGTGTCAATTGTACAACAACAGGGAAAGTCAACATATCGTCAACCATCTTATCTGCAATCATTTGCAAATCAGTTGAACCAAAGTCTTTTGTTAAAGACTCAACAGCTTGCGCATCGCCATAACTAACATTTGTACTCGCACAACCTGTTAAAACAGAAGCTGCAAAAAGTGAAGCAACAACGAATTTCATTTTCATGAATTTTTTACCCTTTTTAATCATTTTTTAAATAAACAACAATATCGACAGCAGATGGGTTTGGCGCAACAGATTGCACTGTTTTGACTTCACGCCCTGTGAGTTGAATTGGTTTCCAACGTGACCCTTCTGGATTAATTTCCATGCCTTGTGCATCAACCCAAACAATTTTGTACTCAAATGATCGACTGACAAACCAACGATCTTTAATAGCAAGTGATACTTTTTTTAAGTCGCCCACATAAACCATGTTGATACGATCAACACCAACTTTAGTGCTTAATATCGGGTTATTACTGATTGTTTTTACACTATAACTACCATCCGCAGCAGTTTGCGTCGAAAGCGAATTAGGTGCTGTACACCCTACCATTGTTGCAGTGAGCATGCTTGCAAAAACAAGTTTCAAAGCTGTTTTCATATATTTTCTCAGTTTTTAAAATGAATGGTTAATCGCACTAACACTGGTTGAAATCTTATTATTGACATCATTGACATAAACAAATACGGTTTGATTCGCTGTCGCATTGACCTGAATCGTGTCACTTACAGTACCATTACCAGAGATTTGTAAATGATGTGTTCCAGGTTTAACTTCAAAACGCGCAATTTGTGTATTACTTGGCAATGTTGACCATGCTCTTAGATCTGCACGTTCAGTTGCGACATTCATCAAGTTACCTGCAAGTTGACCTAAAGCGCCTAAATGCTGTCCTAATTGTTGCTGAGCAACAAATTTTGTAGTCGCCCGAACAATTTGACCAGATACATTGCCTACAGTGCGTTCTTTTAATTCTTTGACTGCCAATGCGCCAATGTCATTGAGTACAAAACTTTGTTGAGTTGTACGATCACCTAAACGTACATTTAAACTTTTTGGTATGGTATATGTACTTGGCTCATAAGTCGCAAAAGCAATATTAACAATGCCATTAGGTACAGGAATCGCCAGTTTATTTTCAATTTTTTTCGGCACAATTCCTTGTTCAATAAAAACAACCACAGGCACAGTATCTTTATTTTTACTGGTCATACGATCTAGACGTTGTACGTCTTTTGCAATATTACTATCTGCTTGTAGTTCATAGGCTTTTTTATAATCGACCAAAGCATCATTATATTCACCTAAAGCTTCCCACAGATTTGCAGCCATATAAAACGCATAGGCATTTTGATAGGTATTTTTAATACGCCCTGCGATCGGGTCTAAACCTGCAAAAGCTTCATCTAAATTATTGACTGCTTGAGGGTTTTCTTGTTTAGCTTTTTCTTTTTCAGACTTTTTTTGTAGCTCTTTTTCATGTTCAATTTCAATTTCACGCTGAATACGCTGTGCAACACGCATTTCTACACTTGCAGCTTCGGCATTGTTTAATTGAATATAATTTTTTGCCTGAGAAATATGAGCCAGTACCTGCTCATAAGGTGGTACATGATAAGGAACAATAGAATCATTACTCAACATTGAAAGTGCTTTAAAACCTAAGCGAGAGGCGCTGACAGTAGCACGATTGTTCTGTTTATCGAGTAATTCAAAGGCTTTTTTATATAACTGACTACTTTCTTCGTACTGTTGATTGACCTGTAAAATACGTGCTTTTTCTAAATGATATAAAATAGCATCTTTTGAATCCATTTTTTTATCAATATTCGTTGCAAATGCTGTTGGCAGCGTTGCATTTAAACTACTTCTAAATGCTGAGCCCTCATCCTCATAATTTCCAAAAATTCCTGCTTGTGAATTTACTGAAACAGCCAATAAAATAACTAGAAATTTATTATTCAAACGCTTCATAAAGTTAGATTTTAGAATTTTAGTACATGAATCATACAAATTTAAGTGATTTGTTTCAATAAATAAACGAAAAATACTGAATATTTACTTATTTTATTCATTAAAAAAGCTAAACCAAAATACGATTATGATTTAAAAAAACAAACTTATATCTCTTTTTTATTAAGATAAGATGCAAAATACAGCATAAATCATGTACATTTAAAACATTGCCATTTGTTTATATTTTAAACGCAACCTTAACCAAAATGTACCATTCTTGACTTAAAACTGTAAAAATATACTGCTTTAGCATGAAAGATTGACCTATTACAACATAAATAAGTTATGGTATTTTAAAGTAATTTAATTTAAAAATTGAGAAATAAGGAGCGGCTTTTTCAGTGACTAAACAATACTTAAAACATCGTTGTCTGATTGCGCCACCTGACTTGGCTGATCATTTTTTTTCGAATACAGTCATTTATCTGGCTAGACATGATGAAGATGGCGCACAAGGCTTGATCATTAACCGTCCAACAGGTTTACAAATTAAAGAATTACTTAGTGATTTAGAAATTGAAGCAGATCATGTTCATCCACATGAAGTTTTACAAGGTGGACCTTTACGACCTGAAGCAGGCTTTGTTTTACATACAGGTCAGCCGACTTGGCATTCTTCTATTGCGGTAGGTGAAAATATTTGTATCACCACAAGTAAAGATATTTTGGATGCAATTGCACATAATGAAGGCGTTGGACGTTATCAAATTGCCTTGGGCTACGCCAGTTGGGAGAAAAATCAATTAGAGAATGAAATCTCTCGTGGTGATTGGCTGATTTGTGATTCAGATATGGATTTGATTTTTAATTTACCCTATGACGAGCGTTGGGATGCCGCATACCGTAAAATAGGAATTGATCGTACTTGGTTATCTTCTGAGATTGGACATGCCTGATTTATCCCAACCACAACTAATCCTTGCTTTTGATTTTGGTACTCAAAAAATGGGGATGGCTGTAGGCTCCTCATTGATTGAGAGTGCTACCCCACTCAGTTTATTTGCAATGAAAGATGGTATTCCCAATTGGGATGAGCTTTTAAAGATTGTGAAACAACATCAACCCAATTTATTTTTAGTGGGTTTGCCTTTAAATATGGATGATTCTGAATCAGAATTATCTGCACGTGCACGTAAGTTTGCACGTCGCTTGCGTCATCAAACCAATATCGAAACCCTCATGGTCGATGAACGTTTGACCACACGTGAAGCACGAGATGAATTAGAACACTATCAAACCCAAGGTCGTGCAAAAAAACTGGCTGCCGATAGTGTTGCTGCGGCTTTATTTATTGAAAGTTGGTATCGTCATCCTGAAGGTCTTACACCTTAATTTTTCAGTATTTTTATTTATTTTACCAATTTATCAAATGAAAATTTTATAAGCTGATTGAGTCTTTTTATCTTCATTTTATTAAATTTTAGAATTTTTCATAAAAAATTGGGCGATTAATTTAATCGCCCAATGTATTTGAATCATCAATAATTCAAATTATTTTTTAGCAGCTTCGATTGACTTCAATACTTCAGCTTTAGCAACTTCAGAACCTTCCCAACCTGTCAATTTAACCCATTTACCAGGCTCTAAATCTTTGTAGTGTTGGAAGAAATGTTCAATTTGGTTGATCAACAATGGTGGAAGATCTGTATATTCTTGAACATCTTTATAAAGCGGTGTTAATTTTTCATGCGGAACTGCAACCAGTTTAGCATCGATACCACCGTCATCTTCCATGTTCAATTTACCAACTGGGCGGCAACGAATCACAGAACCATGTACTAAAGGATGTGGAGTTACAACCAATACGTCTAATGGGTCACCATCTTCAGATAAAGTATTTGGTACATAACCGTAGTTTGCAGGGTAGAACATTGCAGTACCCATAAAACGGTCTACAAACAACGCATCAGAATCTTTATCTACTTCGTATTTGATTGGAGATGCATTTGCAGGAATTTCAATAATTACATAGATGTCGTTAGGTGCATCTTTGCCTGCTGGGATATTGCTATAGCTCATAGGATACTCTTTTTAGTGAAAACCAATAAAAAATCTGGTCGATTATAACGCTAATTTAGCGAACAGGGAGCCATTATACAATTTGCAGCATAAAATTGGATATGCCACTCATTGTAAATTTTATTAGAGCATTCGAATAATCGTGATCAACAAAATAATTGGGCATGCCATTGATAAAAACCAGATAATTGAACGTAATGTTGCTAAATTGAGTAAATAGCAAATCGCATAGATCATTCTTAATACTATATAAGCACTACCCATCATCATCGTAAAATACTGCGGTACAACCATATATTCTGCCATCAAAATCGCAGCAATAAATAAAGGTAAGCTTTCAAAACTATTTTGCTGTACAGCATTTGCCCGCGCAGCCAAGCCTGTTGTTTTTGCTAAAAATTCACGTGGATCTTGGTTATCTCTTATCCGAAAACCACCCGCAATTTTGGCAATAATGGTAAATACATAAGGCAATAAGCAGGCAATTAAAATTAGATATATGATGCCATCTATCCCAGACATGAATTTATTCTCATGAAATTTCTAAGTTAGACATCATAGCACGGCAATGTTGTTATAATTTTCAAGAAATATAGAGTTTTGCAAAAATTGTGTAATGGAGAAAACATGAAACCTTCAGATCAACAAGATCTATTGAATGTATTAGAGCAACAGAGGCAACAGCTCCAACATATTGATCGTGTTTTAAAAATTGTATTACCGATTGCCGCATTTTTACTCTGTGTTATTTGTGCAAATTTTAATTGGCAATCGACTTTAGGTACATTTATTATTTTGCTCATCGCATTTTATGCGGTCGGCATTGCTCGAATGAATCTGTATCTCTGGCTATTTATCATTGCTATTTATTGTTTAATTGATATTTATTTTACATATGCAGGTCTACCGCCTTCTGCAATTGGTCGACAAATGGGTACGATGCTCATCTTTACCGCTATTGTGGGTTATAGCCGTCCTTATATTGACCAATGGTATTTAAAAAGTCAGGGAAAAAGTTAAAACAGACTTTTTCTAAATAAAAAAAGCGCCGTTTTGGCGCTTTTTTACTTAAATTTTGATTATTTACGCAAATCTTTACGTAAGATTTTACCTACGTTTGATTTTGGTAATTCATCCATAAACTCCACATAACGAGGACGCTTATAACCTGTTAAGTTTTCTTTTGCATATGCTAAAACTTCTTCAGTGGTTAAAGATGGATCTTTTTTCACTACAAAAAGCTTAGGTACTTCACCTGATTTTTCATCAGCAACACCAATTGCAGCAACTTCCAATACTTTTGGATGCTGTGCAATTACTTCTTCAATTTCAGATGGATAAACGTTAAAGCCTGAAACTAAAATCATATCTTTTTTACGATCTACAATTTTAAAGTAACCACGCTCATTCATGATCCCAATATCACCTGTACGGAAATAACCATCAGCAGTCATCACTTTTGCAGTTTCGTCAGGGCGGTTCCAATAACCCTTCATCACCTGTGGACCACGAATCGAAATTTCACCTTGCTCACCTTGAGCCAAATGATTGCCATCATCATCTAAAATTGCAACATCCGTTAATGGCAATGGAATACCAATTGTGCCACTAAATTCTTTAGTTGCTGGTGGGTTTGCTGTTGCAACAGGCGATGTCTCAGATAAACCATAACCTTCAATAATGATGGTATTGGTGATTTTTTTCCATGCTTCTGCTGTAGATGGTAATACTGCCATACCACCACCCATTGCCATTTTAAGTTTGCTATGGTCAAGTTGCTTAAATTCTTCATTATGTACTAAAGCATTAAACAAAGTATTTACAGCAGGGAAGAATGTCGGTTGGTATTTGCGTAATTCTTTCATGACCGCAGGCAAATCACGCGGATTAGGAATTAGAATATTGGCTTGACCTTTATACATACCATAAAGAGCACACACCATGAATGCAAAGATATGATAGAGCGGTAAAGCACAGAAAATACGATCGTCTTTAGCACCGTCACCTTTACCAAATTTACTTTGGAAAATAGCATCACTTTGTAATAAGTTCGCTACAAGATTACGATGTGTTAATTCTGCACCTTTAGATACACCTGTTGTTCCACCTGTATATTGTAGAACGGCTGTATCACTTAATGTCATCGTTGGGCGCTTGTAGTTATTTGCACTCACTTTTGACATAGCCGCATTAAATTTAATGTGACCTGGAATATTCCAAGCAGGAATTTGTTTACGAACAGAACGCAGTACAAAATTAACCAATGTACCTTTGAGTGTTCCTAACATATCACCTACAGACGCGACAATGACATGCTTAACAGGTGTTTTACCAATAATTGCTTGGTAAACAGTCGCAAAGTTTTCAATGATTACTAATGCTTCAACACCTGCATCATTGAGTTGATGCTCAAGCTCACGTGCAGTATAAAGTGGGTTAACGTTCACTAAAACCAAGCCAGCTCTGAACACACCTAATGCAACCACAGGATACTGTAGTACGTTTGGCATCATCACAGCAACACGACTGCCTTTTGCCAAACCTAAACTTTGAAGATATGTGGCAAATTTGCGACTAGCAAGTTCTAATTCACTAAAAGATAAGGCTTTATCCATAAAGATAAATGCATCTCGTGAACCAAATTTTTGGAAATTACGCTCAAAAATATCAATAAGCGATGTATTTTCCTGTGGCAATTCTACAGTCTCAGGAATGCCTGTTTTTTGATATTCTGCGTACCAAATCTTTTCCATTGCCATATTCTCCAATTAGTAATCCTTAGTTTTAAGCTGTTTTTTTCAACATTAAGCATAGTTTTTTGGCTTGTTGTGCTTAATATTGCATCCATTTTCACGAACACCTTTCATATATAACGTATTTCGATCAATGGATGCTAGTTTTATCTTTGAATGAACAGTCTATTTGCTTTTTGATATCCACGTGGTAAGAGTTGCCCCTTCGACGCACGCTTGCCGATGTACTTCTGTAAATCTTCACCTTTTATTTTTAATTGCTTCTGCCCCGCAAGCAATTGAATTGTATCATCTAAATTAAAAGTAAGTAGACTTTGAATCTGATCATCAGCTTCAAGTTGTATCAACTTATTTCCTTTACCTTTGTTTAAAATTGGCAATTCTGACAAATCAATAAGAAGTACACGCCCAGCTGAGCTGAGTATAGCTAAATGCGTATGATTTTCAATCACTATCAACGGCATTGCGTGAGCATTTTCAGCAACATTTAGGAAGGATTTACCTGCTTTAGCATTGGTATCTAATTGTTTTGCTTGTGTTTTAAAACCATAACCATTTGAACTTATAGCAATAATTTCTTTTTCATCTTCCTCAACTAAAATTTGAATAAAACCAACACCATTAGCAGGTGCAAGTTTTGAACTCAAAGGTTCACCAAAACCACGTGCCGAAGGTAAGCTATTAATTGCTAAGGCATAGCTGCGCCCCGTTTCATCTAAAATATAGGCTTTTTGATTAGATTTACCTTGCGCTGAACTTAAGTACTGATCCCCTGCACGGAAATTCAACTTTTCTACATCGATGTCGTGCCCTTTAGCTGAACGAATCCAACCTGCTTCTGACAAAATAACGGTTACAGGTTCTGCTGGCATTAAATCTTGTTCACTAATGGCATGGGCATCTGAGCGTTGTACCACTGGAGAACGGCGATCATCACCAAACTTTTTCGCATCGTCTTTGAGTTCAGAAATGATTAGAGATTTTAAAGATTCTGGATTTGCCAATTGCTCACGAATCACCGCTGCTTTCGCTTCAAGTTCTTCTTGCTCACGACGCATTTCCATTTCTTCAAGTTTTGCCAAATGACGTAACTTGAGTTCTAAAATCGCTTCTGCTTGGATTTCATCAATATTAAAACGTGACATCAACTCAGGTTTAGGCTGATCTTCTTCACGAATAATTTGAATCACTTCATCAATATTAAGGAAAGCAATGATCAAACCGCTAAGGATGTGCAAACGCTTTTCAATTTTGTTGAGATGATATTGCAGACGGCGTGTGACCGTTTGTTTACGAATTTCAATCCATTCCAATAAAATTTTACGAATAGATTTGACTTGCGGACGAGCATCTGCACCGATCATGTTCATATTGACACGATAACTTGACTCTAAATCTGTCGTCGCAAATAGATGACTCATCACCGCTTCAGCATCAATTCGATTAGAGCGTAATACAATCACTAAACGGGTTGGATTTCTATGATCTGACTCATCACGTAAATCACTAACAAAAGGCAATTTCTTCGCCTGCATTTGATCTGCAATCTGGGTAATAACTTTTGAACCTGAGACCTGATAAGGTAACTCGGTGATTACAATTTCATTTTTTTCTACCGTATAAATGGCACGCATACGGTAACTGCCACGCCCTGTGGTTTGTATTTTCAACAATTCTTCAGGTGGGGTAATAATTTCTGCTTTGGTTGGTAAATCAGGTGCAGGAATGTATTCTGCAACTTTTTCATCGGTTAAGTTTGGATTACGAATTAAGGCAATCGTGCCTTTAACCACTTCACGCAGATTATGCGGTGGAATATCCGTTGCCATTCCCACCGCAATACCTGTCGTACCATTCAACAAAATATTCGGCACACGTGCAGGCAAAGTGACAGGTTCTTTCATCGAACCATCAAAGTTATCTTGCCAGTCACACGTGCCTTGACCCAATTCAGACAGCAATAAATCACTATAAGATGACAGTTTTGCTTCGGTATAACGCATTGCTGCGAATGACTTAGGATCATCAGGTGAACCCCAGTTGCCCTGACCTTCAATAAATGGGTAGCGATAACTGAAGGGTTGCGCCATCAACACCATCGCTTCATAACAAGCAGAGTCACCATGTGGATGGTATTTACCTAATACATCGCCGACGGTACGTGCCGATTTTTTCGGCTTACCACTTGGTTTTAAGCCCAATTCACTCATCGCATAGACAATACGACGCTGTACGGGTTTTAGACCATCACTGATATGTGGCAATGCACGATCCATAATCACGTACATGGCATAGTTAAGGTAAGCTTGTTCGGTAAATTCTGCTACGGAACGGTTTTCTGTCGCATGATGCGCAAGGCTTGTCATAACAACCTTTAATCCTAAATAAATGCGTTCTAAAAATTTATAACTCTATGTTCTTATGCTAAGTCGCATACTGAGACGACACAAGGGGCAGTCTTGTAACTCTGCGACAATTTGCGTCTTCTTATAATTCCAGCGTTGTAAAATTATCCATTTTTAAGCAAATGAGCAACTGATTATTTTTATTTCATTCAGTTATCTACTGACTACAATGATCTCTTTAGTCAACCTGACAAATAATATTAAAATCACAATAGCGACAAAAAAAGAATTTAAGCTCATATGACATGACTCAAATAATGTTAGGAGTAATCATGTTCACGATTTTCATTTTATTAAAAACAACAACCGAATGGCTAAAACTAGAAAGGAAACAACGCAATCAAATTGCAGATGACGCATTTTCAAAAATATTTAAAGACGAAAGCGTTTCACTGAAAATGTTTGATGCAGAAGCCTTTTCTGCGAAATGTACTGATGTTGCCATGTTTCAAACAGAAAATTTGAAAAACTATTATTTTGTGATCGAAAGATTACGAGATTCTGTGTTAATTACACATCCTTATTTTGAAATAATTGATATTATTCCCACGATTGAAGATGGTTTTAAACTTTTTGAAGCACAACAATAAGTTAAATTGGCATAATAAAAAGGGGCAACAAAACAGTGCCCCTAAAACTATATACTCACAGTAACTACAATCCCATCTCTTCCAAAGTCTTGCCTTTGGTTTCTTCACCCAAAACCAAAATCACCGCAGCCACACCTAAAAGCACGGCGGTAAACATCATAAAGACAGCGCTAAAACCATTCGTTGCTACCATCATATGCGTAACGACTAAAGGTGCAACGATCCCACCCATACGTCCAATCGCAGATGCCCAACCCGAACCGAAAGCACGAATATTGGTTGGGTACTGTTCAGGTGTATAAGTATAGAGAACGCCCCATGCACCTAAGTTAAAGAATGACATTAGACAGCCCCATAACATGATCATACTGACTGAAGTGGCTTGCCCAAAGAAATAAGCCGACACTGCACACATGCCGATAAAGCCTGCTAACGTTGCTTTACGTCCTAACTTTTCCACCAACCAAGCAGCAGCCACATAACCCGGCAGTTGTGCCAAAATCATGCCCAACACATATTCAAATGATTGAACGATGCTATAGCCTTGTTTAACCAATAAACTTGGTAGCCATGTAAAAATGCCATAGTAGGAAAATACAATACCAAACCAAATCAGCCACAACATTAGAGTGCGTTTAGCAAAAGGGTTTGACCAAAGTTGTGAAAATGAAATGTTTTGTTTTTCTGCAACAGGTTTTACTTCAATGGTTTCAATCACTTCAACGCCACATTGACGTTCAAGCTTTTGTACTAAAGCATGTGCTTCTTCGATTCGTCCACGATTGATCAAATACGGCACAGATTCAGGCACTTTGTTCAAAATCATAAACACATAAATTGCAGGCAAACCACCAATCAAAAAAGCAATGTGCCAACCATAATCAGGAATCACAAAATAGGAAATCAGTGCAGCAACGAGCCAACCCAAGCCCCAAAAACTTTCGAGTAAAACAATGAAACGACCACGCACCTGTGCAGGAATGTATTCACTGACCAAAGTCACAGCCACAGGCAACTGCCCACCCAAACCAAGCCCAACAATAAAGCGAAACACCAATAACCATGTCAGGTTTGGCGCAACCGCACATAATGCCGTAGCAATGCTATAGGTCACTAAAGTAATCGCAAATACGGTACGACGCCCAATCCGATCCGCTAAGCCACCTGAAAATACAGCCCCAATCGCCATACCGACAAAACCAATCGACACCACCCAGCCTTTTTCAGACGGTGTCATTTGCCACTCTTCTGCCATTTTGGTCAGGATAAAAGAAATCAATCCCGTATCCATAGCATCGAACATCCAACCAAGCCCGATGACCCACAGCAAGGTATAGTGAAATTTTCCAATCGGTAGGCGTTGTACGCGTGAAACTAAATCCATAAGAGTGCTCTACATGAATGATCTGTGTCGGTGAACGTTGGAGGTACTGCTTTCACAACAGGATTTATAATTGTATTCATTGGAAATCTTTTATTCATTGACCATTTTAGAACAATATTTATTTTGAAAAAAGGAATTCCTTGTCCCTTTAGGGTGATGAGTATGCTCCGCAAGAGGATGAGGGGAATCATTCAAAAGAACCTCTCCCTAGCCCTCTCCTTTAAAAAGAGAGGGAACTTCCAAAACAAATCAAACATTGTCTGGAAATCTCAACCCAAAAACATCTGATTCAAAAACTTATTTAAAAATGAAAGCTTTTAAACAGTTTCATCTTTGGAAGAGGCAGATTGTTCATCATCATCTTTATAGATAAATTTCGGCATTTCCAAACCAAAATAAATCGCAATACAGCGTAGTGAAAAACCAAAAACCAAAGTCGAAATCACAGTCACTTCCAATGACAAACCGACATCCATACAAAACCAATAGAAGATCACCGCAACAAAAGAAATCGAGGCATAGAGTTCACGGCGGAACACTAACGGTACGTCATTACACAGAATATCACGCAAAATACCGCCCGAAACTCCTGTCAACACGCCTGCAACCGCAGACACCACAAAGCCATGTCCCATATCTAAAGCGATTTGACAGCCAATAATGGTAAAGCCAATCAATCCCAATGCATCTAATAACAGGAAAATAGAATGTAAATGTTTCATCCATTTGGCGATCAGAATCGTGACAAAGGCTGCACAACAGGTGAGCACCAAATATTCAGGATGCTTGACCCATGTCAATGGATAATGCCCTAACAGTACATCTCGCACTGAACCCCCACCCAAAGCGGTTACGCAGGCGATCAGCACCACACCAAACCAGTCCATACTACGTCGACCTGCCGACAGTGCACCTGTCATAGCTTCAGCCGTGATTGCAATAATATAGATGACTAACAGCAACATTGCCCTTCTTCCACTGAGGGTTATCGATGCGCGCTATTCTAAGGTAAATTGCATGAAAAGTTATAAAAATTCAGCGCAACATTGCTTAAATTTTTTAGCTGAACCACAAATACAGGGTTGTTTCATGGTGATCTGCTGATCTGTGGTTGGATCAAGGAAATACCAAGCACCATCATGTTTTACAAAATGTGAAACTTCATGGTGAATTTGCTCTTTGTGAGCTTGATCATTGGCATCTGCATAATGTGCTTTAAACTCAACTTGGGCATGGTTTTTACCCAATTTTTCTTTAGCTTGCACCACGTCCAGTTTTAACCACAGATTGGCTTTGCTCCAGTCTGCAATAGCGTTGATATCTAAAGATTGTTGTTGCCCCAATGCAGTGGTTTTGACGATGTAATCAGTCTCTTGCATTGCAAATGCACTATAGCGTGAACGCATGAGTTGTTCGGCACTTTCGGCTTTTTTCTGTCCTAGATGTAAAGGCTGACAGCATTCGCTATATAGAGGTGAACCGCAGGGGCATGGGAGGTTGGTCATAGAAAATCCAAAATAATTTTCGATGATTTTATCAAAACCTAATACCTTTTTAGATGATTTATCCAAATCTTCATATAAATTATTACGCCCTACTTGGCGGGAATAACAGCCACCATTAGAAATGTATTTATGTGATGTATGTTGTTATTATTTTTAGGTACTTAAGCATCCATCAAATATTTGACCAATAATGACGACTTAAGCACCTGATGATTGTCATTTCCAAGCCAATGCTTTTAAGACATTTTAAAAATCACATCAATTTTTCTGAAATAAATACACCTGAAAACTCGCAGTCAGACTGATCTTTTCAAGCTGCTCAAGCGCTTGGCGTTTTTCAGGCTTGGCTTTATAGGCATATGGGGTCATTGCAATTAAATTTTTTAATTGTGTCTGATCCAACTCAAATGTAGATTCTACAATCGGTTGCTCAACCAAAGTGAAATGTGCTTGTAACTGTTCCACAAATTTATGCGGATCATGGGCATTCACTTCATCAAACAACGCTTCACGCATCGCATATAAATGATTTGGTGCAGGTGTGACCACCATTAAATAGCCTTCAGGTTTTAATACACGCAAAATTTCTTCTTGTGGAATTGGGCTAAACAAACTGGTACATAGGTCGATTGAATGATCTAATACAGGTAAAGTTGCGCCAGTACCGACGACCCAATCCACTTCTTTATTGAGTTTAGCTGCGACTTGAACTGCATTTTTGGCAATATCCACACCCACACATTGCATGACTTCCTGTTGCATCGCATCGGTGTAATAGCCTTCACCACAACCGATATCGAGTAAGTTTTCAATACGTAAAGCACGGATCTTATTGACGACACTTTGTTGTAGCGGTGCATAAAAACCACCACTTAAAAATGCACGGCGGGCTTGAACAGACTCAGGTGTATCGCCCGGATTTTTGCTGTGTTTATGCTGAACCACATGCAAATTGACATAGCCTTGTTTAGCAACATCATAGCTATGATTATTTATACAGCGCCATGTGCGTTCAGTTAAGCTGAGTGCTTCACGGCATACGGGGCACATCAACACATTCCTGATTTGTTTCAAAACCTTCTCCAAACTCATTTTAAAGCCATAAAAAAAGTCGGCAGATGCCGACTCTCTTCAACAACTTTTGCTTAACGCAATTTTAAAGTCATTAGACCTAAAACTACCAGCATAATTGTAATAATCCAGAAACGGATCACGACTTGGGTTTCACGCCAGCCTTTTTTCTCATAATGGTGATGCAAAGGTGCCATTAAAAACACACGTTTATTACGCATACGCAATGAACCGATTTGTAGGAATACCGAAATTGCTTCTACGACAAATACACCGCCCATGATCGCAAATACGATTTCTTGGCGAACCATGACCGCAATTGTACCGAGCATCGCACCGAGTGATAATGCGCCAACATCGCCCATAAACACCTGTGCAGGATGTGCGTTATACCAAAGGAAAGCCAAACCTGCACCAATCATTGCCGCACAGATAATCACAAGTTCTGAGGTATATTTTACATAAGGAATATGTAAATAATTGGCAAAACGAATATCACCTGCCAAGTAAGCAAATACGCCCAGACCTGCTGCAACCAGTACGATCGGCATGATTGCTAACCCATCTAAACCATCGGTTAGGTTGACTGCATTTGATCCACCATTAATCACTAAATAAGTGAAAATAATGAAGCCAATACCTAGTGGAATTGATGATAAAGGAATGCTGAGGTTTTTAAAGAATGGAATCAGTAAATCCAACATATTCGCTGCATGTACAGGATTTTCCTGTTGCGTTGAAATGATATATAAAGCAATACCTGCACCTAATGAACCTACCGATGTCCAGAAAAACTTTTTCTTTGCAGGTAGACCAGCATTGTCTTTATAACGCACTTTGATCCAGTCATCTGCCCAACCCACAGCACCAAAAATCACCATCACGCCCAAGACAATCCAGACATAAGGATTGGATAAATCTGCCCAAAGTAAAGTACTAATCCCAATGGACAATAGGATTAAAATCCCACCCATGGTTGGTGTACCCATTTTCTTCGCATGATTTTCTGGTGCAAAAGAACTGACTGCTTGACCATATTTTAAAGCTTGTAGTTTACGGATCATCACAGGACCTAAAGCCCAACCAATTGCAAGTGCAGTTAAGACACTGAGCAAGGCACGTAATGACAAATACCGAACCACTTGAAAGGCATTCTCATAGCCTGCCAAATGTTGAAACAACCAAAACAGCATTAAACTTTCTCCATCAAGTCAGTCATCAACGTTTCCATGTGGGTAAAACGAGAACCTTTAAACAGGAAACTCATGGACTGCGGTTGATGTGTCTCAATTAAACTCATTAAAAGGGGTAATGCTTGCGCTTGCGTTAAAAACGCCTGCAATTTTTTACCATATTGCGTGCTACGTGCACCCTCTTGGATTGCAGGTGAAAACTCACCCACTGCAACCACAAAGTTAATTCCTTTAACCGAAACAAGGTCACGACCCAACATATAATGTTGTTGTGCAGCCGTAGCCCCTAATTCTCCAATATCTCCAATCACCATGACTTTGATGCCATCTTGCTGTGCCAAGACCTCAGCCGCAGCACGCATTGAAGTCGGGTTAGCATTATAAGTGTCATCAATAAACAAGTAATTGTCTTTCTGAATGAAATTTAGTCGACCTTTTGCACCTTGTGCTTGCTCAAGTCCGATAACAATATCATCCAAAGCCACACCAATTGCCAAAGCAAAAGCAGTCGCAGCCTCGGCATTGTGTACATTATGCTCACCTGCAAACGGTAGGTTCACTGTTCGTGTGCCTTGAGGTGTATTGAGTGTAAATGTGGCTGCTTGAGCATGTAATTGCACATCAGTTGCAAAAACATCACCGCCCTGACCAAAGCTAAGCACCTGTTCAGTTTTTACAGCTTGGCGAATGATATCGGTAAAATCATCCTGAGCAGGAACAATTGAAGTGCCTGCTAAATCTATATGCGCATAAATTTCAGACTTGGCACGGCAAATACCATCACGACCGCCAAACTCGCCCAAATGGGCAGTACCAATATTTAAAATACCTGCAACATGTGGTTGCACAAGCTTCGAGGTGTAATCAATTTCACCTTGATGGCTTGCACCGAGTTCCATCACAGCATACTGATGCTCAGCACGAAGCTCTAAAAGCATCATTGGCACACCCAGATCATTATTCAAATTACCACGGGTAATTAAGGTCGGTGCCAGACGTGAAAAAATACTGCCCAACATTTCTTTGGTGGTGGTTTTACCACTACTGCCCGTTAATGCAATCACTTTCAACTGTGTGTGCTGAGCACGACGGAATGCCCCTAAATGCCCCAAAGCCAAGCGTGTATCTGCAACCACAAGTTGACAAATATTGGCTTCGACAGGTTGGCTGACAATGGCAACCTGACAACCATTTTGTGCTACTTGTGCCACAAAGTTGTGTGCATCAAAACGCTCACCTTTAAGCGCAAGAAATGCATCACCTGATTCGGCATCACGCGAATCTGTCAAAATACGTTTTATTTCACCTTGGGGTGCTTTGTCTAAATACCAATAACCTTGAGTCGCTTCAGCAAGCTCAGCTGCTGACCATGGCTCTAAAGGCACAGTACTGGTGGTCGAGGTGTGCATCTCTATTCCTACTGAGCTGGAGAATTTGTTTTATGACGATGCATATCTACTGCAGACTGCACTTCAATGACATCATCAAACCAATGACGTACGCCATCAATTTCCTGATAATCTTCATGCCCTTTTCCTGCAATCACAACAATGTCGCCTGATTGGGCATGTTTTACCGCATATTTAATCGCTTCACGACGATCACGGATTTCATGAACATCATGCTGACTAAAGTCAACATCACGTTTCATATCTGCAAAAATTTGTTCAGGATCTTCAGTACGCGGATTATCTGATGTGATGATGATCGGATTGGCTTGTTCCAAAGCGGCTTTAGTCATCAATGGACGCTTGCCACGATCACGATCACCGCCACAACCAAACACCGCCCATAACTGATTTTCAACATGACGTTTCAGTGTCTTTAACACCTGTGTCAGTGCATCAGGCGTATGTGCATAATCCACCACAAACAAACGATCTGCATCACGAATCACCTGCATACGTCCAGGCGCACCTTTGAGCTTGGGTACATCTGCAATCAACTGTTTCAGATCAAAACCTGCCTGCTCTGCCACAATTAGACTGGCAACTAGATTTTCAATATTAAAATGTCCAAGCAAAGGACTATTCACCGTAAATTCACCTTTGCTTGTCTTTAAATGAAAAGATGCCCCTTCCAGACTGTACTTAATACCAAAAACCTGATAATCGGCAGCTTTAGAAGTAGAATAAGTCAATACTTTAGGATGTGATAAATTACTGCTTGCTGCATTGAGCATCACATCTGCATGCGCATCATCCATATTGATGACAGCCACTTTTAAAGTAGCAAACTTAAACAATAATGACTTGGCTTCAGCATAAGCCTCAAGCGTTCCATGATAATCAAGATGATCTCGACTCAAATTGCTATATGCAGCGATTTCAATCTCACAGCCATTTAAACGCCCTTGCTCCAAACCATGTGAACTGGCTTCCAAAGACACAAATTCTGCACCATTTTTTGCAAATTGATGCAACGAATTTTGCATTTGCAATGCATCGAGTGTGGTGTGTGAAGATGCCTCAAGATTCGGTAAAATGCCGTTGCCTGTCGTTCCCATCACAGCACACTTTTTGCCTTGCAACATCAACAATTCTGCAACCAAACGAGAAATTGTGGTTTTACCATTGGTTCCAGTCACAGCTAAAATATGCGCTGTCTGTACAGGCTGTGTTGCTTGTAAATACTGTTTTTGCCACTGCCCCATACACTGACGCACATCAGGACAAATCCATGCATTTTCAATCCCAAGATCAGTCTCACTGATCACTGCCAAAGCACCATTTTGTAAAGCAGACTGTGCAAATTGGAGCGTTTTTTCAGGCTGAGAATAACTGGTTAAAGCAATGAAAATTTGCCCTTGCTGAATCTCACGGCTGTCTAGACTAAATCCATGAAAAGGCTCAGACATCCAAGCTTTTGGGTTTTCAACATCATTAATGTCTTGGAAATGAATCATCATTCACCTATTTGGATGGATTTACAGAATCTAAAGGTTTATCAAGAGGCACGTTCAATAAACGCAAAGACTCTTGCATAATTTTTGCAAAAACAGGGGCTGCAACGAGACCACCATAATATTGCCCACGTGGGTTTTCTACGACGACAATAATTGCTAAACGTGGGTCGCTAATTGGTGCAACCCCAGCAAATAAAGCACGGTATTCCGTATTTGAATAACCACGATGATCAGGACGTAATTTATGTGCTGTTCCTGTTTTACCGCCAACACGATAACCTGGAATATTGGCTTGTTTTGCTGTACCACCAGGCATGGTGACTTGCTCTAACATTAACAACACATCATCAGCAATTTTTGGCTCAAGCACTTGTTTGCCTTGAGGTTGATCATCCAACTTATATAAACTTAATGGATATTCAACACCATGATTTGCCAACATGGCATAACCTTGTGCCAACTGTAAAATTGTTGCATTTAGACCATAGCCATAAGCCATAGTTCCAATTTGTGAAGAGTTTAATTTACTTGGCGGTAATACTAAACCACCACTTTCACCAGGGAATTTTACTGCTGAGCGCTGACCAAAACCGACCTTTCTAAAGAAACTTGGTAATGCTTCTTTCGGTAAAGATAATGCAATTTTTGCTGACCCAACGTTAGATGACTTAATAATCACCCCTGTTACTGTCAGTGAACCATAGTTATGCGTATCACGAATGGTATGTGAACCTAAACGCATTGAACCTGGACTGGTATTAACAATAGAATTTGGTGTGTATTTGCCACTTTCCAAACCTGCCGCAACTGTAAATGGCTTCATGGTTGAACCTGGTTCAAACATATCAATTGCACCACGGTTACGCATAGCATCTTTGTTTTTTAATCCATTTTTATCATTTGGATTATAAGATGGCCAACTGCCCATCGCTAAGATTTCACCTGTTTTTACATCGACTGCGATTGCAGAAGCTGAACGTGCATTATTGGCTACACCAACGGCTGTCAATTCACGATACATAATATATTGTAAACGCGAGTCAATACTCAGCGTGATATTTTCACCTGGGTTAACTTCTTTGACTACTTCAGGAATCGTAATACGATTACCATGTTTATCACGGGAAATCTTTTGTTCACCATCTTCACCTGCCAGACGCGTATTAAGCTGCATTTCTAGCCCCTCAATACCCGTGCCTTCACTATTGGTCAGTCCAATAATCTGCGCATTCGGTTGAGGTTGTGGATAATAACGCTTATAGGTTTTTTCCGAATAAACGCCAGCAAATTTACGCTCAGTAATTAAGTCAGCTTGAGGTGGTGGAACTTCTTTTTTTAATACCAAATAACGAGAACGCGGACGCTCTGCCAATTTTTTCTTTAAATCAGCACGATCAATGCCGACTGCATCAGCAAGTTCATCTAAATTTAAATTTTCATCAGGTAATTGACGTTTTAATTTACGACTTTCAGGTGTTTTTTTCAGTTCTTCTGTGACTTTTTCAAACTGCGCTTTAGTCTCAAAATACTCACGTGGATCAATCACCACTTTCATAATTGGCGTACTAATTGCTAAAGGCACACCATGACGATCACTGATCACGCCACGCATCGCCTTCAACTTTTCTGTTCTTAAAATATTGGCATTCGCTTTATTTTGTAAAAAGTCTTTATTAATGACTTGCACATAAAAAGCTCGACCAACCAACATAATAAAACACAGTAAGACCACAGCCCACATCAAATAATAACGCCACATGTCTACAGCAACAGAAGGCTTAGCTGAAATAGACTGCTGTTTTTTTCTCGGCTGACGTGTTTGCTTGCTTTGCTTATCTACCATAACAGCTTGCCTATTTCTTCTGCTCAGTTTCGGACGGTAATGAAATCACGACGGTTTGCGCAGCAGGAGGAGAATACATTCTAAGTTGAGTCACTGCACGTGTACCAATTTGTGCTGTTGCACCAAAGGTTTGTTGTTCAATCAACAAACGTCCCCACTCTGCATTAATCGTTTCCCTTTCACGCATATAACCATTCAATTCACGAAAATCATGACGATAAGCAAATACTTGCAGTACAACCATAAATGCACTCACTAATACAGCAATCACTAAAATTGTGTATAGAATCGTTTTTTTAACTGCAAGTCGATGGCTTTGCTCTTCTACAATTTCTTCTTTCATTCTGCGCCTTTATGTTCTAAGCGTTCTGCAACTCGAAGCCAAGCACTACGTGAACGAGGATTTTCTTTCACCTCTGCATCACTTGCACGAATTCGGTCAACCTTTTTCAATCTACGTGTATCTTGCACTTTTTGTGGTAAGCCCCAGCCATTATCTTCTGCTAATGTTGATTCCTTTTGAATAAATTGCTTAATAATTCGATCTTCTAAAGAATGAAAACTAATCACGGCTAAACGTGCATGATCTTTTAACAAATCTACCGCTTGGGGTAAGAATAAATGTACATCTTCTAATTCTTTATTGATTTCAATACGAATCGCCTGAAAAGTACGTGTTGCAGCATGTTTATTTTTTTCCCACTTTGGATGAGCAACTTTTACAATTTCAGCCAATTGTCCTGTTGTTTCAATATAACCTGCATTTTTAATTGCTCTTGCAATACGACGACTATAACGTTCTTCGCCATACTGAAAAATAATATTGGCTAAATGCTCTTCCTCAACTTCAACCAACCATTCAGCAGCAGTTTGTCCTTGAGAGTTATCCATACGCATATCTAGGGGTCCATCTTTCATAAAACTAAAGCCACGATCTGCTTGATCTAACTGTGGCGATGACACCCCTAAATCTGCCATAACACCATCCACTTGATAAATATCAAGTTGATTCAGTTCTTGTTGTAAATCTGCAAAGCTGGCATGAATAATTTTAAAACGTGGATCTTCTTTTTCAAGTTGATATGCAACTTCTAAAGCTTGTGGGTCTTTATCAAAGGCATAAACACGTGCATTTTCATCTAATTTTGAGAGCAATAAACGGGTGTGTCCACCTCGTCCAAATGTCCCATCTACATAGATCCCCGTATTACGATTTGCGAGTAAAGCATCAACTGTTTCATGGAGTAATACAGAAATATGGGACATAACTATGCTTTCAATTCAATCAAAAAAGTAACTGCACATTATTACCTTGTTTTGTAAAAGCTCCAAACGACTTTTTGTAGGGAAATATTACTTTTTATAGAGAAAACCGTTTTAAAGTGATTTTTTAGCTAGGCTTCACTGTATTTCAGCTCAATGATGCAATTTAACACGCTGATCACCCTTCTATGCCTATCTGTTTTTCACTATTTTTCCGACTCAATTTATCAAATAAAAAACCTCCACGTATGGAGGTTTAAAACGCCTAAAAATTAACGTTTTGCATTATAAATCTGATCAAACACACCACCATTTACAAAATGTGTCTGTTGTGCTTTTGCCCATCCACCAAAAACTTCATCAATGGTAAATGTTTTTAATGCAGGAAATTGTTTTGCGTATTTTGCTAAAACTTTTTCATTACGTGGACGATAAAAATGTTTTGCCGCCATTTCCTGACCAATTGGAGAATATAAATAGTTGATATAACCTGTTGCTAACCATTTATTTCCATTTTTTGCGACTGTTTTATCCACAATTGCAACTGATGGCTCAGTTAAAATTGACATAGATGGATACACAATATCAAACTTATCACCCAAGGTTTTTTTACTGATCATGGCTTCATTTTCCCAAGTCAGTAATACATCACCTATGCCACGTTCAGCAAAAGTTGTCATAGATGCACGTGCCGCAGGATCCATCACCTTTACGTTATGGTACATTTTAGAAACAAAATCACGAGCAGTCGTATCATTACCACCTGGTTGTTTTAAAGCATATCCCCATGCAGATAAATAAATCCAACGTGGTAAGCCACCTGTTTTTGGATTTGGAGTAATGATTTGCACACCTGATTTTGTTAAGTCAGTCCAATCTTTAATATTTTTAGGATTGCCTTTACGTACCATAAAAACGATCGTTGAAGTATAAGGTGCTGAGTTATAAGGAAACTCTTTTTCCCAACCCGCATTAATCTGACCTGATTTTACAATTTCATTAATATCATTTGCTAAGGCTAAAGTGACAACATCACCATTTAGACCATCGACAACTGCACGTGCTTGCTTACCTGAACCACCATGAGACTGTTTAAAATCAACAGTTTTACCTGTTCTTTTAAGCCAATATGCACCAAAAGACTTATTAAATTCATCGTAAAATTCACGTGTTGCATCATAAGATACATTTAAAAATTGACGATCGGCTGCTTGGGTTGCATTTGAAGTAACAGCAACACCTGTTGCAAGTAATGCAACTTGCAGCCATGTCTTAATTTGAGCTTTCATGACGTTTCAGCATTAAAATCTTGAATTATGATAAATATATGAAATCAAGAGATAAACCGCAATTTAATAATTTAAAAAGCAAATTCACTTTATAGATTACTAAAGTGTTAATTGTTTGTTTTATTTATAAAAATCCAATCAAAATTATTATATATCCACATTATAGGTTTTTCAGCTTTACTTATACAAAAACAGAATATAGAAATATTCTGTTTTGCCAGTCTCGCCTTAAAATTTTTATTTACTTTTCAGATGAAATTTGATCGTAAATCGCACCATTCACAAAATGAGTTTGCTGCGCTTTCGCCCATCCTCCAAATACATCATTGATTGTAAATAATTTAATTTTTGGAAATTTCGCTACATATTTTGCAGCAACTTGAGCATTACGAGGACGGAAATGATATTTCGCCGCCAATTCTTGCCCTTGTGGTGAATACAAATAGTTTAAATAACCTTTGGCTAAATTACGATTGCCATCTTTATCAACATTTTTATCAACAATTGCCACAGAAGGTTCTGCCAAAATTGAAATAGATGGATAAATAATTTGATATTTATCCTTATCTGGTCCTGAAGTCGCCAAAATTGCTTCATTCTCCCAAGATAATAAAACATCACCTATGCCACGTTCAGCAAATGTTGTTAGAGAGCCACGTGCACCCGAATCTAAAACTTTGACATTTTTATATAAGTTTTTCACTAATTCTCGTGCTTTTACATCATTACCACCTGGTTGCTTCAGCGCATAACCCCAAGCTGATAAATAAATCCAACGTGGTGCTCCACCTGTTTTAGGATTTGGTGTAATAATTTCCACACCAGGTTTGGTTAAATCATTCCAGTCTTTAATATTTTTAGGATTACCTTTACGCACTAAAAAAACCACTGTGGATGTATAAGGTGCAGAATTATTTGGAAACTCCTTTTGCCAATCTTTTTCAATTAATCCTGCTTTCACTATTTCATCAATATCATTTGCTAAAGCCAAAGTTACTACATCAGCTTGTAAGCCATCAATCACAGAACGTGCTTGTTTACCAGAGCCACCATGTGATTGTTTAAATTCAATATCCTGCCCTGTTTTAGACTTCCAAAACTGCCCAAAACTTTTATTATATTCTTGATAAAATTCACGTGTAGGATCATAAGAAACATTTAAGAAATCTTTTGCAGCATATGCACTGACACTATTTAGCCCGACAAAACTCAACAAACTTACAAGTATAATTTTTTTCATTTCAATTCACATTTTAAATTTAATTTTTAGCACTTTATTATTTATTTTTTCACCTTACAATCATAAACTTATATCAATAAATAAGATTTATATCTATTATTTAGATATCATTTATACAGACTTATTTATACAAAATAGAACTTTGAAAAGTTGCAGCTAAAATGTATATTCCTTCACAATAAATACACATTTGTTTGCTAATAATAGTGCGCTCTTACAATTGAACAGCAAATTTTGATTCAAACTGCCCAATAATGTCATTTTTGTAATAATATGTGACGCTATTGTACATATTGTGACTATTTATGGTTAAAATAGCAGCGTAAGAGAAAAATCTTAATGAAGAATAATGTCCTTGGTGGGGGGATATGACAATGAAACAACATAGCTTAAAATTATTTGCTTTAGGTCTTACTTTAGGCTTAAGCGTACAAGTCACTCAAGCAGCTGCGATTTCAACAAATCCAACACCTGTTAATTCATCTTCAGTGATTAGTGAAAAACAATCTCCAATTGAAAAAGCATTAAGTCAGCAAAAACGTGACAATAAATTAATCTCGACCCAAGACGAGCTTAAAGTTTTTGCATCATTAAAAGGAACAGCTTCGCAAAACTTTTTAGCAGAGCAACATCAACGCTTTTCACGTTTTGTACAAGCAATTTTTCAGCCACATAACTCTTAATTTAAATATATTTTAGTGTTCTAAGTTATTCTCCCCCAAAGAATGAATATGCCCGATTGTTTATTGGTGAATTAACCCTTAAGCGATTGGGCTTTTTCGTTATAATAGCCCTAATTTACATTCTGAATAATAGTTGATTATGACCATCCGTACTCGTATTGCACCTTCTCCAACAGGCTTCCCTCATGTAGGAACAGCATATATCGCCTTGTTTAACCTTTGTTTTGCAAAGCAACATGGCGGTGAATTTATTCTACGTATTGAAGATACTGACCAACTACGTTCAACACCTGAATCAGAAAAAATGATTTTAGATTCTTTACGTTGGTTAGGTCTTAACTGGTCAGAAGGTCCAGATATTGGTGGACCACATGCACCTTATCGCCAATCTGAACGCATGGGAATCTACAAGCAATATGCACTTGATTTAGTTGAAAAAGGTCATGCTTTTTACTGTTTTGCAACGACTGAAGAACTAGACCAAATGCGTGCAGAACAACAAGCACGTGGTGAAATGCCTCGTTACGATGGTCGTGGCTTATTATTATCAGAAGAAGAAGTTCAGCGTCGTTTAGCGGCAGGTGAAGCACACGTTATTCGTATGAAAATTCCAACTGAAGGAATTTGCAAATTTAATGACTTACTACGTGGTGAAGTGGAAATTCCATGGGCACAAGTGGATATGCAAATTCTACTTAAAACAGATGGCTTACCCACTTACCATCTTGCAAACGTAGTTGATGACCACTTAATGGAAATCACACATGTTATTCGTGGTGAAGAATGGATTCCATCCGCACCAAAACATCAATTACTTTACCAATATTTTGGTTGGGAAATGCCAGTACTGTGCCATATGCCTTTACTGCGTAATCCAGATAAATCTAAACTTTCTAAACGTAAAAATCCAACTTCTATCAACTACTATAAAAATATTGGTGTATTACCAGAAGCCTTGCTGAATTATTTAGGACGTATGGGCTGGTCAATGCCAGATGAGCGCGAAAAATTTACTTTAGCTGAAATGATTGAGCATTTTGATATTCAACGTGTGTCGCTTGGTGGTCCAATTTTTGATGTTGAAAAACTCAATTGGCTGAATGGTCAATGGATCAAAGGCTTAAGTCCTGCTGAGCTTTTAAATACCTTATTGGCATGGAAATCTGACCGTCAAACTTTAGAAGATATTGCTGCTGCAATTCAGCCTCGTATTAATTTACTTTCTGAAGCAGTCAATTGGGCAGGTTTCTATTTCAACCAATTTCCAACGATTAGCAAAGAACAGTTTGCAAGTAAAAAACTCTCTGAAGAACAAGTTCGTCAAAGCTTACAATTTGCAATTTGGCGTTTAGAAAGTATGTTCACATGGAATAATGACACGGTGAGCCAAACCTTAATGGACTTGGCAAACCAAATGGAAATTAAACTACGTGACTTTATGCCAACATTCTTTATTGCCATTGCAGGTTCAACTTCATCAACCCCAGTAATGCAATCTATGGTAACTATAGGTCCTGATCTTACCTTTGCTCGTTTACGCCATGCTTTAGAAATTGTTGGTGGCCCGAGCAAAAAAGAAGCAAAAGTGTGGGAAAAACTCAATGAAAGCTTAAAATTGCCGAAAAATGATGCAGTTGATGAAGCATAAGTTATTTTTTAGTTGACGCATGAGCATTATATCCCTAATATAGCGCCCATACAGAGAGACGGTTGAAAAACTTATCCTGTTGCCTCACAAGTTCCTATCGTCTAGAGGCCTAGGACATCGCCCTTTCACGGCGGTAACCGGGGTTCGAATCCCCGTAGGAACGCCAAATTCAAAAAAGCCACTGACATATTCAGTGGCTTTTTTATTGCCAAAAATTTTTGATTTTGATGACAATCCGCTAAAATCAAAATAATAAAATATTTGTGGAGTTGTAATGCAGTATCGTTGCCCAAAATGTCAAAGCCCTAAAATTTTACCTGTTGCTGATGCACAAACCCCAGCAGTACGCCCTGTTGTACCTAAAAGCCTTGTTGTCTTAATTCCAGCAATTTTTGTTTTATTACTCTTGGTCATTATCAGTATTGCATTATGGTTATTTGGCAATGGCGCAGGTCAAACCCTACAAATTGCAACTGTAGTCGTTTTTTTACTTTGTGTTGTTGCAGGGATTTTTTTCTGGCGCGATCTACCCGATTTTAAAATCTCCATGCAATCATTTATGAGTGCCAACAAACACTGGAAATGTCGTGAATGCCAGCACGATTGGCATATTTAATCTATAAAAATAAAGACTCACATCAACTTAATGTGGATGTGAGTGTCCAGAATCTTTTTGATCATGCGCTATATCAGGCTGATGTGAATGCACAGCACAAGCATCATCTTCGATTTGCAAAGTCATTTCAGTAATACCATGCTCATGACTAAGTAATTCTAAAGCTTCCTGATAAAGTAAGTTACGATCTGCTTTTGGTGCAAAAAGGTGAACCGTTAAATGGATATTTTTTGATGTAATCGCCCAGACTTTCAGTTGGTGAATATTCTCAACCCCTTTTAAAGCCAATAAATCTTGTCGTAATTTTTCAATATCAATTTCTTCAGGTACACCTTCTAACAGGATATTGATACTTTGCTTTAACAACACCCATGCTCGAGGTAAAACCCAAAAACCAATCAATACTGCAATCATGGTATCTAGCCATACCCATCCAGTGAAATAAATCAAGATCGCTGCGATAATCACACCCACCGAACCCAAAGCATCACTCAGAACTTCCAAATAAGCACCTTTGACATTTAAGCTGTCTTTGGCACTCGACATGAGTATTTTCATAGAAATTAAATTGATGATTAATCCTACAACGGCAACGACGAGCATGCCTAAGCTTTGAATTTCAGGAGGATTGCTAAAACGTTGAAAAGCCTCATAAAGGATATAAATTGCAACCATAAACAACATAGATGCATTAAATAAAGCAGCTAAAATTTCAAAACGCTGGTAACCAAAAGTTCGCTTATCATCCGCAGGTAACTTACCCACTTTAATCGCCACCAAAGCAATCGCCAGTGCTGCTGCATCAGTAAACATATGTGCTGCATCAGACAATAACGCTAAACTTTGCGTTATAAATCCAGCAATCACTTCAATAATTAAAAAAGTGGTGGTGAGTATGAGTGCAAAAGTCAGTTTTTTTGCATTTTCTTCGGTAACGACTGCATGACTATGATCATGCCCATGATGCTCAGCCATTGATCTTCCTCAACTAAAATTCATATAGATAGATCTTTTTTAAACCACTTTGATTGTAGCGCTTCAATATTTAAAATAAACCATTTCCAATGATTAAATTTCAACCTTTTTCATTCATGTTCTTATTCACGTTTTTATAGATAAATGAAATATAAGTCACTGTTTTTTTAAATAAAAATTTAACCTCAAGTTAAATTTAAATAAAAAAATATTACAAAATAATAAGATATAATATTTAAAATCATATTTTTTATGATTTATTTTACAATTTTTTCTACTTAAATAAACTGATTAAATACCATTTTTAAGTCTTACTGCTTTATATAATGCACTTTAATTGATTGAATATTCAATTAATTTACATACCTTTTATCCTTTTATATAAAAACTCATACATTTATATATTGACAAATTACAATTTATTATTTGAAAAACATAAAAAAATAGATACATTAGACATATACAAACTAAATTTCTAGTTTGATATTTCATAGCTTTGTTAATGGATTAGCAAGGAGGTTTATATGTTAGTACATATTTTAAAACGCTTTTTGGGAAATAATTCATCACATTCAATTGCTCCAACCAATATGAAAGATGAGGTCTCAATTAAGTACCCATTACACGCTGCTTTAGCAGATGAACAAAATACTCGTAACATCATGTGGGGATACCTACGTGCGGCTTTACGTGGTGATCAAGAAGCTCAATATCAAATGGGATTGAACTATTTGAATGGTCAGTTCGGTTTAGATCGCAGTTATATTCATGCCGAAAAATGGCTTGAACAAGCAGCACACCAAGGTCACCCTTTTGCGAAGGAAGAACTTAAAAAAGCATATAATCAATTAGCATTTTCATAATCGTTATAAAACGAATTTAATTATTCTGATATAGGTCAATATCAAGAATAATTTAAGCAAAAAGTTTTAAAATAAAAATATTAATCTTACTTTGGCAAAGCTTAATATAAGATTTGCCAAAAAAACATCTGAGAAAGCGAAAATATTATTTTTTTGCTTTCTCATATTTAATAACTTATTGTCTGGCGAGTACAATAAAATGGATTTTAATAAATTACATAATCATATAAAAAAATCTATTCTTTCTTATTTAGCAACACGTATTGCTCTACAAGCGCAGCATTTTTCTGGAGCCTTTTTAAGTTATCAACGTGCGAAATATTTTGAACATTTGTCTTTAAATAGCTTCTCAGCCATTTCTAATTTAAAACTTGAGGAAAATCAAGATAGCTATCAACGCAATGCCGTTTGGTATTTTTTAAATGCAGCCTTACAAGGCTATAGTACCGCACAATTTAAACTTGGTATGTTGTACTTAAATGGTCAGCTCGGTCTAGACTCAAACGAAATACAAGCTTTAAGATGGTTAAATTTAGCAGCAGATCAAGGTCATCTTGAAGCACAGCATGAAATTTCAAAAATAATACGACCTTCTTAAAATCATTATTTTGTGATGCTTACCATGATGATGCTAATAGATCATTCAAACTGATCATTTCATATCATAAAAAACCAGCCCGAAGGCTGGTTTTTTAAATTTCAAAAGAAGGGATTAAACACCAATTTTGCGATACTTTTGACGCTTAGCAACAAGGTCATCACCATCACGTTTGCGACGATATTCTTCAAACTCGGCATAGTTACCTGTGAAGAATTCAGGTGTTTCACCTTCAAATGACAAGATGTGTGTTGCGATACGGTCAAGGAACCAACGGTCATGCGAGATCACCATCACAGTACCTGGGAATATAAGAATCGCATCCTCAAGTGCACGTAAGGTTTCGATGTCCAAGTCGTTTGACGGTTCATCGAGTAGGATCACGTTTGCGCCCATTTGCAGGATTTTTGCAAGTTGTAAACGGTTACGCTCACCACCTGACAACTGACCTACACGTTTTTGCTGATCTTGACCTTTAAAGTTAAAGCGACCGATATATGCACGTGATGCAATTTCGTATTCACCGATACGTAAGATATCTAAACCGCCTGAAACTTCTTCCCAAACAGTTTTGTTGTTATCCAATGTGTCACGAATCTGACCAACATAAGCGACTTTAACAGATTCACCCAATACCACAGAACCTGTATCTGGTTGTTGCTCGCCCGTCATCATACGGAATAGTGTGGTTTTACCTGCACCATTCTCACCCACAATGCCGACAATTGCAGCAGGTGGTACAACGAATGATAAATCTTTATAAAGCGTACGATCACCAAATGATTTGCTGATGCCTTCAACTTCTACAACCTTATTCCCCAGACGTGGACCAGGTGGAATATAGATTTCAGAAGTTTCGTTACGCTGTTGGAATTCACGTGAGTTAAGCTCTTCAAAGCGTTCCATACGTGCTTTGTTTTTCTTTTGCTGACCTTTGGCATTTGAACGAACCCATTCAAGTTCTTTTTTCAATGCTTTAGCAAAAGATTCTTCTTGCTTATTCTCTTGTTCTAAGCGGGCATTTTTCTGCTCTAACCAAGAAGAATAGTTACCTTGATACGGAATACCCATACCACGGTCAAGCTCAAGAATCCACTCAGCTACGTTGTCTAAGAAATAACGGTCATGCGTAATCGCAACGATTGTACCCGCAAAATCTTTAAGGAAACGTTCTAACCAAGCAACAGATGAAGCATCTAAATGGTTCGTCGGTTCGTCCAGAAGCAACATGTCTGGCTTAGAAAGCAATAAACGACATAATGCAACACGGCGACGCTCACCACCAGACAACTTAGATACATCTGCATCCCAGGCAGGCAGGTTTAATGCAGCAGCCGCTTGATCCATCTGGTTTGCAATATTGTGTGCATCCCACGCATGGATAATGGCTTCCAACTTTTCTTGCTCTTTTGCAAGTGCATCAAAGTCAGCATCTTCAGCCGCATATTCAGCAAATACTTCGTCAAGACGTGCCAAAGCATCCAATGGTTCACGTAAACCATCTTCAACGTTACCACGCACGTCTTTTGTTTCATCTAAAGGTGGCTCTTGCTCAAGGTAGCCGATTTTGATGCCCGGTTGAGCACGTGCTTCACCTGAGAAATCTTTATCTACGCCAGCCATAATACGGAGTAAGGTTGATTTACCTGCACCGTTTAAACCAAGCACACCAATTTTTGCGCCTGGAAAGAATGATAAAGAGATGTCTTTTAAGATTTCGCGCTTAGGCGGAACCATTTTCGACACACGGTTCATCGTGTAAATATATTGGGCCACGCAGGACTCCTCAATAGAAAACCAAATGGTGGAGTTTGCATTCTGCTTTAAAATTCAAAGCATTTGCCAACTCCCTGCTCAATGAGCAAAAAATCAATCGCTGCATTATACGATGAAAGTCCTGAAAACATAAGGCATGTCATTCATATGGCATAGAATGTTACAACAATTCTTGTGCTTAAATTTAAAACAGAACTTGACCGACTAAACACTTTACATGATTTAATGACGGATAATTATCTATATGATTTTTTGTGATAAATATTCGCAATATTTGCGCTTTATTTCATATTCATAAATGCTAAACTGATTTTTATATTTAACTCACGAAGATGATATAACCATGACATATAAGGACGAAACCCTCGCCATTCACGCAGGCTATTCACCAGAAGCCACCACCAAAGCTGTGGCTGTGCCTATTTACCAAACCACTTCTTATGCTTTTGATGATACTCAACACGGCGCAGATCTGTTTGACTTAAAAGTTCAGGGCAATATTTATACCCGTATTATGAACCCGACCACTGCTGTTTTAGAGCAACGTCTTGCTGCACTTGAAGGGGGTATTGGGGCTTTGGCTTTGGCTTCGGGTATGTCCGCTATTACCTATTCAATTCAGACCATTGCGGAAGCAGGTGACAATATTGCATCAGTTTCAACTCTTTATGGAGGAACTTATAACCTGTTTGCACATACCCTGCCAAAGCAAGGCATTGAAGTTCGTTTCTTCGATTATCAAAATCCTGAAGCTTTACGTGGCTTAATTGATGAAAAAACCAAATTGGTTTTTGTTGAATCGATTGGTAATCCATTGGGCAATATCATTGACCTTGAAGCGATTTCAAAAATTGCCCATGAATACGGTGTACCTGTGATCGTAGACAATACCGTTGCTACACCTGCCCTGCTCAAACCATTTGAACATGGTGCGGACATTGTGGTGCATTCATTGACTAAATATATTGGTGGTCATGGTAACTCGATTGGTGGCGCGATTGTCGACAGTGGTAAATTCCCATGGGGCAAATATCCTGAACGTTTTAAAGTACTGAATACGCCTGATCCAAGTTATCATGGTGTCAACTATGTGGAAGCTTTAGGCGAAGCGGCGTATATTGCACGTGCACGTGTTGTACCACTACGTAATACAGGCGCTGCAATCAGTCCACTCAGTGTATTTTTAATTCTGCAAGGTTTGGAAACACTGAACTTGCGTATCGAGCGTCATACTTATAATGCTCAGAAAGTCGCTGAATATTTAAAATCTCATCCTAAAGTGAAATGGGTCAACTATGCAGGTCTGACCGATCATCCACAGCATGCTTTAGCTCAAAAATATGTCAAAGGTAAACCATCAGGTATTTTATCCTTTGGTGTGCAGGATGGGCGTGAAGGTGGAACTCGCTTTATTGATGCTCTGCAACTTTTCACACGTTTAGTGAATATCGGTGATGCAAAAAGCTTAGCATGCCACCCTGCGACAACAACCCATCGTCAGTTGAATGAAGAAGAACTCAAAGCTGCGGGCGTCAGCATTGATATGGTGCGCTTGTCTGTCGGTATTGAACATATTGATGATTTAATTGCAGATTTGGCACAAGCACTCGACAAAGTATAATTTTCACACACTTAAAAGACCTGAACTCAGGTCTTTTTTGCTTTTTAGCTATACTCCATGTATGTTGATCATTCTATTATAAAAATTTAAAAAATAGAGCTTTTACTCTAAAAATTACTTTGTATTCATATATTTATTTATAGTGTTTCTTGTTTTTTCGGTTAAACTTGCCGCTCAATTTATTGATCACCCACCCATAATTTCATTGCATATTTAATTTACAGGGAAATAAATATGAATAAGAAACTACAACAGCTTTTCCAACAAAAAGTACAGGATAAAGTCGTTTTAATTACAGGCGCATCGAGTGGTATTGGATTGACTGTTTCAAAACAGCTTGCAGCAGCAGGAGCACATGTACTTTTAGTTGCGCGCACAGAAGAAACACTGAAAGAAGTCCAAGCCGATATTCAAGCCAATGGCGGAAAAGCTGATATTTTTCCATGTGATTTAAATGATATGGATGCAATTGATGCGGTATCTAAACAAATTATCGCCTCTGTAGATCATATTGATATTTTAATTAATAATGCTGGACGTTCAATTCGTCGTGCAGTACACGAATCTGTTGATCGTTTTCATGATTTTGAACGCACCATGCAGTTAAATTATTTTGGTGCTGTACGCTTAGTTTTGAATATTTTACCGCAAATGATGCATCGTAAAGATGGACAGATCATCAATATCAGTTCCATTGGTGTCTTAGCAAATGCGACTCGTTTTTCTGCTTATGTCGCTTCCAAAGCTGCTTTAGATGCTTTTAGCCGCTGTTTATCTGCTGAAGTACATTCACACAAAATTGCCATTACTTCTGTTTATATGCCTTTGGTGCGCACACCCATGATTGCACCAACCAAAATCTATAAATATGTGCCTACGCTTTCTCCTGAACAAGCAGCAGACTTAGTGGCATATGCGATTGTAAAACGTCCGAAAAAAGTTGCCACCCATCTTGGACGTTTAGCCTCTATTACTTATTCAATTGCACCAGATATTAATAATAAACTGATGTCGATTGGTTTTAACTTATTCCCAAGTTCAAGTGCTTCGGTAGGTAAACAAGAGAAATTGAATTTGGTTCAAAAAGCATATGCGCGTTTATTTCCGGGCGAGCACTGGTAATATTCTTTTTCTTAAATCTAAAAAAAACCGCCTACAGGCGGTTTTTTTTGAAGCACATTAAGATCAAAGAAATTCGACTTTTCCTGTATTTACATCATAAATTCCACCAATAATACCCACTTCACCTTGCTCAACCATTGTTCTTAATACATCACTATTTTGTAAAATATAAGCAATATTATTTTTAACATTCGTCAAAGTAACGGCATGTACAAAATTAGAAGTTAACTGATACGTTGTCATTTCTTTATGTACAGTTTCAGCAGCTTGCATAATTGGTTTTAAAAAATACTGTACATTTGGTGTCTCTTTAACTTGTTTAATATCCATATTTTGTTGATACATTTGACATGCGGCAGTCACTGCGCCACAGTCAGTATGCCCCAACACAAGAATCAGCTTTGACCCTTTACTTTTACAAGCAAATTCCAACGATCCCAAAACCTTTTGCCCTGCAATATTACCAGCGATACGTAAACTAAATAAATCACCAATCCCCACATCAAAAATTCGTTCTGTTGGCGCACGTGAATCCATACAGCCTAAAACAGCCGCAAATGGATGCTGACCAGACTGCGAAGTAACTTGAATCTGACGTGCAATATTGTGATGCAAACGCTCATGATTCACAAAACGCTGATTACCCTCTTTGAGCAACTGCAATACTTGCGATGGGGTCAACTGACGCTGTACCTCAGAGGTCGAAACATTGATATCCAGTTCTTCTTCTACAATTTCTGGATAATGCGATTTGAAACCAATCAATTTAAAATTAATTTGATGTTTTTGTGCTCTCTCATCTTTAAAATCTTTAATGACTTGATAAACATCAGGATCTATATAGTAAGTATTTGATGCATCAACAATAACCGTTTCACCATCCTGAATTTTATCTAAAGCAGAAACCAGTGCGGAACGATTTAAAAAACTAATATTCGGTGCAAGTTCAATACGGGTCAATTTACCATGTAAATGCGTTTCATGAATAATACGAACACCGCGCTTTAAATTATTTTTTAAAATAATCACAGCACTTAACACCAAACCAATAATAATACCAACCAACAAATCTGTTGCAACAATTGCAACCACAGTGACAATAAATGGAAGAAATTGCTTCCATCCTTGTGAATATAAGCGCTTAAATAAATGAGGGCTTGCCAACTTAAAACCCGTTAAAATTAAGATCGCCGCTAAGGAAGCAAGTGGCACTAAATTAATCAGAGGGGTTAAAATTAACAGCGCTACAATCAACAAAACTCCATGAAAAATTGCAGAATTTTTGGTCTTTGAACCACTGGTCGCATTGACTGAACTACGCACAATCACTGAGGTGATCGGCATACCACCAATCAAGCCTGATAAAGTATTACCAACACCTTGCGCCAATAATTCTCTATTTTGTGGTGAGGTACGTTTTTGCTGATCCATTTTATCGGCAGCTTCAAGATTCAGTAATGTTTCTAAAGAAGCAACCACAGCTAAAGTAATTGCTCCTGTATAAATCACACTATTATTCCAATAAGAAAAATCAGGAAAACTAAAAATTGTTTCAGTACCACTGATAATATTGGGTAAATGGATTAAATGTTCAGAACGTACAGCTAAACTTGAGCCAAATAAAGTAAATAAATAGTTCAATCCACCTGCCACCATCACTGCAAGCAATGCTGAAGGTAATGGCAGTTTTTTGAGTGGTGATTTGTCCCACAATAAAATAATTGCGATACTGATTAAGCCGATTAAACATGCGCCTGCATCAAATTTATTCAAAATGCTTTCAGTATTTGCAAGCCAACTCATTTTTAATAAGCTAATCTCCAATCCAACCAAAATAGGAAATTGATTTAAAATAAGAATAATTCCAATCGCTGCTAACAATCCCAAAATAACATTTGTTGGAATAAAATTTGAAAATGTACCAACACGCAACACCCCAAAAACCATTTGTAGTATGCCAGCCAGTACAAGGCAAAATAGAAATGCTTGATAATTTCCATTTAAATGATCAAGTTGCGTCAATACAATAGCAGCCAAACCTGCGGCAGGTCCTGATACACTAATATGTGAGCCACTTAAAAAACCAACAACAATCCCCCCGATCACCCCTGCAATAATGCCTGAAATCAATGGTGCTCCAGAAGCACTGGCAATTCCTAAACATAAAGGTAAAGCAACTAAAAAAACAACTAATCCTGAAAGTAAATCACTCGGATAAAACTTCTTATTAACGCTAGATTCGTGACTCATTTTGTTCTCTATTGTTTAAGTCAAAATATATAAAATGTGTTTGTTCCATTGCAAAATTGATGACATAACAATGGCTATTTATTTTTAATTAATATGTTTAATCAAAATAAAACATAATTGAAAAATGCCCCCTCTTTTCATTTATTTTGTTTATTAATTTAACATTTTTTACTAAAAATTTGAACCACTTATCATTGAAATTTTAAAGAATTAGTTTAGCTAAAATATAAAAAAGCCTCAAAAGAGGCTTTTTTATTTAACATTTTTTACACTACAGTTCTGTTACTTATTTAGAACCTTTAATGCCTGCTTGTAACAATAACGCACCTAAACCACCAATTTTATTTTCCTGTGGTTTTGCTGCCTGAGGCTTTTTGTCATGACGTGGTGCTTTGTCTTTATTGTCATGGCGTGCATGTTGCGGACGATCACCTTGAGGACGTTTGCCCTGAGGTTTACGCTCGCCACGTTGTTCGCCATTAGCATTGTTAAACTCACGCTTTTGACGTGGTGCTTTCGCTGGCGCTTCTGAACCTTCAGGACGCATCGACATATTGACACGATTACGTTCAGCATCCACAGTCAATACACGAACTTGTACAATTTGACCAGGTTTTACCACTTTGTGTGGGTCAGAAACGAATTCATTGGCAAGTTCAGAAATATGAATTAAACCATCCTGATGCACACCCACATCAACAAATGCACCGAAGTTCGTCACATTGGTGATCACACCTTCAAGCTGCATACCTTCGGTCAATTGGCTGACTTGGGTAATGTCTTCACGGAATTTTGCTGTACGGAATTCTGGACGTGGGTCACGACCTGGTTTTTCCAGTTCGCTTAATACGTCTTGAATCGTTGGCAAACCTACTGTTTCATCAACAAATTCTTCAGCATTGACCTGACGGATAATTTCAGTATTACCAATGATGTCTTTCACTGTTGTTGCTTTTGCTTCAACAATCTTGTTCACTAAACCATAAGACTCTGGGTGAACAGAAGATGCATCTAATGGCTCAGAACCATCCTGAATACGTAAGAAACCTGCCGCTTGCTCAAAGGTACGCTCACCTAAACGAGGCACATTTTTCAATGCCTGACGGTTATCAAAACGACCATTTTCTTTACGGAATTCCACAATTTGCTGTGCAATAGCTTTGTTCAAACCTGCGATATAACCCAAAATTGCAGGAGATGCAGTATTGACATCAACACCAACCGCATTCACACAGTCTTCAACCACAGCATCGAGCGTTTTTGCCAAATTGGTTTGGTTCACATCATGTTGATACTGACCTACACCAATCGATTTAGGATCAATCTTCACAAGTTCCGCTAAAGGATCTTGTAAACGACGTGCAATAGACACTGCACCACGAATCGAAACATCAAGTTCAGGAAGCTCAGCAGATGCCAATTCTGACGCTGAATAAACTGACGCACCTGCTTCAGAAACAGTCACACGAGTCATTTTCAGATCAGCATTTGCAGCCATCATTTCAGCAATCACAGCTTCTGTTTCACGGCTTGCAGTACCATTACCAATGGCGATTAAATCGACATTGTATTCACGGCAAAGACGAGCAAGTTCAGTAATTGAACCTTCTTTATCTTCTTTCGGCGCAAATGGATAAATCGTGCTATGTGCCAACACATCGCCTGAGTTAGAAACAACAGCCAGTTTCACACCAGTACGAATACCAGGGTCTACACCCAATGTTGTACGTGAACCCGCAGGTGCAGAAAGTAACAAATGACGTAAGTTTTCTGCAAAAACGTCCATCGCTTCTGATTCGGCAGCAAGACGTTTTTCAGTTAACAATGAATGCTCAATCGTTGGACGAGCTTTACCTAACCAAAATAATTTCGCAGTTTGTTTTAGGAAATCCTGACGAGATTGTGGCTGTACAGTCTCTAAATCATATTCAGTTTCAATACGTGTCAATGGTGCATTGTCTTCACCATCCACTTTTAAACCTAAAACATTTTCTTGACGACCACGAAGCATCGCCAATAAACGATGTGAAGGGACTTTATTTAAGTTTTCAGAAAAATCGAAGTAGTCACGGAATTTTTTACCAACTTCTTTTTTCTCATCTGAAGCCACTAAGCTTTTTAGCACCGCAGTTTTTGCAAATGTTGCTTTTAGCTCTGTAGTCAACGCAATATTTTGCGCCCAATCATCGATAATAATGTGCTGAATGGCATCAAGTTGGCTTTCAACATCAGCATAATCTTCATGGCTAAAATCTGCCAATGCTTCAGTTGGATCAACATTTTCTGCAATAATTTTTTCAGCAATAGCACCAAGCCCTGCTTCTTTTGCTTTAAATGATTTACTGGTACGTTTTGGACGGTACGGTGCGTAAATTTCTTCTAATGCATTTTTTGTTTCTGCTGCATTCACACGTGCAAGTAGATCATCAGATAATTTGTTTTGTTCTTTTAACGACTCAATGACTTTTTCACGGCGTTCAAATAAATCACGTAAATAAACGAGTCGTGTGTCAAGTTGACGTAGTTGAATGTCATCTAAACCCTGCGTTACTTCTTTACGGTAACGTGCAATAAATGGAACACTAGAACCTTCATCAATCAGTTTAATGGCAGCTTCTACTTGGTTTGTTCGTACGGCAAGCTCACTTGCCAACTGCTGAACTAAGTCAGTCATCGTGTTTAATTCCACAAGGATAAGGACTAAAAGTTAGTGATTATAAAGACCAAGACCATAAAATCCACAATTGTTTTGCAAATTAGTAGTGAAAAAATTGATAAAAGGTCATATTTCTGGTTTTTTCATCATGTAATCACATAATTCTGGCATTATTTTATCATCTATATTTTTATTTAATGTGACTGACAGCTTCGATTATCTCATTCTTTTTCTTTATTCTTGTCCAGAAAAGCAATTTTAAGCAGTTAAATCATGGCAAAAGAGGCGATGATCTTGCATTTAAATGAGAAAAAATCTCATCTATGATCGTTTATTTTAGTGATATATTTCAATCATTCTTGTTTTATGAATATTTCCAATATCACAACACGGTTTCAGATGACAAGAAAGTTTCAATTACATCTATTGAAAGAAATACTTATACTAAAATGATTGAAAATTTTGTTTGCAATAGATCACGTTTTTTATTTATAAACATAGAATCATTCTAAATATTGCTTGGTGTTGTTTTTTGGTTTAAAAACAGGCTTAGAATTGTAATTTTGAGCAAATTGATACATAGTCTTAACAAGAACTTAGGCATTATACTGAGATTACGATATTTATAATTTACAACATTAAGGGAGTGCATCATGAGTTTAGTTGTACCTGCTGAAAATACAGATGTCGTACAAAATGAAACTGACCGTGTCGAACGCATTTTAGTTGTCGATGATGATGTGCGTTTACGTACCCTTTTGCAGCGTTTCTTGGAAGATAAAGGCTTTGTGGTGAAAACAGCCCACGATGCCACTCAAATGGATCGTTTATTACAACGTGAATTATTTTCATTGATTGTTTTAGACTTCATGCTTCCTGTAGAAGATGGTTTAAGCATTTGTCGTCGTTTACGTTCATCTAACATTGACACACCGATCATTATGCTAACCGCACGTGGTAGTGACTCAGACCGTATTGCTGGCTTAGAAGCGGGCGCTGATGACTATTTACCAAAACCATTTAACCCAAATGAGTTGTTGGCACGTATTCGTGCAGTTTTACGTCGCCAAGTGCGTGAAGTACCAGGCGCACCAAGTCAAAATGTTGAAGTGGTTTCATTTGGTCCATGGTCATTAGATTTATCTACACGTACCTTGACGCGCGAAGGTCAGGTTGTGACTTTAACGACAGGTGAATTTGCTGTACTCAAGGCTTTAGTACAGCATCCACGTGAGCCTTTGACTCGCGATAAACTGATGAATCTGGCGCGTGGTCGTGAATGGGGTGCAATGGAACGTTCTATTGATGTTCAAGTGTCGCGTTTACGTCGCTTGATTGAAGAAAATCCTGCACGCGCACGTTATATTCAGACAGTTTGGGGTGTGGGCTACGTCTTTGTTCCAGATGGTGCTGAATAAGTCACTCTGATTCATCCCTATGAATCTATGTAAAAAAGTGCTGATCCTATTCTCTAGTTTGAATATCATCAGCATTTTTTTGCTTTTAGGTTGATCAATTTCTACCAATAACAATCATTATAGTTTTGCATTTGAGCAACTTTTATCATTAGATCATGACTTGCATTTAGCTTAAGCACTTTGATTTTATTTAATAAGTTAATTTTAACCAAGCTCATTTCTATTATTTTAAGTTTAGCTCTAGATCATCTCAATCTTACGATTGGCTATCAATAATGGCTGAAACAAGCACAACCCAACATATTTGATCTTGACCTACACGCCACGTACATTACACTGAAATCAATCAAAATATTGCACAGCATTGGAATGCCACTGTGAAATTAGATCCAATCGACCCACAAGCTTTTTCAGAATTTTCGGCTTATCAAGAAAAGAAGCGTACTCCTTGGGAACGTTTCCTCGATAAAATCAAACCGCGTTCGGCAGCCATGCGCACAACAGTTTTGGTTTTATTTGTCGTATTTTTCAGTTTATTTATGTCTTTGTGGTTTTTTTGGAAAACTTTATATTTACCTGAAATTCAACAACATGCACGTTTTTTAGCAGTTGAATTAGAAATGGTGAATAATCCACGTTTGCAGATTTATCATGATGAAGTTCAACTTGATATTGATGAATGGCTAAAACAGCGGGTAGGTGTTGAATACATCACAGACCCTAAAGAATATCCAAATGTAAAAGATAAAGTGATTGCTGACTTTTTTACTAATCGTATCGAGCATCAATTAGCACAAGAACTCGATATGAAAGATGTAACTGTGTATTTCCAATTTAAACCTAGCCCACGTATTTGGGTACAAACACCTGAAATGAATGGCAATTGGGTCCGTGAGCCATTAAAAACCTATGCAAATTACAGCCCTGAGCTCATTTTAGGTTGGCTTTTGGGTATTCCACTCATTGCAGCAGCCATTATTTTGACCTTGGTTAGACAATTAAATCGACCATTACGCCGTTTGCAAAATGCAGCAAATAGCTACAGTAAAACAGGAAAAGCGCCTTATCTGGAAACCAACCATGGACCTCAAGAAATTCGTGAGGTAAACCAAGCATTTAACCATATGATTTACACCTTAGAGCAAACTGAACGTGATCGTCAAATCATGCTCGCAGGGATTTCTCATGACTTACGCACCCCACTGACCCGTATCCGCCTCAGTGCTGAAATGATGCCTGACGAAGACTTTTTAAAAGAAGGCTTAATTTATGATGTTGAGGATATGGATGCAATTTTAAATCAGTTTATTTCTTATATGCGTGATGGTTCAGATGAAGAATTACAAGAAACGGATATAAATAGCCTTTTGCAAGAGCTCAGCATTCAGTTTAAACCTTTAGATATCCGTTTTACTCCACATGAAATTCCAACGATTACAGCCCGCTCATTATCGTTAAAACGTCTGATTGGTAACTTGATTAACAACTCAAAACGCTATGGAGCTGAACCAATTGAACTGGCTGCCTATGTAGAAGGTGAGCAAATTAAAATCAGTGTTTCAGATCATGGTGAAGGGATTCCTGAAGATCAAATTGCAGATCTGATGCAACCTTTTGTACGTGGAAATGCAGCAAGAACTGTACAAGGCAGTGGTTTAGGCTTGGCTATTGTAAAAAGAATTGTCGATATTCATCAGGGTCAACTCGATATTCACAATCGTTCAGAAGGCGGTTTACAGGCAATTATTTCCTTACCCATTTCCCCAGTAGAGCCAGAAGAAAATCCAAATCACAATCCAATTCAAAAGATTAAACAAACATTGAGTGATCGTTTTTAACTATTGCTCAATAAAGAAACAGTCAGTATTGTTTGCTTAACAAACAGGCACTATTATTTCCTTATAAAATAGCAACTTAAAAACCATCACCAAAATTTATACCCACATTTACTGAAAAAATTAGACCTTAGCATTAGAGGCATGCACAATTTACTTTTAGGGCGGTACAATCCGTCTAGTTTTGAACAAGAATTGAGCGTAAACCATGTCTTTAGATCGTATTCGTTTAGCATCTCTCCATGACAAAATCATGAGTGCAGAACAAGCTGCCACTTTTATCCAAGATGGTATGACAGTAGGTATGAGTGGTTTTACTCGTGCAGGTGAAGCGAAAGCTGTTCCTTTAGCGCTAGTTAAACAAGCCCAAACTAACCCGTTGAAAATCACATTAATCACGGGTGCAAGTCTGGGGAATGATCTAGATAAGCAACTAACAGAAGCTGGTGTGCTTGCACGTCGTTTGCCTTTCCAAGTTGATAACACTTTACGTAAAGCGATCAACAAAGGTGAAGTAATGTTCATCGATCAACACTTGTCTGAAACTGTTGAACAAATGCGTAATCTTCAATTGAAAAAACCTGATGTTGCAATCATTGAAGCTGTTGCAATCACTGAAGATGGTGGCATCATTCCAACAACTTCTGTAGGTAACTCTGCAAGTTTTGCAATTTTTGCTGAAAAAGTGATTGTTGAAATCAACACTAATTTAAGCCCTGCGTTTGAAGGCTTACACGATATTTATATCCCAACGTATCGCCCAACACGCCAACCAATTCCATTGACTCAAGTCGATGAGCGTATTGGTACACCTGCAATCAATATCGATCCAGCGAAAATCGTGGGTATCGTGATTAACAGCGAATACCATGATTCTCCATCAACTGTGACATTACCAGATGATGAAACTCAAGGTATTGCAAATCACTTGATCGCTTTCCTTGAAAAAGAAGTGGCTGAAGATCGTTTACCACCAAACTTAGGTCCATTACAAGCAGGGATTGGTTCTATTGCCAATGCTGTATTAACAGGTCTTAAAGATTCTAATTTTGAAGATTTAGTGATGTATTCTGAAGTACTGCAAGACTGTACTTTTGAATTGATCGATGCAGGTAAAATGAAATTTGCTTCAGGTTCTTCGATTACACTTTCTGCTAAATATGGCGAAAAAGTATTTAATAACCTTGAACAATACAAAGACAAACTTGTATTACGTCCACAGGAAATTTCAAACCATCCTGAATTGGTACGTCGTTTAGGTATCATCGGGATCAACACTGCATTAGAGTTCGATATTTACGGTAACGTAAACTCAACTCACGTTTGTGGTACCAAAATGATGAACGGTATCGGTGGTTCAGGTGACTTCGCACGTAATGCTCACCTTGCAATCTTCGTAACCAAATCAATTGCAAAAGGTGGCGACATTTCTTCTGTTGTTCCATTTGCATCACACATTGACCATGCAGAACACGACGTTGACATCCTTGTAACAGAACAAGGTCTTGCAGACTTACGTGGTCTTGCACCACGTGAACGTGCTCGTGCCATCATCGACAACTGTGCACATCCAATGTACCGCGATGCATTGAATGATTACTTTGATCGTGCTTGTGAAAAAGGCGGTCAAACACCTCACATTCTTCGTGAAGCGCTTTCTTGGCACTCAAACTTTGAAGAAACAGGTCATATGTTGACTGCACAAGCTCAAGAGAAAAAATCTGCTTAAGATTTTCAATTTTGAGTTGAAATGAGAAACGCCCTGATGGGCGTTTTTTATTGCACAAGTGGGAGACAATTTATATGCCCCTCTCTCTAACTCTCTCCCAAAGGGAGAGAGGACTTTTTCAATATTGATCAATCAATTATGCAACTTCACCGACTTGTACTTTCTTGTCAATAAACGCCACACTCGCCTGATCCTGACGAATCATATCCACCGCTTTTTCCGCAATCATAATAGCAGGCGCATTGGTATTGCCATTGACCACCGTTGGCATAATCGAAGCATCAACCACACGTAGGTTTTGAACTCCATAAACCCGTAAACGTGCATCAACCACCGCCATATCATCTACCCCCATCTTACAACTCCCGACAGGATGATAAACCGTATCTGAACGCTCTCTGAGAATATGGCGAATCTCCTCATCTGTTTGCACATCCGCAGTGAATAAATCTTTTTTAATAATGTCTTTGAATGCCTGTGAATGCATCAATTTTTGAGTCAGTTTAAATCCTTTAACCATTTCTTCCAAGTCAGACTCATCATCATAAAAATTAGGGTCAATCAATAATGGATCATCAATACTCGCACCACTGATTTTAATCGTGCCACGGCTTTTTGGATTGAGCAAACACACATGGCAAGAAATTCCATGTCCCATATGCATGGTACGTGCATGATTATCAACAAGTGCTACGACAAAATGTAACTGTAAATTCGGTAAAGTTTGTTCAGGCGAACTTTAAAAAAAACCACCACACTCAGCAAAATTAGTAGTAATCAACCCCTTACGTTCCTTACGATAACGCTGAATCTGCCTCCATAAATCCATCGAACCTTTCAATGAAAGACCAAATGTGCCCGGGATTGCATCAACTTTATAACCAAAAATAAAATCAGGATGATCGTGGAAATTTTTACCTACACCTGCCAAATGCTTTTTCACTTCAATGCCGTGTTGAGCCAATTCTTGCTGATCACCCACCCCTGACAACATCAGAATTTGAGGCGATTGCATCGCACCTGCGCTCAGTAACACTTCACGGCGTGCATAAATCTGTTTCACTTGACCCGCTTGTTTGTACTCCACACCAACAGCGACACCATTTTCAATCAAAATCCGTTGAGTCTGTGCATGAATTTCAACTGTTAAATTTTTACGTTCACGGTGCGGAAATAAATATGCACGTGCTGAACTACAACGTTCACCATTGATATGTGTGACCTGATAAACGCCTAAGCCCTCTTGTTCTGCGCCATTAAAATCATCTAAAATTTTATAGCCTTGCTCTTTTGCCGCAGCCAAATAGCGCGCTTGTAAAGGATTTTCACTTTGTAAATCGGTGACAGATAATGGACCATCATTGCCATGATGGCATTGCGAATACGCTGATTATTCTCAGATTTTATAAAATAGGGCAAAACTTCCTGATACGACCATCCATCATTGCCCAAGGCTGCCCAATGATCATAATCCTGTGCATTGCCACGGATATACACCATGGCATTAATCGCAGATGACCCTCCTAAGCACTTACCACGAGGCTGATAGCCCTTGCGTCCATTCAGTCCTTTTTGAGGTACCGTTTCAAATGCCCAATTATTGATTTTAGTCGGTATGCTGATCACCGCTGCACAGGGCACCTCAACTTTCCAACCGTCGCCACCACCGCCAACTTCAAGTAAACAGACCGAGACATTTGGGTCTTCCGATAAACGCCCAGCCAATACACAGCCTGAACTGCCCCCACCAATGATGATGTAATCAAATTCCATTTTATTCACGTGATATCCTTGTTGTTTTAAATTTACGCTTTTTTTCATTATGCATATATTTACTGTTTAAAGAATCATTTCAGCTCAATAATGCAACAATTATGATAATGTGCAAAAATAGTTTTTCGACTCAATTGTATAAAAATCACACTTATCATTGCCTGATTTTTCGATTAATCTGTAGCAAATAACATTTAAAAACAAGAGATCAGCACACCTTATGTTTATGATTCGTCAGTTTCAGGAAAATGATCTGGAAAATGTCATCGCCCTTTGGGAGCTCTGCGATTTAACCCGTCCGTGGAATAATCCTGAAATTGATATTTTCCGCAAAACAGCGCAGCAAGATGGCTTATTTTTATTGGCTGTCAAAGATGAGCAACTGATTGCAACCGTTATGGGCGGCTATGATGGGCATCGTGGTTGGGTGAATTATTTGGCAGTCCATCCACATGCACAGCGCAATGGTGTTGCAACCGCACTGATTCAACAATTGGAAAAACGTTTAATTGCATTGGGTTGCCCAAAACTTCAGCTTTTGATTCGTAAAGAAAATATTGATGTACAAAGCTTCTATGAACAATTGGGCTATGAGGAAATTGAGGTGGTCTGTTTAGGCAAACGTTTGATTCAGGATTAAAAAATTGTAAATATCAAACTCAAGGCTACAACAAGAACATCAAATATTAATGTTGTCCTACTTTTTCAAAAAGCGCTTTTTCTTGACAGCTTTAAGCTTGCCAATGCGTAAAAAAATTGGAAACTCAACCTCAAATACACCTTCATATTGCTGAAGATGTTCTGCTAACTCTAAAAGAGGCTCATCTTGATTTTTTTGATGATAATGTTTAACAGCAGACCAAGTTGATAAATATTTCAAAAGCTGTGCAGATGACCACTGATATTGCATTTTAAATGCAGGTACAACGATTTCCTCAAAGGGAAATGGAATGGTCTGATATAACTCATCAATATAACGACGCTCCGCATCCCAATAAGAATGCAGCTTTTCTGTATAAAGCTTATGAATGAGTGCATTTACAGCCTCATGCTCAACATGAATTAAACCATACCCAATCACGGCAAATATGCCTTCTGGCTTTAAAGTACGCTGCACTTCTTGATAAAAATTTTTAAAATTAAACCAATGAATTGCTTGTGCCACACAAATCAGATCAAAACTTTGTTTAATAAAGTTTGTTTTTTCGGCAGACTGTACTTGGTAGCTGACATTTTCAAAATAAGGTGCATTTTGTAACTGCGTTGGACTAATATCCGTTGCCACAACATGATCAAAATAAGGGGCAAGTAATTGTGTAAACTGTCCCGAACCTGCACCACAATCCCATGCAAAGCTTTTTTCAGGGACGTGCTTAAGTACCTCTAATACAACTTCTTGAGGATAACTGGGTCGAGCCTGTTGATAGAGCTGACTATTATTGGAAAATAAATCTTTCATTTTTATATTTTGCGACATAGTTCTCATTTATTCACTAATATACACATCATAAAATTGAATATTGAGCATATTGTCTAACAATTCATTCCCTAAAATAGATGAATATGTAATCATAAAATTGAATATACCTGATTTAAAACCCGTCAGATGACTTCGTAGTACAATTTTATTTTTACACATAGAATAAAAAAAGCCTCAAATAAATATTTGAGGCTTTTTAAAATATGGTGGCGAGACCCAGGATCGAACTGGGGACACACGGATTTTCAATCCGTTGCTCTACCTACTGAGCTATCACGCCGATGTCGTGTATTAAGCCGTATCTGTATGAATTAGTCAATAAAAATCATCAATTTTTTATTCGTTCGAGTATTTTTTGGGCAAAAAAAAATCTCTGATGGGATCAGAGATTGAAAACACAAATATGTTTTGAATATGGTGGCGAGACCCAGGATCGAACTGGGGACACACGGATTTTCAATCCGTTGCTCTACCTACTGAGCTATCACGCCGATGGGGCGTATTAAACAATTTAAAGCATTTCACGTCAAGTCTATAAATGCATAAATTTATTCAATAGTCTATTTTTACAGCAATATTGAGTGTTTTTGAACTAAATTGATTAAAAAAGACCGTTATTCATAAGGCTCATTTAAAAAACTATAGTTTATTTAAGTGAGCAAGACAGCGATGAATAGCACCACAACCTGGTTCAAATTTTTTCGTGCCTTTCTCTTCTTCCATACGACATGCTTCAGCAACTAAACGCTCAGCAACACCTCGTCCACGATTTGCAGGATGAACCACGATATTTTCTAGAGTTTTACTTTCGCCCTGTCCTGTACACCAAATTGCACCAATAATTTTGGTATTAAATTCTGCTGTGTAAAGTAGGGTATAATGAGCTAAGTTTTGCTCAAGTTGCTCAATAGCATCTTTACCATCTCCAAATTCGGGACTGGTATCATAAAGGCGCTCAAGTTGATCACGAACTTCTGCATTTTCTAGTGAAGTTTTAGCATGTACGGTAATAGGCATTGATTAACCCTCCTGAGCAATCTAATATGCTGTCACTTTCGTCACAGCGAAACATCTTTACATCAAACTTTTAATTTTTGACGTTTTTTGAGGAACGTGTCTATGGCACAACGTATCAGTGAAGTGGTAAGAAACACCAACGAAACCAAAATTCGAGTTCGAGTGAATCTTGATGGTACAGGTCAAGGCACGCTGAATACAGGCATTCCATTTTTAGACCATATGATTGATCAAATCAAGCGTCATGGTTTATTTGACATTGATATTCATTGTGATGGCGATTTAGAAATCGATGATCACCACACCGTTGAAGATTGTGGGATCACGCTTGGACAAGCTTTTGCTCAGGCATTGGGCGACAAAAAAGGTTTAAAACGTTACGGTCATTTCTATGCACCGCTGGATGAGTCATTAAGCCGTGTTGTAGTTGATCTGTCAGGTCGCCCAGGTTTATTTATGGATATTCCATTTACTCGTGCCATGATTGGTCGTTTTGACGTCGATTTATTCTCAGAATTTTTCCAAGGTTTTGTCAATCACGCATTGATGACAGTACACATTGACAATTTAAAAGGCAAAAATAGCCACCACCAAATTGAAAGTGTATTTAAAGCATTTGCGCGTGCTTTGCGTATGGCGTGTGAAGTTGATCCACGTGCAGAAAATACTGTTGCTTCAACCAAAGGAACTTTGTAATGACCCGTATTGCCCTTCTTGACTATGGCATGGGAAATCTTCACTCCGCAGCAAAAGCACTTGAACATGTCGGTGCAACTGTAGATGTGACCAATGATCCAAAACTGATTGCTCAAGCAGACAAAATCGTATTTCCGGGTGTTGGTGCAATGCGTGACTGTATTCAAGGCATGCATGAAGCAGGGATCGACGAAGTTGTACGTCAAGCTGCATTTAACAAACCTGTTTTAGCGATTTGCGTCGGCATGCAAGCACTGCTTGAGTCTTCTGAAGAAAATGGTGGCACTGCTGCTTTAGGTATTTTTGAAGGTGCTGTAAAGCATTTTCCTGAAATCGAAAATCTCAAAGTTCCACATATGGGATGGAATCAGGTGCATCAAGCAGATCCATCTCATCCGATGTGGAAAGATATTGAGCAGGATGCACGTTTTTATTTCGTACATAGCTATTATGTTGAACCCAAAGATCAAAGCTTAGTGGCTGCAACTTGTAATTATGGCTTACAGTTCTGTACTGCAATCCATAAAGAAAACCTGTTTGCGACCCAGTTCCATCCTGAAAAAAGTCATACTGCAGGTTTGCAATTGTTGAAAAACTTTGTGGAATGGAAGATTTAAATTTGAGTTAATTTGAACTGAGCCAAGACAATTTGGCTCAGTTTAAGCCAAAATATTATTGAACAAGTAAAATCTTAATTTGATTTATTTTCTTTTTTGTTTACCATTTAATCAGATTTAAAACAAAACATACGTTTAAATTTTAAAAATACATTTTCTATCAATCTCAATTGAGTAAATAAAATGAATAATAATATTCAATCTAGCGACTCAGGTCTGAGCGCTAACGGACGCTTTGGGCGTTTATCCTATCTTGCGTGGAATATGCTGCTTGGCTTCTTCGTCATGTTTTGCTGCGTACTTATCGCGATCATTATGCCAAGTATGATGGCAAATATGACTTCAGGAACAGGTCCGTCTATAGGACTGATTTTATTCTTTATTCTCATCTATGCTGTGATGCTATATTTCATTGTTATATTTACAATTCGCCGCTTACACGACTTAAATAAATCAGGCTGGTTATCTCTGATTTTCCTCATTCCTGTCATTAGCTTGTTTTTCTGGATCTATATTTCTTGTGCTAAAGGCGATGAAAGACGTAATAATTATGGTCAACCAAGAGAAACTCGAGGCTGGGAAAAAGTATTAGGCTGGATTTATATCATTATGATTCCACTGAGCCTTATTTTAACGGTTGCTGTAGCGATTCCTGCTTATCAAAGTTATGTCAAAAATACAGAAGCACTACGTATGCAGTTAGAACAAATGCAACTAGAACCAACCGCTGAATATTCAGAATAATACGGCATCAACATCAATATTTTTCATTTGAATAAAAAATCAAGCCAAGACATTTGGCTTGATGAATATACGAATCTGCCAATTTTCTTTTTATCATCATTCAATATATGAGGTTATACCGATTCTATTTTATCTTTCATAAATGATTAGTTAAACCCTTCAGGGCTTAATGATTCGACTCATTTTTCGTTACAAAACCACCCTCTAAAGGCTCAACACTGATTTTAATCTCGGCTTTTAAGTTTAAAGCAGCATAACGTTGCTTAATTTCATTCAACAATTGTTCCATAGTCGCCTGACTCAAATCTAACTCTGATTCAGCATAGGCTTTGTTCACTAATTCTTCACGGTCTTGTTGCTTGCTTTCATTCCAACGTTCAGTCATTCCAATCAAACGCGCCAACTCAATTAAACTTTGCGCACTAGACGGTGTAGAGCTTTGTAGCCACTTACTCATCGTTCCTTTGGAAGTCTCTAGAACATTAACAATATCACTCGCTTTAATATTTTTATCTTGGATCAACTGCTTTAAACGTTTTGCGCCTTCTATTAAAAGATCATCATCTTTTTCAGCCATAGCTGTTCTCCCAATTACTCAGCTCACAAAGCTACCACCTTTTGTCTAAGTTTGTTATAACAATACGATGATTTTTTAATATGCTGAGTAACAGTGAATCCTCTTACTTCACCACTTCCAAGCAAAGAAGATATTCAAAACTTACCGCGGTTTCAAAATTTAGCGATAAAAAATATTGTCGTGATTGGTTCATTACAACAATGCCAAACAATTGAAAATGAAATTAAAAATGCTGAAATTTTAGGTTTTGACAGTGAATCCAAACCGACATTTAACAAAGGTGAAATTCAGACGGGACCGCATTTGATTCAACTCGCAACTACTGAAAAAGCTTATTTATTTCAGTTTTCAGCAGAAATTCTACTGTTTTTAAAACCTATACTTGAAAATCCTGATCAAATCAAAGTGGGTTTTGGTTTAAAAAATGATGCGCATTTGTTTCGAAAAAAAGGCATTGAATTTAGAAATATTATTGAATTATCCAAATGCTTTTCCAGTTTTGGCATCAAAAATCCTGTCGGGATTAAAAATGCAATGGCGCTTTTATTTCAGGTGAATTTTCCAAAAAGCAAAACCATCAGCACATCCAATTGGGCACGTAAAAGCCTCACCCAACCCCAAATCGAATATGCCGCAGCCGATGCTTATGCGCCTGTACTTATTTTCAAAGAATTGCAGCGTTTGGCAATAATCCATTGAATAGCCGTATTTAGCTGAATAAAAGCGCAAACTATCACTTAGAAAATGATCAAGTTTTTGCTAAGATGAGCCTCATTAAATTTTGATGAGATTAGGCAAGGAGCGAAAGCATGCTGATCATCCCTGCGATTGACCTGAAAGATGGCAAATGTGTCCGTTTAAAACAAGGTCGTATGGAAGACGATACCGTATTTTCTGATGATCCAGTGGCAACTGCACAACATTGGGTAAATGAAGGCGCTCGTCGTTTGCATCTGGTGGATTTAAATGGTGCTTTTGCAGGTACGCCAATCCATAAACCTGTGGTTGAAGCGATTGCCAAAGCTCAGCCTGATCTTCCGATTCAAATTGGCGGTGGGATCCGTTCTTTGGAAACCATTGAGCATTATCTTGATGCTGGCGTGTCTTTTGTCATTATTGGTACAAAAGCAGTGAAAGAGCCTGAATTTGTTGAAGAGGCATGTAAAAAGTTTGCAGGTCGCATCATTGTCGGCATTGATGCCATTAATGGTATGGTTGCAACCGATGGTTGGGCAAATGTGACTGATGTCAAAGCGACAGATTTGGCAAAACGTTTTGCTGATGCAGGTGTTTCAAGCATCGTTTATACTGACATTGCCCGTGATGGCATGATGCAAGGTGTTAACGTGGAGCAAACTGTACATCTTGCTGAGTTCTCAGGCTTGCCTGTGATTGCGTCAGGTGGTGTGACCAATCTGGATGATGTCCGTAATTTACGTGGTAAAGCAGGTATTTTAGGTGCAATTACAGGTCGTGCGATTTATGAAGGGACTTTAAACCTTCGTGAAGCGCAATTACTTTTAGATGATCAAGGTCTATAAGTTCAGTCATTTAAAATGATATAAAAAAGAGAACGTTAGGTTCTCTTTTTTATCATGCAATCTACTGCCCAATCAGAATATTATGCCAAAGTATTTTCAAAATGTTGCATCTGAATTTTTTCTGCTAGAAATGGTTTCATGGCTAAAAACCACTGTTTAAATTCTTCGGTTTTCATAAATACGTCAGTATGTGCTTCTAGACTCGTCCAATAAATTTGTAAAATATACTGCTGTTTATTTTCAATACCACGAATCAATTTAAACTTTTCACACGCTTCTGCATGTCGGAAAATATCTGAAAGCTCATAAAACTTCTTTTCAAATGCATTTTGTTGCCCTTCAATAATATGAAAGACAGCTTGTTCAATCACCATGCTTATTCTCCTTATTTAGCGATGATTATCCAAACATAAAAACATGACGATAGATAGACTATAAATTATGATCTTAATCTTAAAATATTGTCTATTTCCAATATTACGCTATCACAGATCTATTGCAGAATAAAAAAAATAAGCAGACCATAGCGCCAATATTTTGTCATTTTTTTATTTTATGAACTCCTCCTTCATTCAACAAAAGATGCCCCAAATCGCATTGGTGATCATGACCATGATTTGGGGAGGAACTTTTGTTGTTGTACAGCATGCTTTAAATTACAGCTCTCCAATGTTTTTTGTCGGTTGTCGCTTTGCGATAGCCGCTTTTATAGTCGGCTTATTGTCTTGGAAGTATATGAAAGGCATTCAACGTCATGAGGTTTTTGCAGGTGCTTTGATTGGCATCGCCATTTCCACAGGTTATGGCACGCAAACCATCGGAATGCAAACAATCAGCAGTAGTGAATCCGCGTTTTTAACAGCCTTATATGTCCCTTTAGTTCCCATTTTATTATGGCTTATTTTCCGTAAAGTTCCGCATATTATGACCTTACTTGGTGTCATTTTTGCTTTTTTAGGACTGGTCTTATTGACTGGAAATAATCTAAACCAAATTCATTTAAATTCAGGGCAAATCATTACCATCTTGGGGTCTATCGCGATCGCGATTGAAATTATTTTAATTGGTTATTTTGCTGGAAAAGTAAATATACAGCGTGTCACAGTCATCCAGCTGTTTTTTGCTTCATTGGTTTCTTTTATCGCCATGCCATTAGCAAGTGAACATCATATTCCACAATTTTCATGGGGCTTGGTTTCACTTGCTGTCATCTTGGGTTTAACCAGTGCGTTATTACAGTCTTTAATGAATTGGGCACAGCGTTCTGTTCCACCTTCACAGGCTGCGATTATCTATGCAGGTGAGCCAGTCTGGGCTGCGCTGTTTGGGCGTATTGCAGGCGAACGTTTACCTGCTATCGCCTTACTCGGTGGTCTACTTGTTGTCATCGGGGTCATTGTGAGTGAATGGAGACCCAAGTTTTTACAACGTCACTCACAAGTCAGCAAAACTGATTCTGTAAAAGATTAAAATTTTATTCAGGACGTTCTTTCTTGCTCAACATCATACAGGGTGCATAATATTCTACCGTTGGCATCGGGTCGTAAAATGGATGTAACAAGGCTTTCCACTGTTGATATTCAGCAGATTTGCGAAAGCCTTCAGTATGATCTTCAAGTTTGTCCCAAAATACGAGCAAAATATAACAATGTTCATCTTCAATATTTTTGATCAGTTGCAGTGCATTTAAACCTGACATTGGATAAATAAATGCCTTTGCTTGTTTAAATGCAACTTCAAATGCCTGACTTTGATCAGGGCGAATGGTCAAGTGAACATGTTCTATAATCATCTTGTTTCCATGTTTTTATAGAGGCAAAGCTTGATTATCATTTAAAGCAATGATGCCTCGAATTGCTCGATAAACAATCCACACCCATGAAAAAAATAAAACAGCTCCACAGAAGATTGTTGCACTGAGCGCAATGCCTGCAAAGGCATTGACATTATCCCCTGTAAAAAATAGAAAAAGAAATGGGACAAAAGCCAAAACCGTCCAGATCAGATACCACCAAAAAGTACGAATTTGCCATTTAAAATGGCTTTCAAAAATCGTACCACGAACAGAATCTAATTTTACATAATTGATAATTAAAGCAATGACTGCCAAAAGTCCTGCGGAAAAAATCGCAACAATATAAAGAATATATAAAATCAAAGTGAGAGATTTACTGTTGTTCGGGTCTACATAATTATTCATGTGGTCTCCTTTACAAATCTAGTTCTTCACCTCAAATTTTAAAAACGTTTAAAGGTGAAATCAGCCATAAAATCAATAAAATATTTAAAAATATAGTACAGAAATAAATCTTTCTAAAAGGTTGTTTTTGTGTTTTATGTCGTAACCGTTGTTGTGCCAACCAAGCCGCTGCCCAACCACCTAAAAATGCTAAAATATGTAAGGTATTTTCAGGAACACGTTGTTTACCCAGTTGAGCTGCTTCTTTGTCTTGTGCATAAAACCAATAGGTTATGATATTGATAATACTGATAAATAACAGCACCATACCACTCAGCAAACCACTGATGGATAAGCCCGCCAAAGCAATAATATAAACTACACATAAAATTTGCATGGGTTGTAGTTTTTGTGGCTTATTCTGTAAAGATTGCTTTGTCGTGCTATTTTTACGTGTTTGTGATGCCTTTAAATAACTGACTTGTTTCGCTTTAAAACGTCCATCACCATCAACCTGTACGACATATTCTAAAGCGCACCCCAAAATCGGACGTGGACCTTTTTGTGCAAAATCCTTGATATGTAAAAATACACGACCTTTAGAGTCATCATTGGGTTGGATAAAGCCATAGCCTTTATCATCAAACCATTCAACTAAACGTCCTTGATCACGCATTTTGACCTTCCTGATTTTGGGTAAGTGCTATTTGATTGTTTATGCTGTTACAAACTTTAATCTTTCTACCAGCATATTACGCATTTCTAAAGGATTTTTCTGCAAAATATCTTCGCCAGTTCGCCCTTCTGCTTGATTCATTTGCGCGACTTGTAAACGCATCATCCAAAAACGCCCTGCAGCCATTGCCAAGTACAACTCCAAACATGATTTTTCATCTGAAGTTAAAGGACGAATAGATGAATAAGCATTTAAGAATGCCATGGCTTTTGCTTCATTCAAACCCACATCAGGATATTCAGTACAAAAATCATTTAAGGTAATGGCAATATCAAATAATAATTCATCATGATTTAATTCATAAAAATCTAAAATACCTTTGAGTTGTTCGCCCTCAAATAAGGTATTGTCACGAAATAAATCTGAATGAATCAAACCTTTGGGACGGTCAGGATACATCGCAGTCAATGCTTCATATACACCTAAAAGATTGTTGAGCAATGCAGTATCTGCAACATTCAAAGTCGGTTTAATCTGACGGGCAACGTTATACCAATAGGCATGATCACGTGCATTTTGACGCTGTAAAGGAAAGTCTTGCAATGCCACATGCATTTTTGCCTGAGCAATCGCAATCTGCTCGACTTGCGCAAGCGTCGATGGCATGGGATGTTTGCCTGACATACGTGGTGCAATTTGTGCAGGTTTATCTTTTAAAATTTGAATATATTGCCCATTACATTTTAAAGGAACAGGCACAGCTAAGCCTTGCTCCCCCAGACGTTCCAAAATAGGAATGATTTCCCCTGCTGCTTGTGCATCCATATTTTCAAACAAAGTTAAAACATATTGTGCCGCATCTGCACAGACAATAAAATAATTGGTATTTTGAATCCCGCCTTGAATCGGATTCAGCTCGACCACCTCCAATCCATAAGGTGCTGCAAAAGCCTGAACTTCCTTTAAACTCAAAGTGGTATAAACCGACATAGAAAACCTGCGAAAAAACTTACATAAGTTTGATAGAATACCTGCTCTGACTTGCGAGGTGTAGCACCAACATCGCTCAGTTTCATAATCGGCTGTTATTTTTGGAAAAAATTATGCTTGCTAAACGTATTATTCCTTGCCTAGACGTAGATAATGGGCGTGTAGTGAAAGGTGTACAATTTCTTGATATTCGTGATGCGGGTGACCCTGTTGAAGTTGCTCGTCGCTATAACGAACAAGGTGCCGATGAAATTACCTTCCTTGACATCACTGCAACTTCAAATGGACGTGATACGACGTATCGAACAGTAGAGCGCATGGCTGAATCTGTGTTCGTTCCACTCACTGTAGGCGGTGGTGTACGTAAAGTTGAAGATATTCGTTTACTACTCAATGCAGGTGCAGACAAAGTCAGTATCAACTCCGCTGCCATTTATAATCCAGAATTTGTACAGGAAGCGTCTCAGCGTTTTGGCGCACAATGTATTGTGGTTGCAATCGACGCCAAAAAAACAGGCAACAATAAATGGGAAATCTTTACCCATGGCGGTCGAAAAGAAACAGGTATTGATGCCATTGAATGGGCTGTGAAAATGGCAGACTTCGGTGCAGGTGAGTTATTGGTAACTTCAATGGATGCAGACGGCACCAAAGCAGGTTATGACATCGAACTCATGCGCAACATCAATGACCGTGTCACCATTCCAACCATTGCCTCAGGTGGTGTGGGCAATTTACAGCATTTAGCAGATGGTATTTTAAAAGGTGGGGCAGATGCTGTTTTAGCAGCGTCTATTTTCCACTTTGGGCAATACACCATTCCTGAAGCGAAACAATATCTTGCAGAACAAGGCATTGAAATGCGTCTTTGATCTCAATAATTTATAAAATCAAATTTAAGAGTATTCAAATGAATGCTCTTTTTTTTAATTCTAAAAAATAAGATCACATCATAAATGTACTGCGGTATTAAATAGATAAAAAAAAGGAGTCTAGACGACTCCTTATAAACCGAAAAAAAGGAAACTACAACGCTTAGATTCTTTTATCTCATTCGGTAAGTTAAATTTACGATGATTTGCGCTGACAATATTGACAAAAAAAACTTATTTTTATGACAATGTGCGACAAACCTCATCAAAAAATGTTGATTTAAAAAATAACCTATTCATTTTATTGAGTTTTATTTAACTTCACTCAATTCAAGCAATTGCTTTTGTTGTACCCATTGCACAGGAAAAAAATGTTCAACTTGAGCACTCAACCATTTTGCTGCACTTTTTGGTAATGTAATCCCTAAAGGGTTTTGTTCTTTTAAGTCACTTGAGGACACCACGCGAGTTCCTAAAAGATAATCAAACCAAGGCTTAGTGACACACCAGTTTGCATCCTGATTCGAATTCATATGGTGGTCATAGTGCCAAGGAATTTTTTTCTTTGCCCACATGGGCTCTAAATGAGCACGTCGATGAATATAATAATAATTAACAGCACTATAGATAGATGCTGCTGCCATTCCCTTAGAGAAAGGATAAAAAATACAACTCGCTGCACTTGCGACAACAGCCAAAGAAATAATCTCGTTACGTGTACGCCAATGTGAAACGCCTTCTACATAACTATGATCATGAAATTCGACTTTGCGCACCTCTCTATGATGCTCCCAATGTGACTTCATACTACGAGGAACAGGGCTAAAACGAGGTTTTCCTGTGCGGTGTGTGCCATGCAAAATATATTTATGTGCAACCCATTCAAAACCATTGGCAAAAATTAAACCTGCTACAAAACCTTTTATCATCTGCATGCTCCTACGTCCTTTTTATCACTATAAAGCAGCATGAATAAAAGATATTGACCTAAAAAATAACATAATTGACATATTGCGACATTTTTTTACTTTTTTTGTTTGTCGTAATTTATGGTAACTTGTCCGCTCAATCCACTGCGTGTTTAAATGCGCCGATAAATTCACCATTATTATTTGAAAATAAAAAATATGTTACAAACTAAAGACTATTCTGGGACCGTGTATGGAGGTTTAGGACAACTTCTTTATGTATATGCCCAAGCAAAAAATCTAGACATTTCCGAAAAATTAAAAAGCGTTCAAAATCGTGAACGCTTTGAATTTCAAATCTGGCGTGAGCTTTTAGATGAAATCAATCAGCAAGTACACAGTCCTGCACTTGGCTTAGAAATTGCGGAATATGTTCAACCTAAACATTTGGGGATCATTGCCTATATTACCCAATCATGTGACACCTTAGGTGAAGCACTCACACGTTATTATGATTTTCATCGCTTAATCTATGATGGTGGACCACTCAAAGTTGAAGTTCAAAATGAATCTGTTTCAATTCGTTGGGAAGTTTTACCTGTCCAACTGACCACACAAATTACAGATGAAATTGCACTGGCGTTATTGGTTCGTTTTTTACGCCTTTATATACAGCTTGAATATATTCAAATTGAACAAGTGAACTTTATTCAGCCAGCACCTAAAAATACACGTATATATCAGGAATTTTTTAACGCACCCATTCAGTTTTCTCAGCCCAAAGTTGAACTACTTTTACCCTTAAAACTATTTTCAGCGCCTTGCAAAAGCCCTGATTCGACTTTACATCAAATCATGATGCAACAAGCCAAAGAGCTGCTCAATAAACTACCTGACGGCACACAACTTGATGAACGTCTGCAACAAAGTATTCTCAAAGGTTTACAAAAAAATAATTATCAAATAGAAACGATTGCCACACAATTAAAGATGTCGGTTCGACAACTACAACGACATTTACAACAACAAAACACCACGTATCAGGAGCGTGTTCAAGAGATCCGCCAATTACTCGCCACACAATATTTGCAAGATCCGCATTTAAGTTTACATGAAATTGCAATCTTATTGAGTTATTCAGAACAAAGTGCATTTCAACGTGCATTTAAACTTTGGTCAGGTCTTACGCCGCATCAATGGCGAAAAAATCAAGGAGAAAAAACGAAATAACACGGATGCAAAAACAAAAAGTGTGATATAAATCACAAATTAAAACTAAAGAACAAAATTTGACAAAACAATAGGCAAATTAAATGAATAAATATCTAGCAGAGTTTTTAGGGACCTTTTGGCTTGTTTTTGGTGGATGTGGCAGTGCTGTGCTTGCTGCGGCTTATCCAGAATTAGGCATTGGGTTTGCAGGTGTAGCACTTGCATTTGGTTTAACTGTACTGACAGGTGCTTATGCTTTTGGGCATATCTCAGGTGGGCATTTTAACCCTGCTGTCAGTGTTGGTTTATGGATCGGCGGACGGTTTGATGCCAAAGACTTAGTCCCATATATCGTTTCACAAGTGATTGGTGGTACTGTTGCTGCGTTTATTTTATATATTATCGTGCAGGGACAAGCGAACTTCGCAGGTGTAGGTGGCTTTGCAAGTAATGGTTTTGGTGATTTATCCCCAAATAAATATTCTATGCTTTCAGCACTGATCATTGAAATTGTGCTGACAGCTTTCTTTTTAATCGTCATTATGGGTTCTACTGACAAACGAGCACCTGCTGGATTTGCACCGATTGCAATTGGTTTAGCACTCACACTAATTCACTTAATTAGCATTCCTGTTACAAATACATCAATCAACCCTGCACGTAGTACTGCTGTTGCATTCTTTGCACAAACGCCAGCACTTGGTCAATTATGGTTATTTTGGGTTGCACCTATTATTGGCGCTGTAATTGGAGCAATTATTTATAAAGTTGTGGGCGGCGAACAACAAAAGTAATGCCGTTATACTCGCGAACCCAACTCGCAAATACAACCATTAAAAAAAACCTGCATCACGCAGGTTTTTTTAATCTGTAAAATATTTTAAAGAAATGGATTTTCAACCTCACCTTCAACTTGGGTGGTTATTTTTTCTGGTAAATCTGTTTCTTGTTCCAAGGTTTTTACAATTTCATTGAGATAAGCCTGTAAAGCTTTTGCCGCTTTTAGCCCCTCTTGGTCTTTGGTCACTTGTAAATTACCATAAATATTAATTCGGTCTTCATCATTTTCCAAAGTTAAATCATGAATTGAATGAGATTCAGTGCCATTTTCAAAGGGTTTAAACATTTTTTCTTCTCATCTTTATAAGTCATCTCATGAGAAAAGTATAAGGACTTTTCTCATTTAAGCGAGTTAGATTACTTTAAAATTTGTAATAAATATTGCAGTAATACATCTACCAATTGTTTAACTAAAGACTCTTGAACTTGCTCGTCAATCTTGGGCACGTTTCCCTGAGCAGGTGCCGACGATGATGATGAAGACTGGCTATTAGATGTACCATTTGCAGGTTGAAATTGTTTCTGCAATGTCTTGATCTGATCAGCCGATACACTTGGTGCACACTGGCTTTCAGCATCCCAATGTGAATATTCAACTTTGCCTGTTGCTTTCACTTGGCTAGAATTTAAAGGTAATTTATAGGTATTACGCTTTTGTTCTTCAGTCAATTGAGGAAATAAGTTGATACCTAACTGTTCTTCTAGATAACAAACACTGACGATGTTGACTTTCAAGCTATTATCATTAGGTGCGTAATAAGCACCAATTACACCCTGTTTAGGAATATAAATTGCCTTGAAAACGGCGCTTGGAACAATGACACCTTTACCAATGGTTTTTAATTTTTTACCTGAAAATACTGGACCTGTGACCACATAAACATCTTTCTTTTGTTTAGTCACAATCGCTCGAGTTGCTTCCTCCAACTCACGCCAAATCTGTTGATTATTCTTTGGTGCTTGCGGCACCATATTTGCCAAAGAAAAACTATCATGTTGCGAAGCTTTATCTGGCATATCCGCATTCGGTGACATATGCCCACGGTCATAACCTGACCCTTTATAGTCAGACAATAAAGCACGATGACTTAAACTGACACGTGTTTCTTCATGAAAACTATCTTCACGTTTAATTTTTTGACTCAAACGTTCAGGTGATAAATGTTCGGCTGTCCAAAGAGGTGTTTTAGAAACACCTGAATACATCACATTAAATCCATTAAAACATAATGGATAACTATTTTTTTGTAAGCTTTCTTTGACGAGAAATGGTGGTTCATCTCGATAAAATTGTTTTAAGCATTCTGTTGAGTTTGAACCAACAAAGGGAATGTATTGAGCTATTTTCTCTTGACCAAATGCAATTGCGAAACTGCCTGTAGCAACTAAGCCCAAAATTACTTTAACCACTGAATTATTCAACAAATCTTTCCCTAAATTACGAGTCTTACTACGACGTTTTTTGCGTGCCATATTATGATCACTTGAGTATAAATTAGCTTATCAGGCTAATTTTCAGAAAGGAATATGCTGAATTTTCAATTGAATAAATTTTCTATCATTCTTCATCACAAAAAATACAAAAAAATGAATATTTTGTTGCCTTTACCCAAGGCTTTTTTGAGTGAATTTATGTAGTTAGTGATATTGAATTGAAATTCACAGAATGATTATGACATTTTCAATATCTCAAATCTATTCTCAAGCGCCACAAAATGTCGCATAACTTTAAAACAAAGTTAAAAATAATTAAAGTCTTTATCATCGGTTTTGAGCCATTGTATTTAAAGGCTCGACCAAACACAGCATGCCAAAACAAAAAAGCCAAGAAGCGGATCTTCTTGGCTTTTGATTTTAAAAAATAAAAATATAATCAAATCTCGATTTGACTTCCCATTTCCACGACACGGTTTGGAGGAATCTGGTAAAAATCACTTACAGGACTCGTGTTACGTTGCATTGAAATAAATAATTTTTCACGCCAAGGCGCCATACCATCACCGATTGTATGAATGAGTCGATCACGAGAAATAAAGAAGCTAATCTGCATCATGTCATATGGAATACGTAATTGACCATACGCTTGCTCAAGCGCTACAGGAATATTCGGCTGATCTTTAAAACCATAATAGACAAAAATCTGCTGAAAACGATCATCTAAGACTTCAACCCGAATACGCTCTTGATCCGTCACATAAGGGACATCGCGTGTGATCACAGTGACCATAATATTGCGTTCATGAAGCACTTTATTGTGCTTAATATTATGCAACATGGCATGAGGCACAATATTGGTATTTCCTGTTAAAAAAATTGCTTCGCCTGGTACATAAATGGTTTCCTTACTGAGGCTAACGCTTTTAATAAACAAACTCAGAGGTAAAGCTTCTTTTTCAAGCTTCCCATAAACAATTTCTCGACCATCTTTCCATGTCATCAAAATCGTATAAACGATCGCGCCAATCAAAATCGGCACCCATCCACCTGATACAATTTTTAATGATGTTGATGCTACAAAAATAAAGTCAATCAATAAAAATGGAATCGCAAACAGTAAAACCTTCCAAAGCGGCCAACGCCATAAACCATACGCTAACACTGAAATTAAAATCGTACCGCATAGCATAGTCATGGTTACAGCTACACCATATGCACTGGCAAGATTGGCACTATTTTCAAATAATAAAATCAAAATCAGAACGGAAACAAACAATACCCAATTAATAAAAGGTAAATAAATCTGCCCTTGTTCAACATCTGATGTGTGGTGTACGGTTAATCGAGGTAAATAACGCAATTGAATTGCCTGATTGACCATTGAAAAAACACCTGTAATCACTGCTTGTGATGCAATCACTGCTGCGGCTGTTGCCAGTCCAATCATGGGGTATAAAGCCCATTCTGGAATCAACAAATAAAAAGGGTTTTCGATTGCAGAAGGGTCACGCAAAAGCAGCGCACCTTGACCAGCATAATTTAACAATAGCGAAGGTAAAACCACAGCAAACCATGCAACTTTAATAGGTAAACGCCCAAAATGCCCCATATCTGCATAGAGTGCTTCACCCCCTGTCATTGTTAAAATCACTGCCCCCATCGTTAAAAATGCAACATAGGGTTGATGAAAAATAAAATGCAGCGCCCAGTGTGGGCTGATCATGGTTAATACGAAGGGAGTTTGACTGATGCTCCAAATCCCAATCACACCAATTGACACAAACCAAGCTAAAGTAATAGGACCAAAAAATTTCCCCATAGTCCCAGTACCATGGCGTTGTACAAGGAATAATGCGGTCAAAATACCAATCGCAAGGGGCATGAGCCATTTATTAAATACGGGTGTTGCAATACTTAAACCCTCAATTGCAGATAATACTGAAATCGCAGGTGTAATGATGCCGTCACCAAAGAACAGTGATGCGCCAATAAATCCTAAAGCAATGAGATAAATCTTTTTATTGTCAGCGATACGATTTGAACGTAGATTCAGTGCTAACAATGACATGATACCGCCTTCACCATTGTTATCAGCACGCATAATGATGGTGACATATTTAAAGCTGATGGTGAGCATCATGCACCAAAAAATCAGCGATAAAATACCTAATACAGATGCTTCTGAAATCGCCAGATGGGCGGTTAGAAAGCATTGTCTTAAAGCATACAAGGGACTGGTTCCAATATCCCCAAACACGACACCTAATGCAGCTAAGGTGATGGCAGGTAATGCCGCTTTTTTTGCAGTACTTTGCATAAATGAGTCTTCATTTGTAGACACTATTTTTTCGCAATCATATCACTGCAAAAAAACTTTTGCTCTAAATCAATTGTTTCAACTTGGCAGAATTGATTTTTTTAGTTATTATCGCTCGCCTTGGTGAGGTGTCCGAGTGGCTGAAGGAGCACGCCTGGAAAGTGTGTATACGTTTGCGCGTATCGAGGGTTCGAATCCCTCTCTCACCGCCAAATATCAAAGAACTGCACTCCAAAGCAGTATCGAAAGGCTTGAATCTAAAGGGTTCAAGCCTTTTTTAATGTCAAAAATTTAGGTTTTTATTTACGCTATTGAAGCCAATCATCAGAAAAACACCACCAATATCTAAATTTATAAACTCAAGAAAACCTAAGATTCAACATATAGATACAAATTTTTAATTTTAAAAACTGATTTAAATGACAAGAAAATTGCATAAATTAACGATATTAACTTGATTAAAATAAATATTTTGTTATTAATCAAGAAAGAGAGCATTTATACCTCATAGGAGAATCATCGAATATTTCTATTCAATATCATTTAGATGCAATGTTGAGCCACTACGATGAAAGATGCAGTATCAACAGTTGATGAAGCACATAGAACACGTCGATTCTGGTATTCGGGAGTCATAATGAATAACAGCACAAATTATGTAAAACAACTCAAAAATGCTAAACGTGGCGGATATACCCCTACTATTGCGAAGGATATTAATAAACATAAAATTCAAAAGGCGATACGCTTAATTGAACAATGGAGAAAACTTGCAAATGAGCTTAAACCCCAAATGCAAATTGATATGGCTTTAACTTTAGAAGAATGCGCGCAGGATTTAGATCAAATTTTAAGGAGTAAATAAAGATAAAATGATACTCATGATCCATTCCAATCACTTTTATTTAAACCCTAGATCTTAATTCATTGACCTTATATAGCACTTAAAATATCCACTATATAAGGTCTTCTCACCGCAAAATGCGCACTAAATAATCTATTTAGACTTTTAGGATCAATGATTTACTACAAAACTAGAGAAAAATTTAAAAAAATATTTAATTGGTTATTTTTTGGCTTGCATTTCTGTCATTTTTCTGTAAAATTCTCGCCACGTTGCCGGCATAGCTCAGTTGGTAGAGCAACTGACTTGTAATCAGTAGGTCCACAGTTCGAATCCGTGTGCCGGCACCACTTTATACTTAACCTCGCTTTTTAGTGAGGTTTTGTTGTTTTTAGCCTCCGCAATATATTTTACATTTTTATGTGCGCTGATTTGCACATACTGAATCAGACCATCTTTAAATAATTTTTCACATAATCGCGCTGTCATTTGAATTTTAATATTGTCTAAAGATGTCAACTGAGTATCAGCAGCTTTGATATATTGTGAAAATCCGTGTAATACTTGTTCAGAAAGATCAATGATTTGAATATGTTCAAACCCACAATTCGATATGATTTTTTCAGTATTTTTCTGATTTTCTAAATTTTGAATTTTAATATCAGCCGATTTAAGTAAATAACGATATTTTTGTTGTTCAAAATGTGAAAGTTGCTGCCATTTTTCCGATAACATTAAATAGTGAAAACCCAAACGTCCTTTTGAATTTAAAACGTCATGTATTGCATTTAGAAATGAATTTAAATTGCTATGATAAGCAGCATCAATACATAAAATGACATCAAAATAAGCAGTTGGAAAAATATTTTTTAAATTTAAAAATGAAGCACAATAAAGCTTAATCTTTGAATTTAAATTTTCTTGTAAAAACGCAATACATTTAGCTTGTACATCAACCGCACTAATATCCTGAATTTTATATTTATTTTGCCAATTTAACAGACTAGCTCCCTGTCCACAGCCTAAATCTAAAAGTTTATCTTTTGAATTTAAAACAACAGCATGCGCCAATTGATCTGCTAATTGGCAACATGCTTGTGGATATGACTCCGTTTCAGGTGTCCAATATCCTAAATTCGTCCAAGCATAAACAGCATGATCACCTAATTTTTTTGCATTAATCGCATATTTATGTTGTGACAATTGTTGCTGTAATGCTTGAAACCATTTCATTGAAAATTAATAACCGAGTTGGGGAGCAACCTCAACTTTAGGTTTTAAACCCACAAATGGCAATGGCGCACCAAAAGTTTGTGCGATATGCATTGCAGAAGTGACGGCTGACTCTAAAATTGGTAATCCATCGCATGACCAAGAACCACAATAGAACACCTTACGATTCGCTTGCTGATGTCGTTGCTGCAATTCTTTATTCAATGCCACAGTATCTGAATTTACCACTGCACGGGTCAACGTCACACTAGAAATCACTTTTTTCGCATCGATTTCAGTTACAGGTCGCCATGTCTGAAAAACAGGTGATTTACCGACTAAACTTGGCTCTACCGAGTTCAACCAAACTGTAAATTGTTGCTTGGTAAACTTACGATCCATCATATAACTGAGTACACACCAGTCTTTACGATTAGGCGGCATGACACTCGCATCGGTATGCATCACCAATTCGCCTTGCTCAAATTTAAATTGTTTTAACAAAGCAATATCATCTGCAAATTGTTCTTTATTTAAAAAATCTTCAATCTTATTGGTTGGTGTTGCCACAATGACACGGTCAAAATGAAATTGCTCACCCTGTATATTTTCAACTAAAACTCGTTCGCCTTGTTCTTCAATTTTTGAAACTGCTGAGCTGCTGTGAATGTCGATACCCTCAACAAGTTTATCGACTAATGCAGGAGTACCGCCTTGTAAACGTAATAAAGCATCACCATCTGTCAGTTGTCTTAAAAAAACCAATAATGGTTTTGCTGGCCACTCACCAATCGTTTTTGGATCACAGGTACAAATGGTATAAAGCACAGGCATCACTGCACCATGCCAAAACACTTCTTCAATGTCATTGTGGTTAATAAATTCGGCTAAGGTAATGTCTTGATTCTTCGATTTAAAAAACTGATGAATCGCAGTTTTGAGCTGTAACATCCCTTTGACTAAACGCCAACCGTATTGCTTAATGCCTTTACGATTATTAATGATCGGAAAATTTCCAATGCGTGTACGAGATGTCGTTAGCCATGTTTCTGTTTTGTCTTCAAATAACCAACTACACGCCATAAATGTGCGCACAGGAAATGTTTTTATTCCCAAGTATGCAGCAAGACTTAAAGTATTTTCCCATAAGTGTGGATTCATGACTCTTAAAGGTGCATCGATCAAACCACCTTCAAATTCAATACTGTGGCTATCCATTCCACGACCAGGTAAAGCTTCAAAAAGAGTAATGTCATGTCCTGCATCTTTCAGAATTCTTGCAGTAGCAAGCCCTGCCATGCCACTACCAATCACTGCAATATTCAAAGTTATTATCCGAGAGTTAACTATTTTTTTTATTATGAATGAAGGCTTGTAAAAATAGGCTATTAAAAAGTTCCAGTTTTTCAGGTTTTTCACAAATCAAAAAAGTGCGCTAGCGTATAAAAAAATTCAATATTACTTTTTGTTACGCAATACCATAAGCCATTTTATTTAAACAATTTTTTATTAATTTTAAATAAAAATCATTTAAAAATATAAAGATAAATTATTTTTTTTACCTTTCGTTCTATTTACAAACAAAAAAACATTGATTATGATGATTTACATAAATGATAACTACTTCACAAATTTTACTTCGGTAATCTGTGAAATGTATAAAGAAAACTTACAGCGTGAAAGGGCTTCTATAGTGTGGGATAGAAGCCCTTTTTTTTATCTTGAAATAAGCCGCAAATTTTCATAAAAAAAGCGGATTATTCAATCCGCTTTTTAGCTTATGCTTCAACAGAAATTTCGCCAAATTTACCTTGGTTAAAATCATTAAATGCTTTCATGATTTCAGCTTTGGTGTTCATGACAAAAGGTCCATAACCTTGAATGGGTTCATTGAGTGGCTGACCTGTTAGCACCAAAAATTTCACATCTTGTACAGCTTCAAGTTGGATGTGTGCTTCACCATCATTTGCAAACAATACAATAGAGTTATTTTGTACAGCTTGATGACCATTAATGAGCATCTCACCCTCTAAAACCACAACCAATGTATTGTGATCTACAGGTACATGTACATGTGTTTGATGTCCTGCTTTTAAAGTTCCATCCCACACATTGACTGGACTAAATGTTGATGCTGGACCTGCATGATCCATCAACTCACCTGCAATCACACGCATATGTCCCGCACCATCTTCCAACTCAATTACAGGAATTTGCTGTGCTTCAATCGCCTGATATTTTGGTGCTGTCATTTTGTCTGCCGCAGGTAAATTAACCCAAAGCTGTACCATTTCAAACAGTCCACCTTTGGCAGCAAACTCATGTGAATGAAATTCTTCATGCACCAGTCCTGCACCCGCAGTCATCCACTGTACATCACCTGTTTTAATGGTTCCGCCGCCACCATGTGAGTCTTTATGTTCAACTTCACCATGATACGCAAGTGTCACTGTTTCAAAACCACGATGTGGGTGTGAACCTACGCCATGCTGTGCTGTGGTCGGATCAAAATGGTAAGGCGCTGCATAGTCCAACAGTAAAAATGGACTGATTGCCTGACCTAAACGATCGTAAGAAAATAGATTTCTTACAGGGAAACCATCACCAACCCAATGCATGTGTTGATTGCGATATACACCTACAACTTTTTTCATCTTATTGCTCCTATCTATAGGGCTTAATATGAATCCATCATAATATTTTTAAAGGTGTGATACTGCTACGATATTGATATTGAGCTTCCTATTATTGAGATAATGATTATTTTCAATCATAAAAATAAAGCAAAAAAGTAAAAATAATCACTATTTAATCAAAATATCCTATATTTGAGATAATTCTTCTCATATTAGGTCTTCATTTTGCAATCACCTATGGCTATGATCAATTCAGTACGGTACAACGCAACTTTGCACATCCGTGCATTTTGACTAAAAAATTTACTTTCTGAGGATACAACAATGGGAAAACAATACGTTCGTTTAGATAAAGACAATGCTGCGGTTTTATTAGTAGATCACCAAACAGGCTTACTTTCATTAGTACGTGACATTGATCCAGATAAATTTAAAAATAATGTATTGGCACTTGCAGCAGCAGCAAAATATTTCAACCTTCCAACCATTTTAACCACCAGTTTTGAAGATGGTCCAAACGGTCCTTTAGTTCCTGAACTGAAAGAAATGTTCCCAGACGCACCTTATATTGCTCGTCCTGGTCAAATCAACGCATGGGACAATGAAGATTTTGTTCAGGCTGTTAAAGCAACAGGCAAAAAACAATTAATTATTGCGGGTGTTGTTACAGAAGTTTGTGTGGCTTTCCCTGCGCTTTCTGCACTTGAAGAAGACTTTGATGTCTTTATCGTCACTGATGCATCAGGTACATTTAATCATTTAACACGTGATGCTGCATGGGATCGTATGTCACAGGCAGGTGCTCAACTCATGACTTGGTTCGGTACATCTTGTGAGTTACACCGTGATTGGCGTAATGACATTGAAGGTTTAGGTGCATTATTTGGTGCACACATTCCTGACTATAGCAACCTGATTCAAAGCTATGTCAAAAACACTGAGAAAAAATAAATCTGTGTTGTAGATCAATAGCCTTCAACTGAAGGCTATTTTTTTCAAAATAAAAAATATGCAGTCAATGTTATACTTTTTTACAACTGTCCAAAGCCGAGATCTGTCATGTATTCTTTTGATGATTATTACTATTTTTATTTGGTGGTAAAACATGGCGGATTTAGTGCGGCAAGTGAAGCGAGTAATATCACCAAATCTAAACTCAGTCGTCGTATTTTGGAACTGGAAAGCAAGTTCAATGTCCGTTTGATTGAACGCTCAACACGACATTTTAAAGTGACTCAACTCGGTGAGGAGTTTTATCAGGCATGTTGCAAAGTCATTGCAGAAGTAGAATGCGCTGAAAGCGTCCTGCTACGTCAGAAAAGCGAACCACAAGGGCTGATTAAAATCAGTTGCCCTGCCCTGATGATGCATTTTCAGATTCGCCAACTGCTGAATCAGTTTTTAAAAGAATATCCTAAAGTTGAAATTGAACTGGAATTAACCAGTCGTCGGGTCGATCTGATTCATGATGATATCGATCTGGCAATACGTACCAATTTTCAAGCCAATGAAGACTCAAGTCTGATAGTACGTGACGTCATTAAAACTACGCATTGTCTGGTTGCCAGTCCTGAACTTTTAAAAAATCAAAAAGTGGAACAATTTACCGATTTACATCTGTTGCCCAGTATTGTGCTGGGGACACAAAAACCACAATATCAATGGCATTTACACAACCTCAAACAGCATGAAGAAATTATGATTCCTCTCACGCCACGTATGAAATGCAATGACCTTGCTGGGGTCTATTACGCAGCCAAAGATGGTTTAGGTATTGCAGATTTGCCTTATTTGGCAGTTGAAGAAGATCTGAAAAATGGTGATTTAATTCATGTTCTACCTGAATGGTGTTCCAATATTGGTACGGTGCAGTTGGTGTATGCCTCACGTAAAGGTCAACGTCTGGCAATGGAAAAACTGATTGATCATTTAGTGGAAGGTCTACGTCAACTAGCAACTGAGCATCGTGGCTATTTGACATAGTCTTATTTAAATTCGTTTTATTGAAATACACTGAATAAACATAAAAAATCCAGAAACATTGTTCTGGATTTTTCAAATTTAAATACGATGTTTTGAAGCTGACGATATTTTAAAGCAGATTGAGCTTAGATTTTACCAATCAAATCAATCGAAGGTGCAAGTGTCGCATCACCTTCTTTCCATTTTGCAGGACAAACTTCACCAGGATGTGCATGAACATATTGAGCTGCTTTGACCTTACGTAAAAGCTCTTGTGCATCACGACCAATACCACCTGCATTGATTTCAATGATCTGAATTTTACCTTCAGGATCAATCACAAAAGTACCACGATCAGCCAAACCTTCAGCCTCGATCAAGACTTCAAAGTTTTTTGCCAAAGCCCAAGTTGGATCACCAATCATTGGATATTGGATTTTTTTGATTTCATCTGAATGGTCATGCCATGCTTTATGCGTAAAGTGGGTGTCGGTTGATACTGAATAAATCTCAACGCCCATTTTTTGGAATTCAGCATAATTGTCGGCTAAATCACCTAATTCTGTTGGGCAAACAAATGTAAAATCGGCAGGATAGAAAAATACAACTGACCATTTACCAAAAAATTCTTTTTCAGAAACTTCGATGAACTCGCCATTTTTATATGCTGTTGCGTTGAATGCTTTAACTTCAGTATTGATTAAACTCATGTCGTATTCCTTCAGTTCGTTTCAGGGATTGCTTGTCTGTGAAACCAATATACGAAAGAATTTAAAATCGGTAAAACAGTAGTTTTTAATAAAAATGATCTGTTTTTTAGATCAAATAGACTTTATAAAATAAGATCATTCACAAAATAAGCAGAATATCTGACTGTTTAATTCAAATTGAGATATAAACTTTCTTTTACTTCCTCCATCACAACATAGCTGTGAGAAGAAGCCGAAGCAGGCAATTTTTTTAATAAATCTCCCAACAAACGACGATATGCGCCCATTTCTTTTAAACGTGCTTTGACCAAATAATCAAACTCACCTGAAATAAGATGACATTCTAATACTTCTGGTACTTCAGTTAAGCTTTTCGCGACCTGATCAAAAACATCACCTGATTTTGCAGATAACTTAATTTCTAAAAAAACCAATAAATTACGATCTACAGCAGCAGGGTTTAAACGTGCATAGTAGCCCATAATAATCCCATCACGCTCTAAGCGTTTCACTCGCTCTGAACAGGGTGTTGTAGATAGGTTGACTTTCGATGCCAACTCACTAATTGCGATTCGTCCATCCTTTTGTAAAATGTCTAAAATCATACAATCTATACGATCTAGCTTACGCATCATTTATTTCCTGTTTTTAGATTTTTTGCGAGAAAAACTATTATTTCACCTAAATTATAAGCCTTAAAATAGTGAAATAAACTATTAATTCATTCATATACTAGTGAAATAAACTAGATGATGAAAGGAATGAATTATGCATGTCCTCGTACTTGGAAGTGGTGTTATTGGGGTCGCTAGTGCATATTATCTAGCAAAACAAGGTGCTCAAGTGACTGTCTTAGACCGCCAGTCAGGTCCAGCAGAAGAAACTAGCTTTGGCAATGCTGGGCAAATTTCACCAGGCTACTCCACTCCATGGGCAGCACCAGGAATTCCATTTAAAGCAGTGAAATGGATGTTTCAACATCATGCACCTTTAGCTATTAATATTGATGGCAGCATGTGGCAATTGCAGTGGATGGCACAAATGCTGAAAAACTGTAATCCCAACAGCTATGCCATTAACAAAGAACGTATGACTCGTGTTGCAGAATATAGCCGTGATTGTTTACGTGAACTGCGCAAAGAAACAGATATTCATTATGAGCATCGTTCTAAAGGAACTTTACAAGTCTTTCGTAATGAAGCACAACTCGAAGCAGTACAGCGTGATATTCAAGTCTTAAAAGAGTGCGGTGTAAGCTATGAACTATTAGATGCTGACAACCTTGCAAAAGTTGAACCTGCACTTGCGCATGCAAAAGATAAATTAGTGGGTGGTTTACATTTACCCAATGATGAGACTGGTGATTGTTACTTATTTACCAATGCTTTAGCCAAAGCAGCACAAGACTTAGGTGTAGATTTTCAATTTAATCGCAATGTAGAAAAACTGATTGTAGAAGGCGATGAAATCAAAGGTGTATTGGTAGATGGTCAAATCATAAAAGCTGACCGTTATGTTTTGGCTTTTGGGAGTTATTCACGTGACTTTTTACGTCCTTTAGCACTTGATTTACCTGTCTATCCTGTCAAAGGTTACTCTCTGACACTGCCTATTACTCATCCTGAGTTTGCGCCACAATCTACAGTTTTAGATGAAACTTATAAAATCGCAATTACTCGTTTTGACCAACGTATTCGAGTTGGAGGTATGGCTGAGTTAAGTGGTTTTAATCTCGGCTTAAAACAAACACGCCGTCAGACTTTAGAAATGGTCACACAAGATTTATTTCCAGGTGGTGATTTAGCACAAGCTTCTTTTTGGACAGGTTTGCGTCCAATGACACCTGACAGTACGCCAATTATTGGTGCGACTCGCTACAAAAATTTATTTTTAAATACAGGTCACGGTACTTTAGGTTGGACGATGGCATGCGGTTCAGGCAAATTGATTAGTGACATTGTTTTACGTCATCAACCTGACATCAGTACGGATGGTTTATCACTGCAGCGTTATGCCCACGTGGCTTAATCCTTAGCACTTCATACATGGAGCGTATGTTATGCCTCGCCCGATTTATGCCATTATTCACCAAGATGCTTTGGCGCATAATTTAGCAGTTGTTCGCAAAACTGTTCCTCAAAGTAAGGTCTTTGCTGTAATCAAAGCCAATGCTTACGGACATGGTATTGAACGTGTTTATAATGCTCTTCAATCTGCAGATGGTTTTGCTTTATTAGATTTTGATGAAGCAAAACGCTTACGTGCTTTGGGCTGGCAAGGTTCGATTCTCTTATTAGAAGGTATATTTTCAGCACAAGATTTATTTGACTGTGTTCAATATAATCTAAGTTTTACCTTACATAGTCAGCATCAAATTGACTGGCTATTGCAACATTCCCAAGCGGCTCAGTTTAATGTTTTTCTGAAAATGAACAGTGGTATGAACCGACTTGGTTTTGCCCCTGAACAATATCATGCGGTTTGGCAACAGTTAAAATCCTGTGACAAAGTCCACTCTATTACCCATATGATGCATTTTTCAGATGCAGATGCTGAGCGTTTTGGTCAAAATGGTATTGCCCATCAGTTACACATTTTTGAACAAATCACCCAAGATTTAGCAGGTGAAAAATCATTAAGTAATAGTGCTGCGATTTTGCGACATGCGCATTTAGATACAGACTTTGTTCGTGCAGGCATTATGCTCTATGGTAGCTCACCTGACTTCCCACATCATGGTATTCAAGATTGGGATTTAAAACCCACCATGACTTTAAAAAGCGAAATCATCGCAATTCAAACATTAAAACCGCAAGACACCGTCGGTTATGGTTCGCATTTTCAAGCAGAAAAAACTATGCGTATAGGCATTGTAGCGTGTGGTTATGCCGATGGTTATCAAAGAATCTCAGCCACAGGCACACCTGTTTTAGTCAATGGTCAACGTAGCCAAACCTTAGGTCGCATCAGCATGGACATGCTTGCTGTTGATCTGAGTCATCTCGAAAATGTCAGCATTGGTAGTGAAGTGGTTTTATGGGGCAAAGCACAAACAGGGGAAATTCTTCCGATTGATGAAATTGCAGCAATGTCAGGAACCATTGGCTATGAATTGATGTGTGCTATTACCAACCGAGTTCATTTTCAAATAGACCAATCCAGTCAAACTTAAGGAAAAGACACAATGAATCATACAGATATTCAATACTTTAACTGTACAGAAGTGATGAGCGCGATTACTGTTTTTAATCAAACTGTCTATTTATCAGGTCAAGTACCCACCGATACAGATTTAGATATTACAGCTCAGACTCAACAAGTGCTTGAAAAAATTGATCAACTTTTGGCTTTAGCCAATACAGATAAATCTCGTTTATTATCGGCTCAATTATTTATTAAAAATTTGGCTGATTTTAACAGCGTAAATGCGGTTTGGATTGAATGGCTACACGGCTGCAATACACCTGCACGCGCAACCATCCAAGCCGATTTAGTCAATCCCGACTGGCTCATTGAAATCTCAGTTATAGCAGCAGCAAAATAAATCATAACAATATAATAAAGTGCATGAGCCAACTAGTTTTAGCTTACTTCCACACAGCTTTCTGAAAAATTAACAATATTATTCCATGCTGTTTTTGCGAGTATTTTTTTATAATTTTGTGGTGAAGTTTTGACTTTATTTGACACCCATGCACGACAATAATTTTCTGCCACACCAATGACCAAAGACAATAATAACTCTCGTGGAATATCAGTTAGAAGATGAAATTCTTTCTGTTGTTGGAACCATTGTAATAAATATTGATTACGCAAATGATTACGCTGTTGCAAATCTGGATAAAGTGAACTTTGTTTTAATGCAAAACGAGCTGCATACAAAAAACGGGCAAAGTCAGGATAATTAACCACCCAATCTATATAACTTTCCACAATTGAGATAATACCTTGTTGCATATTTTCTGCTTGCTTTAAAGCATCTTCACGACGCTGTGCTTGGTCGTCTAAAGCTGCAAAAAATAAAGCTGCAACGATACCTTCTTTATTTTTAAAATGATGATAAATTGCGCCAACACTCGCATCTGCCCGTTCACGAATCATTTCGATACTTGTTGTTTCCACGCCATTTTCTAAAAAACAAAGCAAAGCTTGTTTAAGAATTTGACGTTTTAATTCTGCTCGTTTTCCTACATAAATTCGTTCTAATAATTCGATATTTTCCATTAATTTTTAATTCCATCCGCTAACTTTGACCAATTTTAAGCAGAATATGTCTGCCGAGCCAATAACAGAATATTATTCTGTATTAAAATCATCATCTGTATTCAATGAAAATGGGAAATAACAATGAGCCAAGCACTTAAACTATGGAATAGCTTTAAAAATAAACCTGCTGGAAAATGGACATTCTCCAAACTAATCTGTTTAAAAGCACCTTACTTCAGTAGTATTTCACCTGTCTTTGAACAACTTAAACCAAATTATTGCGAAATCAAAATCAAGAAACATCGTGCTGTCCTCAATCATATTGGTACAGTTCATGCAATTGCAATGTGTAATATGGCAGAACTCGCAGGTGGAACAATGACCGATGCCACGGTACCCTCTACACATCGTTGGATTCCTAAAGGCATGACGGTTGAATATCTAAAAAAAGCCAATACCGATTTAGTCGCAATTGCTACGCCTGTCGATGCAAATTTCCAATGGAATCAAGGCAGTGATTACTTGGTTAATGTTGAAGTCAAAGATACAAAAAATGAAACTGTGTTTAAAGCTGTGATCACGATGTGGGTGTCAGCAAAGAAATAATGCTCTTCCCGATCTCCTTTGCAACACAAAGGAGATTCTTTAGGTGGTCTACATGATGATGATTTAATTTGTACAAATATTCCGTGCATAATAAGAAAGTTGATCCGCCATTAGATAGATTTCTTGTTGATATTCATCATCGTAATAAGACGCTGAGCCATCAATTGCAATAAACATATCAACAAAAATTTCAACTAATTTTTTGGAATATAATCCTTTGCTCGATACTCAGCATCTATATCTTTTAAAAGTTGAATCATTTCTGCAAAAAGCACTTCATCCATTCCTTGACGTTCATGAAGCTTAAGTGAGAAATCTAACCATATTTGTATAAACTGATCTATTTTATCCATTTTTTATTTTCTCATTTCTTTATTTCCCCAATAAAAAACCCTCTGCGTTCGCAAAGGGTTTTGATAATGACTTGCTGTTTTAATCAATTAGAACGGTTAACTATATAATATGAATATAAAATCAATATAATTAATAATACAATCAAACACTTAATTGATTATAAATACAATTTCTATTTAAAAAAATGTATTTATGCCAAATTTGAGCATTTATAAGTCTATAAATACAATTTTATTGATCCAATCGAATCATACGATTGTATCTTTTTTCTAAAGCCTGAATACCGCCCTCCATGATCTTACACACTTCACTCCTGACCTCTTTCGTTTGTAAAGCACCATGTGAAGAAACTTGGATGACACCTCTATTGTCCAAGGAAATAATCTTTTCTGAATCACCATTTACAACAATATTTGGATTATGAGTTACCACAATAATTTGACGGTGAATCTTACGTTCTTTAACTTTTTCGACAATTAAATCTGTAATTAGTGAATTATCTAAATCATCTTCTGGTTGATCTAAAATAAGAGGCTCATCACCAAACGATAAAAGCAAACTCAAAATGGTGGCAGATTTTTGTCCTGCCGAACCTTTATGGATAGCTTGGAAATTTCCACTCTTGTTTTTAAATTCAATAATGAGATCATCTTCTGGAAACCAAGAAAGTAAATTAAGAGCAAAATTTTCATGTCTTTGCATAGTATATAAATGATCTATTAACCTTTTTTCGCAATTGTCTAAAATATCCTGCCCTAAGGGTTCAGATAATAAAGATTGCTTAAAGCTAATTATTAGATCACTGGCACTCTCTAAATTTTCTTGCTCTTTTATAGCTTTTAATAAATTAAATAGAATCCCTTTTTCTTCTTCATCATCGTAAATACTGCTAATAAATACATTATCCTTTTTATCTATAACTTCCCTAAAAGCACTTTCTTTCATTACACCAAATGGCAAAAGTTTCACTTTCACATTTGATAGATTGCTAAAGTTTTCTTGAATAAACTCTTGTCTAGCAAGAGATATATTCTTTCTAATCAAAATAATTTCTTCATAAACTTCTTTTATCTTTTGATCTATAGCTTCTCTTTCCTGTTTATAGCCTTTTATTTGCTCTAAAATACTCAAGAGCTCTGACTGTTCATGTAATAATCTTGCATGATCATCAAAACTTACACCTGATTGTTCTAAAGATGATATCGTTTCTCTATAAACATCCTCAGCATTTTTTACATTTCTTGAAAATATTCCAGCCGATAAATCACTTTTTAAATCATTAGTTATGGCTTCAATATCATTTAAATACTGGTCTAAACTTCGCTTCAATGAATCAATCTTAGAGTTTAATTGCTCTGCTTTTTCAAGGCTTTCCTCCTGATTCAGAATTAAATTTAGAGAAGTAAAATTTCCTTCATCTTTTAAATTTTTTATATCATGTATTAATTCATCTACCTGAATAAAATAAGCATTAATTTTTTGATTTTTATCATTATAATTTTTAAAATTTTCTATGATTTCTTTATTCTGTTCATTTTCTATCTGCGCTAGAAGATTTGAAATTTCAGACAACCTACCTTCAATATCTTTTTCTTTTGAAATTTTTATTTCAAGCTGCTTCAATTCGAGAAAATCTTTTCCCAAACTCGCTATTTTATTCTGAATTTCTTCGTAATATTTATTAACTTCTTTCTCATTATCTATTACACCTACCAAAAAATAGGGATTTTTAGACATTTCAAAAATTTGTTTTTGACTATAAATACTTACAGGAAATCGGTTAGATATATTTCCATTCTCTGCGATTTCATGACCATCGCTATCTATTTTAAATATCTCAGTCAGATCCCCAACTTTCCAATTTAACTTATACTTCGTATTATCCTTCTCATAAATGCATGAGATAGAAGAATTTTCAGATAAGACGCCTATATCATTCCTATCTTTAGATAGCCTCTTAAATGACTGAAAACTTTTAAGAATTTCTGGAACTAGATCCTTATTACGATTTAATTGTTCCTCTTTCCCTAATATGATTCTAGAATATTCAACTACCGAGGACTTACCTGCACCTCTACTACCAATAATAGAGTTTAGCCAAGGACTAAAGCTTATTTCTAAACCATTTCGCTGATTGATATATTTAAAATTATTAACTTTAATCGAGTGTATGATTTTACTAGATCTAATTAAATTTGGGTCAAGTGGAGAATCTTGCCCTAATTTCACAGAACTACATCCATCAATCAATGCTAACTTAAGACCATCTATATTTGGCTCCCCCATTTTTACCCAAGTAAAACCCTGACCAACTTCTCTCGGCATATGCGCATCGCTACCCAGTACTTTAGGTTTGTCCGCTAAATAATGAAACTTTCTCTGTCTTTTATCATCCCAAGTTTCAAATCTTTCTGGAAAAATGATTTCAACAGCATCTGAAGAATCTATTAATGCTGTATATGTTTGCCATGAATCTATTCCAAAAGCACCTGCCCCTAAGTCCACATGAGCAGGGATAGCTAAACCACCTAAACGATGAATTTCTTCTATCACTTGTATAGGACTTGATTCGCAAGGCGTATCAATTTGTCCAGCAGTTCCTTTTACAGCTCCAATTAGTCCAGCAACATGTTCTGGTGAGCAACTAGGATCAAATATGCCTAAAATATGGATATTGCCATTAGCGGTTATTTCTATGCCAGGAAAAACATAAATTATCTGACCTTCCTCACGAAGGATTTGGGCTTCTGTGATCAAAAGGCTTAACCATTGAGTGGTATTGTGATCTGTAACTGCTACACATTGAATACCATGTTCTAAGTATCTCTCAAGCCATTTCCGAGGTGTAATTTGTTTTGGATCAAATTGCCCTCTAGCATAATCTCCAGAAGCAGGAGTATGAGTATGAAAATCAAACTTCCACCATTTAGCCCCAAAACTAGACATAACACCCTCAATTATTATTTATCAAATACTTATTCTAATAGATTTGGCAATAATTCATAAACTGGAATATTTAATGCATTTGCTAATTCATATAACCTTTCGAGAGTGATATTCACTTCACCTCGTTCGATACGCCCCATATAACTTCGATCTAAATTACACAGTGAAGCAAGTTTCTCTTGAGAGATATTTTTCTCTTTCCTATGTTTCCGAACTAATTGTCCAAAAGCGATACTAAGTTCTGACATTTCAATTCAATTGATCAAAAAACAGAACTATCACTATTTGAGGACTATATATCCACGGACTATAATCCTCTTTTATTATTTTATGCTGTGATTGTTATGTCTATAAGCAATATGCCTATGTTTGAAATTTTTCCACCACTTTTTAACAGTAAAAAGATTGAGCAATGGACAGCTAATGAGTTTTGGAAACACTTAAAACTTAGCAAAAAAGAACGCAATCGCTTTAATCGACAACGCATGTATCGGAGAGATGGATCCGGAAATTTGAACAACTCCTATAAGTGATATTCTGCTCCTCAAATGATGTTATAAACATCAATATATGGAGTATTTTATGGCACGTAGACCAAGAAGAAATCATTCAAATGACTTTAAGGCCAAGGTAGCACTTGCTGCGATCAAAGCAGAAAAAACACTTGCTGAATTGAGTTCTGAGTTTGATGTTCATCAAAACCAAATTATTGACTGGAAAAATCAATTGATCTCAGCTTCCTCGCAAGCTTTCGATCAATCAAAAGCTCCATCAGAACCCCCCATTGATCTAAAAAAACTACATGCAAAAATCGGTGAGCAGGCATTAGAAATTGATTTTTTAGAAGGTGTGTTGAAGAAACTGCGTATTCTGATATAAACCTACCATCTATTCCTATTCAAACCCTATCACTTATTCCTGTTCCGAGTAGGCCACTTAAGACAAATACTTATTGTAATCAGTAATTATCATCAACTAATTAAAACTAAGAATAGTCCACTGAATTTACAAAAAAATCCTCCATAATTTATGATGTATCTTCAGTGAATGTAACCTTCATTTTTATACTTATGACTTAAAATTTAACTTTTAAATTAAAATCAAAACTATTCTTAACTATAGATGCTAATTCAAGTTTAGACTTAAAGGACATAAGTGAACTGTTTTTCCCTTCTGTATCCACATTTGGAAAATTAAGCCCAACATCAATAAGAATGTTCATACTTCTATTACTATCGCTTGCAGATGACATAGATATATTAAGGTCACTTAAATGCGCAGCACCATCTTTAAGTGTAGCTAATTCATGACGGCAAATTTCGTCATTTTCTAAACCATATTCTTCCAGTATTTTTTCTGCTAACAATATTCTTTGCTCAGTTGTATATTCCTTCTGAGTATAACCTTTCATAATTGAAGCAATTTGGTTTAGCGTTTTTTCAGCTTTAGCCGTCAGATCTATATTAGCTTTAGCAACCCTAGATGCAGCACCATCAAGTGATGCTGAAAAATCAGCTTTAGAATTAGAAAAATCAAAATTTTTATGTTCAAACTCAAATGAGGTTGCACCTAATGCCGCAAAAAATCTAGCATAGGCATTTGCTTTTTTTAGATTGTAAGTTAAGAAATCATCTATAACTTCTTCCAAGTTTAAATACTTTTCTTGGGTGTTAAGCCCTTCATCTGAACATACTAGAACTTGATCTACTTTCAATAAACCTAATTTGTCTAATTCACAGAGTTTATCCGACTTCCTTTTTGCAATTCGACTTAAAGGTAGCTGAATAACAGTAACATTGGGTGCAAGTAATAATTCAGAGGTAGACTTATCATTTAAAGCCGTATCAATTGTATCCTGAGACAAACACCATACTACTCGACGATCATCAATATTATTAGGAAAGCTTTTAAGACTCATCTTCTATCCTTTGCTTAATTTTTGAAACAAAAATACTAATATTACGCTTAAACTTATTAATGCTAGTGGAACGAGCCATCTTCGCTTGTTCCTTTTTTTTTTAATTATTCCAAGAATGTATTCGCATTGCTGAGCTAGCAAGTCTGAATTAGATGCATTTCTATTAGTCCTTGTCCAAAAGGAAGTTAATACTTTTTCAAATTCTAACGTAATATGGTTATAGTCTTTAATTATTAAGGCTGTTTTCGACTTTCTTCCAATATTGTCTTTCTGCTGATTTTCAATTAGCAACATAAAATCCAAAAGTTCATTAGGATTTAATTTATAATAACATTCCACATTATGAAAAATTTCTCTTTCGCCTTCATCAGTCAGTTCAAATATCAAATTGTTAACCCACGACTGAGCATTTTCTTCGGTTATTTTTTCAAGAGAATTTTGGGTATATTCATACCAATCATCAGAGCCATTATTGTCTAATGCTTGTGCAAAAATATAAATTTTCATATCTTCCATAATGGGTTATTCTCCCATATGGCCGATAATGAAATGAATAATTTCATTTAATCCCGTTTCATCCTTTATACTCCCAAAATGTAAATAGGCTTTTGAATTATCCACATTTAATCTAGATTTAATATTTTTAAAAAATGCTTCGTCTTGAAGTTCATCGATCAATTGAAGTTTTTGTTGTTGATTATTAAATTCAATACCTTCAAGTAGATCTAAATGAGTACCAATGATAAACATCGGTATATTTTTACCATTTAACTCTTTTTGAATATTTTTTATATCTTTTTCAATTTGATTTTCTACAACTCCATCATCTAAAATCCATTCATCAATTTTAAATAGGTAAATAAAAATATCTGCATTTTTAAGCGCTTTTAACCACTGTTCATAATTAGAAGTAACCCCACTATAATCATTTTGGATACTGTTCAGCCGCACATCCCAACCAAGATCTGCTAGTTTCTTTTTGCTAATTTTAACTTTTTTAACACCAATTGTAGCTTCGTGTTTTAATGTAATTTCACCCTTAAGTAAATAATTTAGTAGCGTTGTTTTACCAGTCGCTCGTTGTCCTAAAATTACTATAGATTTTCCTGAAACCTTCTTTTTTATCGTTTCCCAGTTTTCATATGCTAAATAAGTAGCAAGACCAGTCAGCGCAGCCCCACCTAACCATGCTGCTAAAACCAAAGGCGCAACCATATTTTTCTCCTTAAATAAATATCCTTAAGCCACAGCACTTTCATTAAACGCTTCAACAACCTCAAATATGTTGTCAACATCCGCATCTGCAAATACACCATCTACCCCTTCATAGTGGATTTGATTAAAAGGTGGTTCATAAAGTTGTGCCGCATCCAGTACACCGTTTTGAGTCAAATGCTCAATTAGCATTTCCACAAAACGTATTTGTTTCTCGTTATACGTTGAGCCTTGCAAATACTTAGAAAAAGCTTCCTGAACCGCCTGACGCTCTAATCCCACCAGAGAACGAATGAAGAGAGGTAAGGATTTCTCTGTTCCAAAACATTCTTCAAATTTATCTCGGCTTTCTACTTCTTGTGCTTCAAAAACAAAGCGTTCTAACTCACTTAGATCGGTCGGTGTCAGTGCTAAACCACGCTTTAACTTTGCGATAGTAATATGGTTTTCATTCGCTTTGATGAAACTCTCTACTCGCTTACGGTACTGGGCTAGGTTTACGCCACTTGAAACGACTGGTATATCGACTGCTTGCATATCTCCAATTTCATCATCAAGCATAGAATACACAATGGTTGAGGTTGATTTTTCAATCAGTTTCACCAAGCCACGAATACGTTTACGCATCGCCTCCAGCATTGGCAAGGTGATGCCTTTCCAATATTCCACGGTTTGAATGTCTTGAATCAGCGCAATCTGTTCTGCAACCACAGGAATGTTTTCTTTGCTTTCCAGTTTAGAAGCAATTTCAATCACTTTATTAGCATAGCTTTGAGTTGCTGTATTGTTCTTTTCCAATACTGCCAACTCAAGGTTGTAGCAAAGCATATCAAACAGTTTGGCTTCTAAAGTTTCAGGCTCAAGCTGATTCGGGAGTTTCGAAATGTGTTCTCGTAATGTACCGATGGCAAGATCATCTAAGTTGTTCCAAGCATCATCATTTTTGAAATGTTCAACATGCTCAAGCTCAGACTTTACAATGAAATTGTCATTGTTCATTGACTTCACTTCAGTCTGTAAACTTTGACGCATATCTTGCTGTACAGCTTTTAGCTCTTCGGTGGCATCGTCCTTCGCATTCAGTAAACTCAGGATATTTAAACGTGCTTTAAACAAACGTTGTCCGAGTGGCTCTGTGGTCGATCCAGGTGCACCATCAGGGTTTTCATTGAAGTATTCAAAGTTAGAGCAATAATCGAAAATAAAGAATTCTTTTTTATCTTTTTCAGGGCTAAACAGTTCTTTGCAGAGGCGTGTACCACGCCCGATCATCTGCATAAATTTGACTTTAGAGCGAACCGCTTTAAAGAATACTAAGTTGACCACTTCAGGTACATCAATCCCTGTATCGAGCATATCCACTGAAATCGCAATCTGTGGCTCAGCTAAGTCTTTCTTGCTAAAGTCATCAATTAAGCTTTGTGGATACTTAGTGGCATGAGTAATGACACGGGCAAACTTACCATCATATTGCGGATAGTTTTCATTGAAGCGATCAGCAATAAACTGGGCATGTTTTTGATTGACGGCAAAGATAATGGTTTTACCAAGACGATCACCGCCTTCGGTCTTAATACCATTTTCCATCAAGTGCTTGAGCATTAAATCAATCGTGCCTGTATTAAACAGCTCTTTATTAATCTTGGATGCTGAGACTTCTTCAGGTGCATCTTCATCGCCCCAATTTAGACTGTCCCAGTGTTGTTTTTCCTCTTCTGAGAGTTCGTCATATTTCACGCCTTCACGCATAAATTTAAGCGGAACAGAATAAGCTTTCGGTGGCACAAGATAGCCATCGGCAATGGCTTGGTCGAGGTCGTAGTAATCGGTTGGGACACCGCTTTCTAAGCCAAAGAGTGCGTATGTATCACGGTCAACTTCATCTCGTGGCGTTGCGGTTAAGCCCACCAGTAGGCTGTCGAAGTATTTAAAAATTTCACCAAACTTTTGATAGACGCTACGGTGTGCTTCATCGACAATAATCAGGTCAAACATGCCTGTACCGAATTTACGTGTGCCATCGGCATTCATTTCATCAATCAAGCCGATCATGGTTTGATAGGTAGAGAAATACACTCGTCCGACTTGATTCTTATCTTCCAATAAATTGACGAATGAGGCATCTTTTAAATTGGCTTTAAAGGCATTGTGCGCTTGATTGACCAATGAAGTGCGGTCTGCAAGGAATAATGCCTTTTGTACCACATTGGCTTTCATCAGCACATCGACCAGTGCAATGGCAGTACGGGTTTTACCTGTGCCTGTCGCCATAATCAGTAAGCCTGCACGTTCTTTACGTTGATAAGCTGCAAGCATGGCTTTGATGGCACGAATTTGGTAGTAACGCTCGACAATGTCCGTATTGATCGGGAAGCTGCTTAAATCAGGGTTGTTCTTACGTCTTTCGATCAAGCGTTTGAGTTCTGCTTGCGTATAAAAGCCATGAACTAAGCGTGGTGGGCCACCTTGCACATCATTCCAAATTCGGGTTTTGTAACCATTGGTATAGAAGATGACAGGGCGTTGTCCTGTTTGTTGTTCTAAGCAATCGGCATAAAGTTTGGCTTGTTGCTGTCCAATATCAGGGTCGGTTGATGTGCGTTTGGCTTCAACGACTGCTAAAGGTAAGCCATTAGCATCATACAGTACATAATCCACTGCACCTTTACCCGATGGATTCGGCATACCTGTAACAGCAACTTCTTCTCGAACGGATGTACCAATGTCCCAACCTGCTTCTTCAAGCATGAGGTCAATTTTAAGTTTTCGAGTTTCGTCTTCTTTATAGTCGGTATGGTCTTCAATTTTGCTGTTGGCAATTTTGGCTTGTTCAACGTCTGCACGTTTCTGTGCAAGTTCAGCATCTATATTGGCTAATAGTTTTTCACGCTCTTCTAAACTTGCGGACAGTTCAAATAGTTTTTGTTCACGTTCCCGTAAAGCTTTATGTTGTTCAGCAAACTGTTTTTCTTTAGCTTCTGTTTCTTTTTGCAGTTGTTCTTGGTTGGCGGTGATTTGCTGAGTATTGTCAGCATTTGGTATTAGTTTTGGGTTAAATAAAATCGACTGAGAACGGTCTTTTGATGGTGAGCCATAGTTCCGTTCAAACCAAACATACATCAGGAATAAATGGCTGATGTGTTTTACAGTTTCTTCTGTTGTGAGCTGCTTGAACTTTTTCCCATGTACGGCACTGTTGCCGACCATGCGGATGTTGTCCATTTTGTCCCAAATATAGGGCGGGATAATTTCTTTAAACTTTATGTCGTTGAGTAAGTTATGTAGTGAAGCATCATAAGGCTGAGTCAGTTTTTTATCGTATTGATACAACCACAGTACAAGGTTTTCGAGTGATGTACGAGCCGCAGCAAGGGCAAATTGTGGGGAAATATACACGAGCTTTTCAGCTTCTTTAGCCGTAGCGGCTAAGCTTTTAAATTCAGGTTCTAAAAACTGAAAATTGCTCATTATTCCCTCAAGTAATATTTTTAAATATGCTTTATTTCCATACTATAACCGAATCAACCTTTTGATTTAATGGCTAATTATCTAAAGTATAAGGTTAATTTCAATAATAACTTTATAAAAATAAAATACTGGTTACTGAGAGCAGTCGTTAAAAGCCGTTTGTAGCTGTGCATTCAAGCTAAACTACGTACTATACGGATCTTTACAATCCGTATAGTTCATTTGCCTTTAAAAAATCGGGGACTTTAATGGTTAGCTACACCACTTTTATTCAGTATTTTTTTTATGATAGGGTAAGCTTTTTCTACAAATTCTTCAGCAGAAATAGATTCATTTTCTTCAAGTAAGAGAACATCATAATGATTCTCTTGTTCAATAAAAGGAATATTCTCATTGTTTAAAAAGGCTTGGAATTCAAGTGAATCTTGTTTTTTTATGTATTTCGCTTTAAATCGACGACACCACAAATTGGTGTATGCTGTACTTTTATAAATCTCGAATTCTAATTGGTAATCATCTTGTGTGGTATGCAACGTATTACTATTTAATGAGCCTCCTATAGACGATAGGTTATCTTCGTGCTTTATAAACTCAGCAGCATCTGAAAAACAATCTAGTTCTTGATCTTTTAACAACTCAACAATTTCACGAACCTTTTGTTCATAATACTGATATACCGACTCTTTATTTTTTTCATCTTCAATACTTGCTAAAATTTCACGGTTATTGCGATAAAAATTAACGATGTCCATTTGCATTTTTGCATACTCCGAATGTGGGTTAAATTTTTCAATTGCTGAAATATAATCAATGAGGTAGGTAAGATAATATTGATCTGCCTGTAAGCTCTTTTGTCCAAGCTCTTTTAAAATATGTTTGGACAAGTCAAAGTGAGTCATGACGATATAATTTTCAGGCGTTTCTTCTGGTTCCTTAATGACTAATAGAATAAATTTTAGTTTTTTATCCTTAGGATTATTCGCACGCGCATGTGAAACATAATCTGAAAAAGGATTATCATTTGCATGATGGTGAATCTTATTTTCTATCACGAGGATGTGTTCGTCAGTTTCCACCCAAAGATCAATGCGACCTAATTCAGTCCTTTTTTCTAGAACAATATTCTCCGTATGTATTTGATATGGAAAACTTTCACCCATAACACTAAACAACGCATTGACTACAAGGTCTTTTAAGTTATGTTCTTCTTTGCTGTCCATAAAAAATGCAAGGGTCTTTGAGCTTACATTTTCTAAATGGCTTAACCCCATTATTTCAATAAAGGATTTGCGATGTGTTTTAGTCAGAGGCAGCTTCTTAAAAGCTTGAATTGCATTTTCAGCTCGATAAATACTTAAAGGTATAAATGAATCTTCTTCCTGATCTAAAGGCAATGCCTCAATCAGTTGTTTAAATTGCTCTAAACTACTCTGAGCGGTCTGTAAATCTAGTGGTATCACATGAGCATCTTCCATGTATCTCTCCTTATTTTTTAATTAAAACTGAGTATTTGCCTGCACTTTCACTTTTTTGTATAAAATCCACATGTAACAGCTGATCTATGATTTTTGCAGCCGAGTTATAAGAAATCATTAATTTTCTTTGCAGTTCAGCTGTGCTAATCATCTCTTTCTCACTAACAAATTCAACAGCTTGTGGGAACAGATCATGTAGGGTTATTACATTATCGTCCTCTGGCTCAGCGAGAATACTTTCAAGCGTCTGTATTGCACTTTCTTCATCGAAATTTTCCTCAACATCCTCTTGCCATTCAATATCATCATCTATGACTTCAAGTGCATAATTTTGTGCCATTTCAATAATTCTATTTTTGACTTCTTCTCTTAAGTCCTCAGGGTATTCCACTTCAATCCATTGAGCCTTTTGCACCAACCATTCAAGAAAAGATTGAGTAATCGGCATTTCAGCGGTTAAGGTAAAATAAGTGTCTGCATCATCACTCCATATCTGCTGTGATGGATGAATTTCTGAAAATTTCAGCTCAGAAAGTAAGACGTTTGAGCAATTCAACTGAATTTCTTTCGGTTGATTGTCATCATTGTAGAAACCTTCAAACTCATATTGTTCAATTGCTTTTTGCATATCAACATCTTGTATATCGATGCTTAAGCTTTCTGGCGTTGGTTCAGCATGTAAAATTCGATGCATGGTAAAAGTACGAATCTGGATTTTACGATTATAATTAATTTTAGTAGCGATGAGATACTGCTTTCGGCCTCTCACAATGACCCCGTGTGGCTTGATCGTATAGCGCGTAGCTTCTCTTTCAAGAGCTTCAGGGTGATATAAAATTTCTAACCATGTATTATCTTGGTGAATGCACTTAAAAATAAGTTCTTTAATTTCATTTTTTGGATTGAGATGCGTTTGAAAAGCCCCGTCTAACGCAAAGCCAAATTTTGTCAGCCATACATTTTTGTTTTTTAGTTCTAAAGTGTTTTGAGCTTGTTCAAACTGTTGAGAGAGTGTCTTTTGCCAAGATTCTGGGAAATAAGGTTTTAAAAAGTTGTAACTATGAATAGTTGCAAGTGATTGAAACTCATCTTGAATAATATTTTGTTTATTTAAATTGAGTTGAGCATCTGGAGATAAGCGGTAACAAGCAGAACGACGACCGCTTGCTACGACTTGATCTATATGTCCTCGATGCAAAATTTCATTTAATGTTTTTAAATCACGTTGCAGAGTTTTACGCGGAGCATGGAATGGTTCATAGGTTGTTTTTAAGCTTTCTAGTAAATCTTCGATAGAAATATGGTGATTTGGCGACTTCGGTAATGCCTGAAAGACATTTAAAATCCGAAAAAATTGGGATACGAAAGATTCTTTTGCATTCATAGTTTTATGCTTATTTCTTGAACTTGGGTTAGCATAATGCATTTGATAGACAAGATTTGTCTTGCTATTAAATTTTTATATTTATTTTAAGTAGATTTTAGAGGGGGATATACACGGACTCTTCAGCTTCTAAAAACTGAAAGTTGCTCATGTATATTTCCCCTCATATTTTTTAATTAAATTTTATAAAGTGCCGTTAAATGCTTGGTTTTGTAATGAGCTAAATAACTGATTTTGCATATCTAGCTGTTTATAAAGATTTTTCTTTTGCTCCTCAATCTTAAGAGCAATTTTAACCCATACTTTTTGAATTTCTAATGGCGGTACACCTATTACTAAGTTATTCAAAAATTCTAAATTCACTCCTGTCTGACCTGCTGAGCGTTGTGAATTTGCAATGACTAGTTGTTGAATAGATTCAGCACCTAAGAGATAAAATAAGAAATCATTATCCAACTCTTCTTTTGGTTCAGCTTTCATTAGGGCTACATTGTATGCACCTTCTAATCCTCTTAGAATCTGAAAAACAGGTGGACCATATCGGCCAATCATCACGTCAGTACGCTTGAAAAATCTACGAGCTGAATCTTTAGGTATAAATGTAAGATACTTATCAGTTCTAAAATCCCTGATTTGAACTAATCGAATATATCCTTCTTTGAAAGTATCAGAAAATACACTTTTAGGTGGTTGTGAACCACCAGTAAATTTAATAATTGATTTAAAATCTTTTAACGGAAAACTTTTCGTATTTTGAATAGGATCACCAAAATAATCATAAAAAGTAGATTGTAACAGCTGATCTAACTTTTCAATCGCTTGCTGACGTTTTTGGCGTAGCTCATCCGCTTGATCTAAAATAGACGCAATTCGGTGTTGTTCTGCAAGTGGTGGGAGTGGGATTTCATAATTCCAAAATTCACCCATAACCATTCTAGGCATTTTTGCCCCAGCAACAACATTAGTCGCAAAAGTTAGAAAAATTTCTGATCTCAAAAAATAAGCTAGATATTCAGGATCAACTTTTTTTACATCACAATTGATTGGGACTAATTCAGTTGTAGCGAATCCATCTTCGTCTGCGATCACAACTTTATTCAGATATGGGCGCAATTTGGAATAAAGTACAGTACCTTTAGAAAAATAGTGTGTTGAATTTCCAATTTCCGAAATACTCACATATTCTTTTGAAATAACTTTACCTGAATGTTGTTCAATCTGATCAAGGTTTAATAACCAAACTTTTTCACACTGGCTTTGAAACTTCTGCTTAACATCTAATTTTAAGGAAGAAATTTTTGCTTTTTCGACACTCACTTAAGCATCTCCTTAAGCGTAGCCATTCCTTTTAAAATATCCTGCTCAAGCACTTCTAAATCCGCCAAAATCCTGCTTGGTACTTCATATTCCACTTGCTCATACACCACTTCCTTATAACGGTTAATCGACAAGTCATAACCATTGGCAGCAATATCGGCTTTATCCACCATAAAGCTTTGCTCTGTGGCTTTACGGTCTTTTTCACTCTCTAAGTTTTTAAAACGCGCAATAATGTCAGGAATGTTGTTATTTTCATGCTTAGACGCATCGAGTTCATTGCGCTTATCATCAAGCGAGTAACCATCTGCCTGCATATCATAAAACCAAACTTTGTCCGTACCGCCAGACATGGTTTTGGTGAAAATCATAATGGCAGTCGAAACCCCTGCATAAGGCTTAAACACACCAGATGGCATCGAAATAATGGCTTCAAGCTTTTGCTCTTCTACGATCTTTTGACGCAAATCTTTATGCGCTTTCGATGAACCAAATAACACGCCATCAGGCACAATCACCGCAGCACGACCGCCAGTTTTTAACAAACGTAAAAACAAGGCTAAAAATAACAATTCGGTCTTTTTGGTTTTGACTACGGCTTGAATGTTCTTGGCACAGCTTTCATTGTCCAAACTGCCTGCAAATGGAGGATTGGCAAGGATCAGACTGTATTTTTCCGCAATATGTGAATGCGTTTCACTCAAAGAATCACGGTTTTCAATACGTGGGTTTTCAACACCGTGCAGCATCATGTTCATCGAACCAATACGAAGCATGGTGCTATCAAAGTCATATCCAAAGAAGGTGTCGGAGCTAAAACGCTTAGCCGCTTCAGGATTGGCAAAAATTTCAGTGCTGTAATGATCATTTAAATATTCACTTGCAGCAACAAGGAAGCCAGCTGTACCACACGCAGGGTCACAGATGGTATCGGTTGGCTTAGGTTGCATCAGCTCCACAATCATCTTAATAATGTGGCGAGGGGTACGGAACTGACCGTTTTGACCTGCCGAAGCAATTTTACCGAGCATATATTCGTAAATATCGCCCTTGGTGTCTTTGTCATCCATTGGCACATCGGCAACCAAATCCACCACTTTAGTTAATAGCGCAGGTGTTGGAATGGTAAAACGCGCATCTTTCATGTGATGGCTATAGGTGGTTTCGTCTTCTGCACCGAGGCTTTTAATGAATGGAAAAACTTCATTGGCAACGGTGTTATACAGCGTTGCTGCATCACCCAAAGTAATAAACTTCGACCAACGTAAATGATCTTGCTCAGGGGTGAAAATTGGATGTTCTACAGCAGTTTTTAAGCGGTTAGCTTTCTTTTCTTTGGTGATCTGAATTTCATCGAGTCGGCGAATAAACAGCAAATAAGTCATTTGCTCCATGACTTCTAAAGGATTGGAAATACCACCACTCCAAAATGCGTTCCAAATCTGGTCAATTTTGCTTTTAATTTCGCCTGTAATCACGTAGAGGACTCTCAAATTTCTTTGAGAGTATTGTCTTAAAATTTAGTTAAAAAAGCGAATAGATCTGATCGGGAAACGACATAATTTGTCTCCTATATTCACAGATGCAAGAAATTCATCTAGATTAGAAATTAAATAAACTATTCGCTAAAGAGGAAGGAGCATGAAAAGTGAGGAATATAAACGCAACAAAGACAGATTTCAGAAACTTTTGAGAACTGTAAGTGAAATATCCAAATCAGAACTAGCTCCATTTTTGGATCATAAAAAATTCTTACATTCCACGCTATTTCATCAAATAGCAGTCTTTGCTGCGATGCATTATAAAGAACACAGTAATAGCACGCCTATTATGCAAGTTTTGGATTTCACAAAATTGAAAGGGACCGAATATCTAAAAGCAGTAAGATGGTTTGAATATAGAACTGGTACATGCTTTTTTATCGAAGATAACAAATTAAAGAAGAGTAAGAGTAATACTCTTTTAGACGAGAATTATCAAATGTTTGGAGAGTTTCTAAAAACTTACAAAGGGCCATTACCTGAAATTAAATCACATAAAACAGAGATCGAAGAAGACTATATAGAAAAATACAAAAAATACTCTAAAGAACCCCGTGACGAATTTGACTTGATAGAGAACACGTCTATGAAAATTGGTGGTCGGACTGTATTTGGAGGATATGGTACTGGAAAAAAACGCTAAAAATTAGGGCAATAATTCTTTCATGTCTACTTCTAGTGCGGTGGCGATTTCATACAGCTTTTCAACAGTGAGATTGTTGACCTCACCACGTTCAATACAATACGCCCCATATAGCTCCGATCAATTCCACATTGAAGTGCAAGAGATTCTTGAGTGATTTTCAATTCAGTTCATTGAAGATATCCTAAGCTAGGTACAACAGAAATAGGAGCGTTAGATTATGAAACCTATCATAGGTTGAATGAACTTTATTTTTTATGCTATTTCACTCTGGTATGTCTGATCTATTTGTGAAGTCCAGTCTTTTGAATAGATATTCGGATTAGTATAGTCAGTATTAGTGTTTAGCTTTAAATCAGTTCTATTCTTTATTATTTTAATTAAAGTGGTATAGCCTGAATAGGAATGACTGGTATGGTATGAACAGGAATGACTGGTATGTTTATGCAGGAATATGCAACATAAATATTTAACATGTGAATTTCTCTTTGATTTATCAGACTAAATCTATGAGGTTTAATCCAATTAAATCAAGTTGTTTCTATTAAAAAACAACTTATCAACTACAGTTAATTGAGATTTTTCTTCCGCTGATGATTCATCATTTGGCTTTTTAAGTTTGGGATCCATAAAAGTTTTATGCCAGACTCTCAAAAAAGAATCCTTTTCTTCATTCTTTAGATATGAGTAACAAATTTGTTGATCATCTATGATTTCAAATGCTTTATTAAATATATACCGACAACTATCATTTGGCCTATAAATACCCGTAATCAATGTATGAACTTTTAACTTCTTTTTTTCTGATAGTTTTAAGCATATATTGTTACCCTTATTTGATTGTACTGAAGGGTAAGCCCATCCATTTCTAAAATTATATAAATCATTTGCAATATAATTACTGTAAACATAGGCACTTACAGAATCTTTAAGAAAAATTTTCCTTATAGCATTGTTTAAAATATTTATTTTTTTCTTGGTACTTGAGCTGATTTTTAAGTTATTAAAATCACTATTGAACCCAATTCCAATAACTTCTATTGGTGATAAAACTTCATATGATATTAAAAGAAACTCATCATTCTCAGTAAGTCTCGCTTCCGAAACACAAATATCTAAATTTGCTTCACTTACATAAAGATAAGATTCATTTTCTCTATTAACTCTACCCCTATAAGCATATTCAATAGGAGGTTCCCATAGTTCACTTTCTTCAATTATTTCACTTGAGATTTGTTCTCTTAATTGATCTGTTAACTTTCTTACCCGAAATAGGTGTCCTCCTTTTTTAAAAGAGAACGTTTTCAGTGAGTCTGAAATGAACGAAAACTCTTCAGGTAGTGAAATACATATACTTTTCCAAAAATTTCCTGGTGATTGATCATCTTTATTTGCTTGGAAAGCTGTAATTTTATCCTTTAATTTTTTTATACTAATTACAGAGAAAAAAATATCTAGCTCCAAGCTAAACAATTTTTTTTGCTCATCAGTTTTTAATATACGTTCACGATACATTATGACTCACAATAGTTTTCTATTAATTTAAATTTTTCAATGCATTAACCATAAAAAGATATAGTTAGTTTTTCTTTAGCAATGGTCTATCTAATGTCGCCAAATCTACATTCGGCATTTGTGACAAATTATACTGCCATCGTCTGTACTGATCAGCCCATAAACTTTCTTTTTCTTCAAGGAGCTTTTTCAAATGTGAAATTTGGCTTCTTAGCTCTTCATTCTCTTTGATAAGCATATCAATCGTTACATCACCCATTGAAGCTATAACAGTCGATTTTGCCTCTCTGAGCGTCTTTTTTCGAAAATTAAAAGCCTGTTTTACAGGCTCATAGCTCATTAAGGTAAATTTAGAAATAGAGGGCTTATCTAATGCTCTAGCTACTGACACTGCGAAAAGATCCCAAGTTAACTTACCTGACCATTTATTAAGGATACTTTCGATAACTTTCATTTCTTTGACATCAATGAATTTATGTTTCATAAGCCACCTTGCAATAATGCTAAGAATGAACTCTTTGACTCATTCGCTAATTGTTCAGACATAGGATTCTTTTCATCTACCGTATTCATAAAATTTTGTTCACCTAATGCAATTTTTGTCAGGCTCACATCTAACTCTTCTGGGATACGAAGTATTAAGCCATCAGGTAATTGATCATCTTCTAGATACTTCAATAATGTCTTAATAATGGCAAGTTTTTTCCCATGATAAATTAACCAAGCATTTGCCCCTTGAAAGCCCTCATGAGTTGCTGTAGTTGCTCTATTAATTTCATTTTGAACAATTTTTTCTAATTGCTTGAGATTTTCAACATTCTTAGGTAATCCTTTTACACAAGCATGTTCCTTGCAGCTTATACATTCACCTGCTTTAGTACATGGGGTCATAGTCCAGTCATGTTCACAGTAACCATAACCCGAGACTTGTACTGTACCTATTCGATCTTCACGACCTAGCATTGCAAAAGTAACAGGTACTTTCTCTTTGACTGCATCTAAAGCTCTATTACCATCTAGGCTTTCTAAGCCTAAAGATAAAAGTCTTTTAGACTCTTGTTTTAATTCGTTTATCGGCCTTAAATCATAAGCACGATTATCTTCAACTCGTGAACGTCCAGCAAACATAGCTAGATCGAGTGATTCCATTTCACCACGTTCAGCCATTGTAGATAACCATACTCGAATCTGGTGAGAAGAAATAACTAATTCCTGACCATCTACATTTTTAATATCTAACTCGCTAAAGAGAGAATGGCTACCCGGTAATCTCTGATGTATTGCACCTAATGCATCATTTAGTAAGTTTAGATTTGGACATTCAAAACTATACTCTTTGGGTGCAAATTCAATATGAAATTCATTCTCTCGAACCAAACATAATAGATCACAAACAGGCTTATCAATTTCAGCTATTTTGGGCCAACTTGGAAATTTTTTCTTATATTTTTCAACAGTGAATCGAGCCAAGTCCCTATAAGTAATATAACTTTTTTCACCAATTAGATTTGCAACCCATTTTTGTTTATATAGCTTCTTAATAACCTCAGTATTTGTTGATGTACTATCGAAACTTGTAGAAAAATCTACTAAATTGAATGCAGCAGCAAATTCACCAACTGTAAGGGGTGCATCTTCACTGTGCTCTTTAGAAGTTATACAGCCGTTATGCCTATAAAACCTATCTGGGTTATCTATTGCCCATTGTGCAGCCTTGCGTGCAGATTCTCCAATTTTAATTAATCGATTAACCGCTTCTTTAACTGTAGGAACGATTAAAGGATGGATAGGCTTTGGTATCAAACCACCACCTTTTTCAGCTTTCCAGCGAATATATAAAATTGAAGTTTCTTTATCTTCGAGCAAATTAGTTTCTTCATTTTTTACTTTTCCAATGTGCTTTTCTTCAAACAAACAATCTGTAGTTAAAAAGCTTAATTCTCCACCTCTACTAGGCGCACACATCAACAATACTGCTTGAGCTGAATAGAACTTTTGATAATTTGTTTGAGCTAAAGAAAATGCATCAGCTAGTGCTGTTATTTCATGTGTACTTAATAATCGTTCAGCTTGCCATAATCTATCTTCATGTGAAGTACCTTGAGCTCGATTACCTGGTCTCTTCCAAGGATTTTTCCATGATGGAATCTTCAAATTGATTTTAAATTTTCTAAGATCATCAATAAATTGCTCTAACATCTGGCCATAACGATACCTTGAAGACTCTGAACTTCTTTCGTAAATCATTTCAGTTATCTTATGAATGACTAAACCATCAACCAATAAAATGTCGGCTTTTGAATAAACTTGGAGTAATGAATCATGGCAGGCTTTTAAAACCATCATCATATTTCCTGGATTTTTGGCTTTCCAGGTTTGATTATCACGTACATATGCTTTTGCAAAATCAATATAAGGGCTTTGCATAGGTTCGCCAGTCTTTTTCCCTGCGGGAGCTAAACCACTAAACTCCATTGACTGACATCTTCCATTACCTAAATAATGTTTCCAGTTCGAACTTTCGAATCCACCTTGATCTTCATAAATTTTTAACTGGGTTTTGGCTCTTTCAATAAAGTCAGCCAAGTTTTTTTCGCAATCTAGTTCATGTTTTGGAGTAAAAGCTATTAGTTGATTCATGCGATCGACTCCATTTGAATATACTTATCACATGCATGCATAATGGCTTTTATATGAGCCAGTTGCAGATCATAAGATTGCAAAACTAATTCACTTGCTCCTTCTCGCTTACGTTGTTCTAATTCTTCGACAAACTCTAGAAATAATTCATCCCATGGTGCATAAGCTAAAGGTTGAAATTGATTACATAATAAACATGCTTTCATACCTGCTTGACATGCAGGTGAACCACCACAATTACCTAATTGATTCCCACTGGATTTAAACACACGACTGTTGATATCAGATGCTCGTAAAGCTTCACTTTCGTTTTTGATAATGCGGCCTTCAAACTGGGTAGCTAAGAGCGTCATGGCATTATTCATTTTATCGAAGATACGTAAAGCTAATTCACCAGTATGAGCTGTATAAACTTTTAGTTGCTGGGTATCTGAATGATCTAAAAGATAAGCCATTTGCACCCCCGTAATACCGTGCCGCGATAAGTTTGTTGCTCGTGTACGTCTACATCTAAGATGAGTAAAGTGAATATAATCTCCTGTTCTTTCAGAAATAGCCTCGCACTTTCTGCTTAGCACTTTGTTCATATAATTTGCCTCAGAATAAGACAAGTGAAAATAATCAGGAGTTTGATTTAAAATAGTTTTAAATTCATAAATGTTTTTACATTCATAAAATCTACTAAAACTTATAAAAATAGGAAGTTGTACTAGTTCAGACTCGGTTAATTCTTTTAAGTGTGCTTTCGCTTTTTTACGTATTATTTCAGTCAAATTTTTTAAAACTAGATAAATATCTTCAGTAATTTGAATGGATCTAAATTCTTGTCTAAATTGTCCACCTCTTTGCTTAGCTCTAGGAATATTTAATTCATAAATTATCCCATTATCATTACTTTGAGTTGATAAATCACAAATCCGTAAGGCTCTAATTTGACCAGGCCTACGGGCAGTCGCATAAATTGAGTAAAACCAACCAAACTCTTCTAAAGTAAGAATTTCTTGTTGAAAAGCATTACCAACCCATACTAATAATGATTGCTGTTCAGTTAAAGAATAAGGTCCTGTATAAGGACAGTGATGCAATACAGCCTTACCTTTGACATTTCCACTCAAGACTAAACGATCAAGTGTATTTTCTAAGTTTTTTTCTAAACCCTTATAGTTCCAATCAATCCAACATCTTAGTAAAGCTCGTATAGTCCCGAGTTTATATTCGTTCTCTTTAGTCAAATTAGCTTTTAAAGCCAAAATTAACTCGGAAGTAATAATCCCTCCTTTGTATATATCTGGAGATAACAAATATTGTTTGAAGTACCCAAAGCAGTTAGACGCATAATGTGAAGAAACCTCTTCAGCTAATTGTGCAATCGACAATTTAAACCCTTCATAGACTAAAGGGTCTATAGCATCATTAACTAGCTTCCAATTAATAGTTCTATTTTGATCTAGAACCCATACATCATTGTTCAAATGAAACTCATACCCTGATTTAGTAAATCTAGGTAAAAATTGCTCAGGCTCATTAGAGAATTTAATTTGTGTTTTCATTGATTACGTCCTTCCTTAATGCCCTGATCAATTATTTCCAACTCTACTTTCAGCAATTTTTCTGCCTGTTCCTTAGTATGTCGAAGATTGTAAACTTCAGCAGATTTTTCACTTTTATGACCATTGATATACATTCTTTGTTCAATTTCTTTTTTCTCAGAAATGAAATCATGTATACGACCCTCATTGATGGCATCTTTGTTATTTTGGTCGATAGCTTTTGATAATTTATTATTTAAATTATGTCTAAAACCATGCCTAGTAACTCGCTTATCAACTAAAATTCCATTTGTTTTAATGAATTGAGCTAACTCCTTATTAATTGCGATTTTTTCAACAATTCTAGAAAATTGAATAGAAGATAAAGGCTGACCCTTTGTTAATCCTTTATAAGAAACAAATAAGAAGCTATGTTTCTGTATATTTGGAATAAAACGTCGCTCATTTAATACATATTCTCGTATTTGATCTCTTAAACTTTCTGAAATAGGTATATCTCTTTCAAGAGTCTTGGCATTCGGTTCATCTTTACGAAAGATGTCTTCAGGATCATCATGCCGAGCACGTACCATGATTTCACATTGTGCAAAATTGATATCTGATACTTTTAACTGCAATATCTCTCCAGCTCTCAAGCCAGTATCGTAAAGAATTTTAAAGAGTAAATAATTTCTTTGTCTCACGGATATAGTATAGGGATTATAATCATTTGAAGGCTCAACGATCTCCATTAAGTACTTAAAAACTTCAGGTGGAGGAGATTTTCTATTTGGATCATTAGTCTTATTTTTAGCATGACCACCTCTCTTTTTTTGTCTTAATATGGCCTGCCTTGTATTATCTATAATGTCTAAATAAGTTGAATAAGCAGCTCGTTCTCTTAAAATATTTTTAGCAATAAAATCAAAATAATCAGCAAAGGTCGTTAATCTATTAGAAAACAATTCCTTTCCTACTTTAGGATCAGGCATTTTATAAACCGGAAATAAAATCTTTAAAGTATTGTCTTCTCTTTTTTTTGAGTCTCGCTCTAATATCTTTCTTCGTGCACTGACTGTCTTTAATCTACAGTGATCAGCTAATTTTTGAATCTCTAAATCAGTATAAAATTGATCATTATTTGAAATATTTGAGTCAAATGAAAAATTTATGATTCGTTCAAAAATTCTTTCCCCTTGGATCATTTCCCAGAGATAGAAATGTACCAAATGATTCAAACATGCTTTTTGAGTTGAATGCTTCTCGTAACGAAGATTCGTAGTCAAATACAAAGTAGTCCAAAAATCTGGAATATTATTGTGATCAACTAATAAGCCAAATCTTTCACCATCTTTAGCAATATAGTTTTTTCTATGTAAGCTCACTTTATTTTCATATCTTAAATACAATATTTTTTATTGTATAAAGATAAACTTCTTAAATGCAATGTTTTTTATTAAAAAAAAAGAAGAACCTAATATAAATCAAGTTCTTCTTCTCTATTAAATACAATATTTAATTATTGTACAAGTTAGAACGGAAGATCATCATCTAAATCTGCTGGTGCTTGAGCAGGTGTAGCAGGCGCTACTGCTGGCTTAGGTGATTGAAAACCTTGGTTTACATTGTTACCTGCATTGCCATAGTTACCTTGGTTGCTATTGGCTTGGTTACCGTAGTTACCTTGGTTGCCCTGATTTGCATAACCGCCTTGATTACCTTGGTTGTTATTAAAACCACCTTGGTTATTGTTGTTAAAGCCACCTTGGTTGTTATTGTTGTTAAAACGAGGTTGATTATAACCACCGTTTTCACCACCTTCACCACCTTGCTGACGATTTGAATCTAACATTTGCATTTGTTCACCACGAATTTCTGTGGTGTAACGCTCTTGACCATTTTGGTCTGTCCACTGACGAGTACGCAAAGAACCTTCAATATAAACTTTAGAGCCTTTACGCAAATATTGCTGAGCGATTTCCCCTAAACGGTTATGTAGCACAATACGGTGCCATTCTGTTTGTTCTTTTCTTTCGCCTGTGTTTTTATCTGTCCAAGACTCACTGGTCGCAATTGAAAATTGAGTGAGAGACCCACCATTTGGGAAAGTCTTCGTCTCAGGATCACGACCTAGAGTACCTACTAAAATAACTTTATTTACACCACGCATCAGACGTTATCTTCCTATTCGATTCTATGTTTTACTTTATAAGAGTTATGTTTAAATGGCTACCTCTTTACCAAACAAGTGCGTTAAATGTTGTCGCCCAGCATCATCTATTTGCTGTTTATCAACTTTAATATAGGCAACTTGTTGGTCAGACATCACCACGACCTCTTCAATACCACGAATTGTTAATAACTGAGAAGTCCAATCATCGGTTTGTTTATTCTCAGGTAATCGCAATACAATTGATGTTAAATAACGTGGTTGCGCCAGCCCAAAACTAATGAGCAGCCAAATTATAGCAATTGCCGATAAAACACTCCAACCCATTGTCGTATTATTAAGTAAAATTAATTGACCACCGAGCGTTCCACCAAAAAATGCACCTAAGAATTGTGCACTGGCATTGACGCCCATGGCAGTCGCTTTAGATTGAATAGGAGCAGCTTTTGATAACCACGAAGGTAATAATGCTTCCATGACATTAAAAGCAATAAAGAAGAAAGCTAAACCTAACAGTAAGATATATTTAGATTCATAACCAAAAATAAGAATCACCAAGCCTGCAATAATGCCTGCAATGGCAGTCAGAAAAATACCACGCATTTTGCGATATTTTTCAGCCAAAATAATACTTGGAAATGCAAAAAACAAACTGATCACAAGTAAGGGTAAATACACAATGCCATGTTTAGATAATGGAATATCTGCAAAGTTAATCAACTGCGATGGCATATAAATAAACATTGCGGTTAGTAATAAATGCAATGAAAACACTGACACATGTAAACGGTTTAAATCCCCCATTTTCAAGACTTGTTTCAGTTGATTGAAATAACCCTGATTAAAATTCTTATGATGACGTGTGGTTTTTGGCACTAAAAATAAAGTCAAAATCGCCAACAAGCCCATCAAGGTCGTAACCCAAAATAGACCTGAAATTCCCACTAAACTGGTCAGCCACGGACCTAAACTAAATGCAACGACAAAAGACAAACCGATACTCATGCCCATGACCGCCATGGCTTTACTGCGGTTTTCTTCACGAGTGACATCAGCAAGCAATGCCATCACCACTGCAGAAACTGCCCCTGCACCTGCAATGGCACGCCCAATGATGACACCATAAATAGTTTCTGACATTGCCGCCACAGCACCACCCAGAGCAAACAACAGTAAACCAAATACAATCAGTGGTTTGCGACTAAAGCGATCCGCCCAAAGGCTAAACGGAATTTGTAATAATGCTTGACTTAGACCATACACACCTACGGCTAAACCGATCAGTGCTGGCGTTGCATATTGATATGACTGTCCTGCAACAGCAAAGACAGGAATAATCATGAACAGTCCCAACATGCGTAAAGCAAAAATACTACTTAATGCAAAGGTCGAGCGGCGTTCTAAAGGATTCATCATATCTACTGGCTTATCAAAACTGGCGAGCTAATTTGTAGCCACATCATCGCATATTGCAGACGGTGTGGAAACATTGAGCATAAAAAAGGACGCTTTCAAAGCGTCCCTTATTGTAAACATTTTTCTTAAAAAAGAATTAACTTTGCTGTTCAATTCGTTTGTTATATTGGATTGAAGCTAAAACTGCCCAAACAATAAATGCAACACCAATTAAACCTGTAACAACTTCAGGTACATGCAAACCTGTACCACTCGCAATCATGATAAAGGCTAAAGCACCAATCGCATAATGTGCGCCATGCTCAAGATAAACATATGCATCGAGTGTTCCTTTTTCAACAAGGTAAATCGTCATTGAACGAACGAACATAGCACCAATGGCAAGACCCAACATGATGATAACCACGTCTGAAGTGATGGCAAATGCACCAATGACACCATCAAAACTAAAAGATGCATCTAAAACTTCAAGATAAATAAAGCCACCTATACCTGCTTTAATTGCACCAGTTGGCGCACCTGAAGCATCATGACCAACGGCATTACCGTCTTCATCAATCTCAGGTTCACCACCCAATAAATGACTAAGGACTTGCACACCTACATACACCACGATGCCCCAAATACCAGCCATTGTCACAACTAAACGTTTTGCTTCTTCGACATTCGCCGCCATAATCAACAATGCAATCAAAGCTAAAAATACTGACATCGCAGGAACATTAGCTAAATGTGCTAAGCGTTTTTCCAACCATGCAAACCAATGCGTATCTTTACCTTCATCCAAGAAAAAGTTAAGAAAAACTAAAAGTAAGAATGAACCACCAAAAGCCGCAATTTCAGCATGATGTGCAATTAAACGTTCAGAATAATCTTTTGGATTATTTAATGCCATATTGACCACTTCCATCATGCCCATATCTGCTGTTGCAGCAACAATCACAATTGGAAAAATCAAACGCATACCAAATACAGCAATCAAAATACCCACGGTTAAGAAAATCATTTTCCAAAAATGATCCCAACCACGTAAGACTGACGCATTGACCACGGCATTATCAAAAGAAAGCGACACTTCCATCACTGCCAAAATTGCTGTGATTGCTAATGCCGTAAACATCGTCTTAATGCCTGCTTCTGGTCCATGGGTAAAGCCCCAATATGCAGAAATAGCAAGACAGACGACCGTAAAGATGATTGAGAAACCAAAATGTTTCCACATGATAGATCGACCTATAAATAAATTTTTATCTAATGATAAATAGAGGACTTAAATAAAATTAAGCTTTATGTCGTAATTATGACAACTTTTTCACACTATTCTCAAATTCTTCGTATGATTTTTTTGAATATTTAAACGAAATTAAACGGATTTTCATGTCGCAAAAAAATTATTATTTGTTATAGTTAAAGTATAATTTATAAACTATTTGGAATAAATTAATGTCTTTTTCTCAAGATGTTTGGCAACGTAATTTAGCGCTTTATGAAAAAACGCTTGCTCTTCCTTTTAACCAAGAACTTGCAGCAGGCACCTTAAGCAAAGCTGCTTTTTGCCACTATGTAATTCAAGATGCTCATTATTTAGTTGCTTATGGACGTGCGCTTGCAGTGTGTGGCGCAAAAGCATTTGCAGCTGATGACATTATTCAATTTACCCAAGGTGCCAAAGAAGCCATTATTGTAGAACGTAGTTTACATGATGGTTTTATGAAAGACTTTGGGATTAGCAAAGCAGATTTTGAAAATACGCCTTTGACTTTGGCTTGTCATCACTACACGTCTTTCCTTACTGCAACGGCTTGGTCTGAGAGTTATCCTATTGTATTAGCATCATTGCTGCCTTGTTTTTGGATTTATGCAGAAGTTGGCAAAGATATTGTCAATGCATCTGTGGCAAATAACCCTTATCAAGCATGGGTCGACACCTATTCAGGTGAGCATTTTAATGAAGCTGTTCAAAATGTTTTAGCCACTATTGACCGTATTGCAGCGCGTTGCGATGCTGATACCATTGAAAAAATGCATCAAGCATATACCAAAGGTGCTGAGCTTGAATATTTATTCTGGGATGGCGCTTATCATCAAAGACAATGGTTAAGCCTAGATTAATCAATCATTTAAAATCTATAGCTTTATATAACTAACTAGTGTTACGCACTTGATTCAAAGTACATAGCTAAAAATAGAAAAATCTAGATTACACGACAGAGTCTTATATCCAAAATTTAAATTTAGGGATTAGCCTTCGGCTTGACCTACTTTTCTTTCGGGAAAAGTAGGCAAAACCATTGTCATCCGCAGAACTCGTCCACTAGCATCAAAAGATTTAATATTTCGCAGAAACTTTATTTATAAGAAGGAGTCCTGCCTCAAACAATTGCGGATGACGTTTCCGCGTATCAAAATTCTTCTAGATCTAAAGTATAATTTTAGAGCTACTGCGTAACATCAGTAACTAAGTATTCGGGAGGATTTTTAACAATTTATCCAATAATTTTATTGAATTAACAGGTATTAATACCCTGCTATGACTTTTCATCTTTACGCTGATGCATAATAAAAATTCCAAGCATAAATCAACACAATGGCACTCAATACCCAACACAAAGTAGCGAGCCCTAAACATGACCAAACAGGCACTTTAGGTGCCAACAAATAAACCGTCAATAAATAGACAAAATAAGGAATTAAAGACCACATACCAAATAATGCGGTTTGCTGTAAGGCATGGCTACCCTTATCTTGAGCGACAATGACATGTGCAATTAGGGCAAAAGTTGGAAACAAAGGTACCAAACCTGCAATATAAAATACCTTGCTTTTTGACAATACAGCGATCAACAAAACAACCGCTGCTCCAATCACACATTTTAAAAATAAAGACAGCATGGTTGAGCTGCTCTGCATCGACTTGAAGATATAATTTTACTGTATTTCTTTCATACTGCTACACATCGGCACGAAGCAATAAAATCAAAACTAGACAAAGTCATACAATAATGCCAGAATAAATGATAATAATTATCATTATCAATTCATCAAAGGTGTGAGGTGCAGATGCAAGATCCAACATTAGCAACGGAAGCCATTCGTACATTTTTCACTTTACAATGTTGTTGGCTAAACAATAAAGAAATTTATCTAGAAAAAGGGTGTCAGCATTGCGGTGCTGCTGCAACGTACCTGATTTATTATACAAATACACATATTCAAAAATTGATGTTGGCATTTATTACAAAATTTAATTGCCATCTTGCAAAAGGTTGGGACTTACTCGATTTAGATGATTTTGAAGATCAATATTATGATTTTCTACAATTACTTGAAAAGGAAGTTAATTTTTATGCCAGACAACACCATGATATTGCAAGAGTATTTGCATTTGAAGACTTAGATTTTATTTTCGAGCGCCCATATTCGATGGCATGTTAATCGGGCTTTTATAAAACCGAATGATTGATTCTATAGGGAATTTTACTGTTCAAATATCATATTCAACAGCAATGACGTTTGAACAGTTTTGTCTTTAACTTGATGAAAAGCTCATTTTATTGAATTTGAAAAATGCAAAGAAAGGTTCTGATTTAATAGATCTTTCACATATCCGACATAAAATGTCGCGAAAAAACGATTTAATACAGCTTGAACAAAATTAAATCGCTATCATATATAGCCTTCAAATTGCATACATTCGAGATCGTTCTATGAGCCAAAGTCATATCCGTATTCGAGGCGCACGTACCCATAATTTAAAAAACGTATCGCTCGATATTCCACGCGACAAATTTGTGGTGATCACGGGACTTTCAGGCTCAGGTAAATCATCACTTGCTTTTGATACCTTATATGCCGAAGGTCAGCGCCGTTATGTTGAATCTTTGTCTGCTTATGCCCGTCAGTTTTTATCGCAAATGGAAAAACCTGAAGTTGATTCGATTGAAGGTTTAAGCCCTGCAATTGCCATTGAACAGAAATCAACCAGTCACAACCCACGTTCAACGGTGGGAACCATTACTGAAATTTACGATTATCTGCGTTTACTTTATGCACGTGTGGGTACACCTTACTGTCCTGAACATGACCTGCCAATGGTGGCGCAAACTGTTTCGGAAATGGTTGATGCAGTCAAAGGTCTGGAAGAAGGTACAGCACTGATGTTGCTTGCACCTGTGGTACGAGAGCGTAAAGGCGAGTACAGCAATTTATTTGAACAATTACAAAGTCAGGGTTTTGTCCGTGCCCGTGTCGATGGTGAAGTGATTGATATCGACACACCACCTGAATTGGATAAAAAGAAAAAACACACCATTGAAGTGGTGGTAGACCGTTTTAAAGTCCGTGATGACTTGGGCAACCGTATCGCAGAAAGTTTTGAAACCGCACTGCGCTTGGGTGGTGATATTGCAATTTTATCGTGGATGAATGGCGAACAGCCTGAACGGGTATTTTCAGCAAAACATTCATGCCCTCAATGTGACCGTGCTGTTGCAGAATTAGAGCCTCGCTTATTCTCATTCAACAACCCATTTGGGGCATGCCCTGTCTGTGATGGTTTAGGAACACGTAGCCATTTCAGTGCAGATAAACTGATTCCAAGTCCTGATGTTTCGATCAGTCAAGGTGCAATTCGGGGTTGGGACAGACAACGTCCGTACTATTATTCGATGATTCAAAAAGTGGCGGATCATTTTGGTTTTTCTTTAGATACACCATGGAATGAGTTGGATGCCGATACCAAAAAGAAATTTCTTTATGGCACAGGCAAAGAAAAAGTTGATTTAAGTTATATCGATGAGCGTGGTCGTAAGCATAGCCGTGTACAAGCTTTTGAAGGAATCTTGCCACATTTAGAACGTCGTTATCGCGAAACAGAGTCCAACTATGTTCGTGATGACTTGGCGCAATATTTATCCAATGCAGCCTGTGATGCCTGTGGTGGTTCTCGCTTAAATGAAATCTCACGCCATGTTCGTGTCAAAGACAAAACCATTGCCCAGATCACTAAAATGTCGATTGGCGACGCAGAAGATTATTATCAGGATTTAAATCTTGAAGGTGCCAAAGGTGAAATTGCCGATAAGATTTTTAAAGAAATCCGTGAGCGTTTGCACTTCCTTGTCTCTGTGGGTTTGAACTACTTAAGCCTGTCCCGTTCTGCGGAAACGCTTTCGGGTGGTGAAGCACAACGTATTCGTTTGGCTTCGCAAATTGGTGCAGGCTTGATGGGCGTGATGTACGTGCTTGATGAACCTTCGATTGGTTTGCATCAACGGGATAATGATCGTTTGCTTGAAACATTGGTTCGTCTTCGTGACTTAGGCAATACGGTTTTAGTGGTTGAGCATGATGAAGATGCAATCCGTGCCGCAGATCATATTATTGATATTGGTCCGGGTGCAGGGATTCATGGCGGTCATGTGATTGCCGAAGGAACCTATGATGAAATTTTGGTGAATAAAGATTCACTCACAGGTCAGTATTTATCAGGCAAGTTAAAAATTGAAGTGCCTAAAACACGTGTGCAACCGCCAAAGCCTGATGAACAGATCAAGCTAATGGGTGCGGCAGGACATAACCTGAAAAATGTCGATCTGACTATTCCTTTGGGCATTATGACCTGTGTCACTGGGGTTTCTGGTTCAGGTAAATCCACCTTAATTAACCGCACTTTATTACCGCTTGCTGCAACACAATTGAATGGTGCAACCACGCTCACTGCAGAGAAATTCGACTCGATTGATGGTTTGCAGTTCCTCGATAAAGTCGTCGATATTGACCAAAGCCCAATTGGACGTACCCCTCGTTCTAACCCTGCAACTTATACAGGTTTATTTACCCCGATTCGTGAATTATTTGCTCAAACTCCAGAAGCCAAAGCACGTGGTTATGCCGCAGGTCGTTTCTCATTTAACGTGAAAGGTGGTCGTTGTGAAGCTTGTGAAGGTGACGGGATGATCAAAGTGGCGATGCATTTCTTACCCGATATGTATGTGCCATGTGATGCCTGTCATGGTGACCGTTATAACCGTGAAACTTTGGAAGTCGGCTATAAAGGAAAAAATATTTCTGATGTTTTGGGTATGACTGTTGAAGATGCGATGCATTTCTTTGATGCAATTCCTGTGATTCACCGTCGTTTGGAAACTTTAAATCAGGTTGGTTTGGGTTATATCCGTTTGGGTCAGTCTGCAACCACGCTTTCAGGCGGTGAAGCGCAACGTGTGAAACTTGCTCGTGAACTTGCTAAGCGTGATACAGGTAAAACCTTGTATGTGCTTGATGAACCAACGACTGGTCTGCATTTCCATGATATTGCGAAACTTTTGGATATTCTTCATGAGCTTCGTAATAAGGGCAATACTATTGTGGTGATTGAGCATAATTTGGATGTGATCAAAACTGCTGACTGGGTGATTGATTTGGGTCCTGAAGGTGGTGCAGGCGGTGGGCAGATCATTGCTGAAGGTACACCTGAAGACGTGGTGAAATCTAAAGTTTCACATACAGCGAAGTTTTTAAAGCCGATGTTGAAATAAAAATCTCCCAACCATTTTTAGAAATGGAGTTCCCCTCTTTTTAAAAAGAGGGGAAATTCCCTCTCCTTTCCTTGCGCCATATATGGCTCAGGGCTAGGGAGAGGTTATAAAAAATGAAAATAAGTGAATAGGGGATAAAATGCACTTTTCAGAAAGATATGGATATAAACCTGTTCGAGAAGTTATTCAAAAAGAAAGCATGGATGATGATTTAAAAAATGGATTATGGAATGTGATTAGTGAATGCATTTTTCAAAAATACTCTCCCCCCTATCATGCTCGAACCAATCTTATATCAGGAAGTAACCTAGAATCATTTTTTAAATTATTATTCCATAGTTGCTTCAAAAAAAGAATTGATCAAATTCCATATTTGATAGAAGCCACTATTGGAGAAATTGACACTTTATTTTTCAAAAAATACCGTTGGTATGAAATTTATGATTTTATTGAAGCTTGCATTCAATATTTTCCTTTTGATAAAGATAAAGAAGATTTCATTCTTTTATTAAATGATTGCTTAGAAGTTGAAAACTCTGCTTATAGAATAGTTGACAATCAAATTACAGAAATCACTTCCGAACAAGAAATCCAATCCATCGAAGAAGCTTTAGCCAATACCAATCCATATTCAGGTGTTCAACAACATTTAAATCAATCATTAAAACTCATGTCAGATCGTCAAAATCCTGACTATCGAAATTCAATTAAAGAATCAATTAGTGCAGTCGAATCCATTTGTAAAATCGTGACCAATGATGAAAAAGCTACTCTAGGTAAAGCATTAAAAATTATTGAGGATAAATTCAGCTTACACCCTGCACTAAAAGGAAGTTTAAGCCAACTTTATGGTTACACTTCTGATGGAGATGGAATTCGCCATGCAATGCTTGAAGAATCCAATTTAAGTTATATCGATGCTAAATTCATGCTCGTTGCTTGTACCAATTTCATCAACTATTTGATTGAGAAAACCAAAGATTAAATATCCTAACTCAACTAGAAAAAAAGACCTCTTTCGAGGTCTTAACATACTTAGTGACTCACCACCACTTCACCTGTTTGCTGATAACGCTTACGAATTAAAATCACACAAACCCAAGCAATCACCAACGGAATAGCCAAAGCATAAAAATAACCACTGCTACCAAAACCAGATAAAACAGTACCACCAATCGCAGAACCGAGTATCGCACCAAAACGCCCCATACCAATCGCCCAACCCGTGGCTGTTGCGCGAACTTCAGCAGGATACGATGCAACCACTAAATAATTTAACGCGAGTTGTTGTCCGCCGATACCAAAGCCTGCCAATGCAATCAGTGCAAAAATCATCGACCATTGTGCAGTTTCAATACTTAGACCCAAAGCAATAGCAACGGCAATTCCGCAAGCAAACATGAAATACAGAATTTTAACTGTATTAATTTTTGGTAAAAAATAAGCCAATGGAATCGCAAACACAATAAATGCGGCATTTACCGTCACAGAAGCATAAGGCGCTTGAATAGGATCTAGACCAGATTGTTTTAAAATCGTTGGCAACCAAGACAGTAACATAAACCATGCAATCCAGTTAAAGAAATATGTTCCCCACACACCCACTGTTGTTTTGGCTAAACCATTTTGAAATAAACTCGAAAGCTTGGCTGGCTCTACTTTTTGAATCTCTGATTTTGCAAAAACATCTTCATTAAGCTGAATCGGTTGAGCTGAAATTTTATTTAAAATTTTGGCAATACTGGCTTTATTTTTTTCGGTAGGACGCTGCGCCAAATACTCCAAAGATTCAGGTAAAACAAAAAACATCAAAACTAATAATGCCAACGGAATGACACCACCAATAATATAAATACTTTGCCAACCCCAAAGTGGTAAAATTTTAGCCGCCAATATACCGCCAATCATCGCTCCTGCGGGTAGTGCCAAAAGTACACCTGTCGTGACTAAGCCTTTATAACGCTTTGGTGAGTATTCAGATGCCAATGCTAAAAGCACAGGCGTTGCGCCTCCCATACCTAAACCTGCGATCACTCGCAAGACAAAAATATGATCTAAATGCGTGACAAAAGCCGTTGCAAAAGTCGCGAGCGCAAAAATAAATATACAAATCATCAAAGTCTTACGGCGCCCTAACTTATCTCCGAGCATTCCTAAGAACATCGCCCCGACTGTCATGCCAATAATACCTGCGGTCAATACAGGTGCTAAAGCTTTGGCATCGAGTTGAAATGCATCAATAATTGCTGGACCTGTAAATGCAACTGCTTGGGTGTCAAAGCCATCAAATAATGCGATGAGAAAGCATAAAAGAATAATAAACCATTGATATGGTGAAAATCTCTGATCCACAACCTGTGAAATTTGTGTGGGTTTTGGTGTTAAATCCATTTTACATCCTTATCCGTATTCTTATTTTATTTTGAACGGATCGTCATAAATCACAATACATCTAAAGGTATCTCCTTATACCTTTAGTGACATTGCTTGATCAGGCTTGATCGACTTCATGACTATATTAAGCCTAAATACTTAATTCAGTTTCTATATTTACTACACAATAATCGTTTTTTTAAATTAATATTATTTAAATAAACTGTTTTACTTATATCAAAAAAGTGAATATAGTAATCTTATCAAATTGATGAATGCTTTTAATTTATTCGCTGTAAGTTTCTTAGCATTACATTTTCTGCCCAGTCACCTCTCTATCGACTGGGCTTTTTTTTTATTTATTTCTTATTTCAAATAACTATAAATATTTAATTTATCAAGAACATCTAAAGTGAGTTCTTTTCTTGCTCCAACATGATCACCCTGTTTCATCGTCATATTTAAAGAAAATGCTGTGATTTTACCATGCCCATCATCGACCCAACCTGTATACCAACCGACTTGTGGCTCAATATCCATTGCCCAACCACTTTTGGCATAAAGTTTTAAGTCACCGCGTTGTTCGATCAAAAGCATTTTTTTAACTTGTTGCTGTACTTTTACATCAAAATCCAATTGTTCTGTTGCTAAACCATATACAAATGCTGCTTCTTGTTGTGGTGTGATTTTTAATGGACCTTTCAACCAAAATTGATCAACTTGTGTACCAATATCAGCATTGCCAAAGCCCACACGTTTGACTTCACTTTGCATGAGTTCTAAACCAATCCGACGAGCCAACTCTTGATACACAGGTACTGCTGATGCTTGCATTGCTTCAGCTAAAGTCATGTCTTTCTCCCAACTCGAAAAACTACGCTTTTTTCCATCCCATTTAAATATTTCAGTATTACTTGCTTTGTTATGCTGCAAGCCAATCAAAGCATTCAATATTTTAAAAGTTGATGCAGGAATAAAAGCCTGATTGGCACGAGACAAATTATTGCCAAACTGTTGAAAATGCTGTCCGTCATAAATCACCATCACTGCTTGTGTATGTGCTTCATCAAATAAGTATGGAATTTCTTGTACTCTTGATAAGTTTTCAGGCATTGGCTGCACTTTTATCACATCATTTGTCTGAGATAACATTTGCTTTTGGCAGCCCAAACTTATACCCACTAAACCTAAAATAACTATACATTTGATATAGTTCATTATTTACCCAATAAATAGTATTTAAACCGCATCATAATTGATCTAATTTTTAAAAAATGTAAGTTTTTTTCACAAGGATGTAAGAAAATATTTACAAGTGCAACAATTAAGTGCATAATGCACCCCATTAGGGCGATTTAGGAATATTCCTCAGCAGAATTTCTAAATTTTCCGAAGATTTTGGCGAAAAACCCCAGTTTTGATAAAAAACTGGGGTTTTTTTTAACTTTTTCTCTTAAATGAATAAAAAATACGCACCAATATAGTGCAACAAAAGTCTTTAATTTATTTAATTTCGATACAAAACAATATTTTACATTTCAACTAAATTAAGGATGAAAAATAACTAAACATTAATATTTTTTTAATATTACTGTTATTAAAAATTAATCAAAAAAAAGCCCAACCTTGGGGAAAGTTGGGCATTAAAAAGTAAAACTATGAATAAATTATCAAATTTGTCATATAAATTTGATATAAGAATTATGCGAAATTTAACCAATAAAGTAAAGCAGATTGTTTTAGTAGGATTTGAAATAAATCACATAATTTGTACAATATGATAAAAAATCAACAAAAATAATTTTGTATGTTTATTTTTTAAACAAAAGAAGCTTTTTAGCAAAATATCTATCTTTTTAAATTACGAAATAAATCACATATTCACATTAAATAAAGCCACTGAAACAAAACTGAAATAATCAATTATTTCGATCAATTAAATAAAAATAATCCATAAAACCAATCCAATTTTCAAGGTTTTTTTACCTAATCTATATACATATTTTATAATTTTTATAGGTTTAGTTAGTTGTTCTCATTGATATTTTTTCAGGGTTGACAGGTTGAGGTTCATTTGTCCAATTTTCGACCGCTACCATATTTAAAAAACAAACTCAAAATATAATATCTTTATACTTCATTGACTTAATACATTGTTACAATACAATGCAGTATATTTTACCCATTTCACAAACTGGAAATGATTATGAAAAAACTCGGTTTAGCCACTGCTTTATTATTAGCCATGACCGGTGCTCAAGCGTATCAATTCGAAGTTCAAGGTCAATCTGAATACATCGACACAACTGTAAATGACAAAGATTTTACAGGTGGAATTCAAGGTACATATTACCTTAAAGACGTTGATGCTTCTAAAGGTCCTTTGGCTGAAGCTGCATTTTTAAACCAAGCTTCTAACGTTTCGCTTGCTTATAACTATGGCGAAGTTGGTTCAAATGGTGTTGACGTAATCGCTCATAACTTTGGTGCTAAAGCTGAAGCTTATATTCCAACTAAATTCGTTCCTGCTTATGTAAGTGCTTCTTATAGCCATACTATTTTAGACAGCAAAAACCAAAATCGCGCTGACGACAATGGTGATCGTTATGCATTAGAAGTGGGTGCGCTTGCAACTAAAAACTTCTTAGTTGCTGTTGGTTATACAAGTGTTGCAGACCAAGCTGCGCTTGATGCATTCAATGTTATGGGTACAGGCATTGCAAAAGCTGTTGCAGAATCTGCAACAATTGGCGATGACCAAGATGCAATCACTGCACGTACTAAATATGTAGGTAACATTGACGGTACAAATATGGCGATTGGTTTTGAAACTGGTCTTGTATACGGTGATGACACTGCTTACCAATTAAAAACTGATTTGTATTTGAACCCACAATTAAGCGTTGGTGCTTCTTATGCAGAGTCTAGCTTTGATGCAACTCCTGATTCAGCTTGGGGCGCAAACGTAAATTACTTCATCACTCCTGCTGTTGCAGTGGGTGCAAGCTACGTAAATGCAAACTCTAAAGCAGCAAACGACACTCAAACTGTGGGCGTTAATGCTAAATTCCGTTTCTAAGAATATTTCTTCAGAAGCAAAAAAAGGACTCATTTGAGTCCTTTTTTATTGTTGATCTGGTGAAAATCAATCTAGGTTTGAATTACGAATCACATTTAAGAAATGTAAATGACGTTCATATTGGTCAATAATATCTTGTAAAACATCTTCTTGTGTCCAGTCCATTACATCATAGCCCTGTCCACCTTCACGTAAAAAGACTTCTGCTTGATAAAATGTATCAATATTTTCATGCTGCTCATCGAGCATAAAACTCGCAGCTTCTGTGACATGATTAAAAACTTTATACACAAAATTGACTTCGCTTTGATGGTCAACGCTCAGCACCAAACCTTCTTCAATTTCCTGAATTTTCACATCTAAATGTCGGCGTTTAAATTCACGTTGAATATTTTCAAAAGCTTGTCGCACCACTGTTTGTATATATTCTTCAACCTCGTGATGGGTATGCGGATAATGCATAATCAGCCCAAGGCGTTGTTGCCAACTTCTTGGATTTTGTACTGCTCGTGGCGTAATACGTGCAACTTGTAAAGCATGCATTTTTGTTACATCTAAACGTAATGCTTTGAGTAGCCCCCAACAGAGCAGCAACATAATCAAAGTAAATGGCAAAGCACTCATCATGGTTGCCGATTGCAATGCACCTAACCCACCGACCAACAGTAAAATAATGGACAAAATAGCCATTAAAGCTGTCCAAAATAAACGTTGCCATGCAGGTGAATTTTCAGTTTTTGCTGTTAAATAATCTGTGACCAGCGCACCAGAGTCAGCTGAGGTGACAAAAAATAAAATCACTAAAATCGTTGCAATAAAACTAGAGATACTTGCAAAAGGTAAATGATTTAAAAATTCAAATAACGCTACAGAGGAATCTTGTTGCACGGCGGCAATCAGGCTAGTATTTCCTTGTTCTAAAATACTAAATAATGCCGCATTCCCCATAAACCCCATCCAAATCAGGGTAAATCCTGTTGGAATAAGTAAAACACCAACAATAAATTCACGGATGGTTCGTCCACGTGATACACGTGCAATGAACATACCAACAAATGGAGACCAAGAAATCCACCATGCCCAGTACATAATCGTCCAACCACCAATCCAGCCATTGGGTTGATAAGCATAGAGATTAAAAGTCATGGAAAATAAATTGGACATATACTGCCCAGCATTTTGAATTGTGGTTTGTAAAATATAGACACTTGAACTTGCCAAAAATACAAAGACCAGTAAAGCCAATGCTAAAACTAAGTTCAATTCAGAGAGGCGTTTAATTCCTTTATCTAAACCGAGAAATACAGATAAAGAAGCCAATGCACTCACAAAAATAATCAAAATAATTTGTGTACTGATTTGAGTTTCCCAACCAAACAGGTAGCTAAGCCCTGAATTGATTTGCGTTACACCAAATCCTAGCGTGGTTGCCACACCAAACACTGTACCAATGGTGGCAAAAGTATCTACAGCATCCCCCAAAGGACCGTAAATTTTTTGACCAATAATGGGATATAAACCAGAGCGTACTTTGAGTGGTAAATGATAACGAAAGGCAAAGTATGCCAATGTTAAACCGACTAAAGCATAAATCGCCCATGCATGTAAGCCCCAATGAAAAAAGGTGATCCGCATTGCTTGCTGAGCAGCTTCAATACTTTGAGGCTCACCTGTAGGTGGATTGACATAATGCATGACTGGCTCAGCTACGCCAAAAAACATTAAACCAATCCCCATGCCCGCAGTAAATAACATGGCAAACCATGAGCCGTTACTATATGACGGCTGACTATGGTCAGGACCTAATTTAATTTTTCCCATATCGGATAAAGCAATAAAAACCAATACCATGAGAAAAATGGCGACAGAGAGTACATAAAACCAGCTAAATGAATCAGTAATCCACTGATTCATATGTTGAGTGATCAGTTCAAAAGCATTAGGTGTAAAAATTACAACTGCTAAAAATAAAACAATAATCCCAACGCTACTAAAAAATACATTTGGATTGACATTATCAAACCAAGATCGTTTTTTGGAAGGCATATCTTCCTCACATTTTTTTACTTAAAGGACAGACCAAAAGGTCAATAAAGGCATTCACATGACATGAAAAAAGAGCAAGTTCAGCTAAAAAGAACTTGTAAAACATGATAATTCATCTAAAACAGTCAAAACGTTGGCTTACTGTAAAAACACAATCGGTGATTAATCGGTCTTATGTGCAATATAATGCAAAGCAATTAAGCGCGACACAATCAGTGCTAAGTACATTACACCGCCAAACATTTGTAACATTGCAACAATACGTGCTGCGGGTGCAATTGGAATAACATCAGAAAGTCCTGTTGCAGACTGCAAACTAAAACTTAAGAACAGTAAGTCCAACCAAGTTTGATATTCACCAACATGATTTGGGTTTTGAAAGCTATTGGGTACGGTTAACTGACAAATGCTATATAAAAATGCAAAACCCCATGCAAGCAATGTAAATACTGCTCCTGCTGCAAATAGCTCATCTTTGGTTAAATAGCGGTCTTCAAACATATAGCGCACTAAACCATAAGCAGCACAAAAATAAGCAGCCGCTTCAAATAAATGTGCTGTGATTTGCATAGGGACAGAACGTAAACCGATCAACATCAAAATAGAAAAAATAAATGCACCTGTCACAAAGAAAAGCCCGATCACACTATAAACAGGTGTCTGTCGAATGACCTTTGCAATCATTAATAATGCCAATACACCCAGTGCCCACATGAGCGTTTGGTAGCTACGACTGGTACTTGTCACTAAATATAAAATAAGCATATTGAGTTGTACCAATAACAACCATGCTGATGGCAAAAGCTTAAAACCTCTCCAAAACTGCACTAGCGTTTGCATATATTTTCCTTTTCGTTCTTATTTTTTTGTGGTGAATGATACGATATCTTACAGAAAATTTTAAAAAATCATCAATACATTGCCTATCTTTCATTCGATACTATGTCAGATTTTAAACTCAAAATCGTTTAGCCCAAAAGCATCATACAAGGACATCATGATGAAAATAAAAATATATGGGGTTATTTTATGTAGCAGTCTAATTTTATTTGGCTGTACAAAAACAGATCCTTTACTTGAAAAAAATCAAAACTATATTGGTGAATGGAAAAGTGAAAATAGTACACTTGAGATTAAAAAGAATGGTGAAGTTAAGTTTGCACAGCACCTACATTCAGAACAAAAAAATGCCTCAAGTGATATGAAGTCTTCAACAATTTCAAATATCAAAGCACCACTCACTCAACTTGATCAGCAGCATTTGCATATTGGTGAAGGTGATTTATCAAAGGACTTTAAAATTAATAAAGCACCTTATCAACAAGATAATGAATGGCGTTTGATTTTAGATGGTGAGATTTATACACGACATTAACCTCAAAACATCTACTCCTCAGCATAAAAAAAGTCCCTTTTGGGACTTTTTTTACTTTAAAAAACTGACTTAGTGATCTGAAGCACCAGAGATACCAATACCTGTTTGTGAGCGAACAAACTGCGCATCAAATGCTTTACGTTCTGCTTGTGCACGTGGTGAGTTATCTGTTACAGAGAACAACCAACAGCAGATAAATGCTAATGGCATTGCAAAGATTGCTGGACCATTGAATGGGTTCACTGGTGTATCAGAAATATTTAATGTATCTACCCAAACTGCTTTAGATAAGATAATTAAAGTTACCGCTGTTACCAAACCAACCAAACCACCAATCACTGCACCACGTGTTGTTAAGCCTTTCCAGAACATTGAAAGTACAAGTACTGGGAAGTTAGCACATGCAGCAACAGAGAATGCTAGACCCACCATGAATGCTACGTTTTGTTTCTCGAACAAGATTCCCAAAATCATGGCAAAAATAGCTAAACCTAAAGTTGCGATTTTAGACATACGAAGTTCAGATTCAGGTGTCGTTTGACCTTTCTTCAATACGTTTGCATACAAGTCATGAGAAATTGCTGAAGCACCTGATAGTGTTAAACCAGCAACAACTGCAAGAATTGTCGCGAATGCAACTGCTGAAATAAAGCCCATGAACAAGTCACCGCCCACCGCATCAGACAAGTGAACCGCAGCCATGTTATTACCACCAACAAGTTCTAACTTGCCAGTAACCGCCATTTTTGCAACATCAATAAATTGTGGGTTGTTTGATACGAAAAGAATCGCACCGAAACCAATAATGAACGTTAATAAGTAGAAATAACCAATGAAACCTGTTGCAACAACAACTGATTTACGTGCTTCTTTTGCATCTTTAACCGTAAAGAAACGCATTAAAATATGTGGTAAACCTGCGGTACCAAACATGAGAGCTAAACCAAGAGATAAAGCATCTAATGGATTTGCAGCTAAGCTACCTGGACCCATGATTTGCGCTGCTTTTTCAAAGCTTACATCATGAACTTTTGCAAAAACTTGAATCGATTGATTGAACATTTCAGCGAAACTAAAGCCAACGGCTTTCATGACCATAAATGCCATGAATGTTGCACCTGAAAGTAGCATTACTGCTTTAATGATTTGCACCCAAGTGGTTGCCAACATACCGCCGAAGATAACGTAAGCCATCATCAGAAGACCAACGATCACAACAGCAACGTTATAGTTCAAACCAAATAAAAGTTTAATGAGCTGACCTGCACCCACCATTTGAGCAATCAAATAGAAAGCAACAACAACCAATGAACTCACAGCCGCAAGTGTACGCACAGGTTTTTCTTCTAAACGGAATGAAACCACGTCAGATAAGTTAAATTTACCTAAATTACGTAAACGCTCAGCAACTAAGAAAAGTACAACTGGCCAACCCACCATGAAACCAAGTGAGTACAGCAAGCCATCAAAGCCTGAACTGAACACCATTGCGGAGATACCGAGGAACGATGCTGCTGACATATAGTCACCTGCAATCGCTAAACCATTTTGGAAACCTGAAATCCCACCACCAGCAGTATAGAAGTCAGCAGTACTTGTGGTTTGTTTTGCTGCCCATTTCGTAATAAATAGCGTTAAGCCAACGAAAATAGCAAACATGATAATTGCATGCCAGTTGGTTGCTTGTTGTTCTGCTGCACCAAGATCTGGACCAGCTTGAGCAAGTGTAGAAAACAGAGCTGTAGATGCTAGCGCTGCTTTGGTTTTTAAAGCATTCCATTTCATCTTAGTATTTCCCTTTTTCTTTAGCAATCGCTTCTACTTCTCGCATTGCTTCATCATTTAAGTGATCAAGCTTATTGTTGGCAATATATGAATACACGCCACATAAAACGAAAGATAAAACAATAATGCTCAGTCCTAAAGGAATTCCCCAAGTCGTTACACTACCTTGCGATACTGGTGTGAGTAGAAACTCTTTGTTGTAGCCGACTAAAAGCATAAATCCAACATAAACAAACAACATAATTGCTGTTAATGTCCAACTTAAATTTCTCTTTTTCGCTACCATTTCTTTAAATTTTGGATTTTGTAGAATTGCATCTACCTGTCTCTCATCCATCATCTCGCTCCTTGATTCGCGACCAGTCCACTGGTTGCAATTTTTAATCATTATTTTGATGAGATAAAATTAACAATGTTGAAGCTTCACGTAACTTAGACTTTGGTCGTTAAATTTTAATCAGAATAAATGCCTCTGTTCTGGGATGCGTTATCATAGGCATAGCTTGTTAGACTGTAGTGATTATGAATAGTTGGTTGATTATTGGGGTTCTCGCCCTTTACATCATAATTTTATTTGCCTGCGCCTTCTTTGGTGAGAAGCATGCAAGTAGATTAAGTACACGTGGGCGAATGCTTCTCTTTAGTCTAACATTAGGCGTATATTGCTCTTCTTGGACGTTTTATGGCGCTACAGGCGCGGCAGTTCGTGAAGGGATTATTTTTCTTCCCATCTATTTAGGTCCTTTGCTTTTTGTCGGCTTAGGCTACGATATTTGGCGGCGTTTAGGTCGAGTTCGTCAGCATCATGCCATTTCATCCATTGCAGACTTTGTTGCGGCGCGCTATGGAAAAAGTGGAACACTCGCCTCTTTAGTCACCATTTTAGCCGTCATTGCGATTATTCCTTATTTAGCTTTACAACTACGCGCGATCGCACTCAGTGCATCCGTCATGCTCGAACATAATACACAAGTCATTTCAACCACCACCAATGGTGTATTGGGCTTAACTGCTGTTTTAGCCATTTTAGCCATGATGTTTGGTACACGACAAATTGCCAATACCGAACAACATGGTGGTTTAATGCTTGCTGTTGCATTTGAGTCATTTGTTAAATTATTTGCCTTACTCTGTGTTGCATTCTTTTTTATTTTTGAAAACCCAGAAAATCTGTTACAAATTTCCAAAGATGTCAGTAAAACATTTCATGAAGTACAACTTTTTGGAGTTCCTGAAACATTTTGGGTGCAAACCTTACTTGCAGCTTTAGCAATCATCTGTTTACCTCGTCAATTTCACGTTGCAGTTGTCGAACTACGTGACGAAAAACATATTCGTGGTGCACGTCGTTGGTTTGCAGCCTATTTAATTTTAACCATTATTGCCATTATTCCAATCGCCAGTTGGGCACTCCATGCTGCACCTGCTTACTTAAGTATTCCAGATGTTGCTGTGCTGTCTTTACCACTGAGTTATGGGCAAGACTGGCTGACTTTATTGGCATTTTTAGGTGGATTTTCAGCATCAACTGGCATGTTACTGGTATCCTCTGTAGCGCTGTCGATTATGCTCAGTAATGATTTAATTATGCCTGCACTTTGGCGTTTAAATGTTTTATCCAGACATGATAAGCGCCTCCCACAAGTATTAAAACTCACGCGTCGAATTTGTATTTTGGCAGTGATGTTTTTAGGCTTTTTATTTTTCCATTTCTTCAATGATATTGACCAATTATCAACATTTGGCTTACTGGCTTTTAGTGCGGTTGCACAGTTTTCACCTGCGCTGATTGGCGGGTTATATTGGCGCGGAGGAAGTCGTCAAGGTGTTTATGCAGGTTTAGTCATTGGCTTTATTTTATGGATATACACTCTACTTCTACCGACTGTTTTACGTAGTTTACCTACCGAATATAGTGCTTTTGCAGAGCAGTTTTTAGTTCATGGTCCCATGCATATTCAATGGCTAAGACCTGAAGCACTCTTTGGTTTTGAGTCCTTCGCGCCACTGACTCATGGCGTCACTTGGGCTTTGGGCTTAAATATTCTACTTTATATTTGGGTTTCTCGTATTTACCGCCCTTCTGTTGCAGAACAAATCCAAGCTGAAAGTTTCTTTTACTATGAAACCAAGCCTTTACCTGCACAAAATACCTCAACAGATATCAGTTATTTAAACCATGATGTTGCGCGTTTAAAAGTTGGAGATTTAATTGCTCTAGCAAAACGTATTACAGGTGAAGGTCCAACTGTCCAAGCTTTCCGTCAATTTTGCATCATGAATAATGTGGTACTGAATGAAAATAGTAGTGCAAATGGCATGTGGTGGCGATTTACCGAACAATATCTCGCAGGAACAATCGGTGCTGCTTCAGCACGTACTCTGCTCACAACGGCAATGGTCAATAATGGTTTAGCATTAGGACAAGTTGCTAATATTCTTGACCAAGCTTCACAGTGGCAACGTTTTAATCAAAACCTGATTATGACCATGATCGACCACATGACCCAAGGGGTCAGTGTTGTTGATGAGAATATGTGTTTAGTGGCTTGGAATAATCAATATCTCAAACTTTTTGATTATCCAAAAGACTTGGTCTATGTCGGTTGTCCAATTGCAGATTTGATTCGTTATAACGCAGAACGTGGCGAATGTGGTCCAGGCTCAATCGAAGAGCATGTACGCAAACGTATTCACTGGATGAAAGTCGGTAGTGCGCATGAGTTTGAGCGTATTCGTAAAGATGGACGCGTCATTCAAATGCGTGGAAATCCAATCGAAGGTGGTGGTTTCGTTACGACATTTGCTGATATTACAGCTTTCCGTGAAAATGAAGCCGTTCTTGAAGCTCGTGTTTCAGATCGAACCCAACAGTTAGCAAATGCTTTAGCAGAACAACAGTTAGCACGTGAACAAGCTGACAAAGCCAATATGTCGAAAAGTCGATTTATTGCAGCAGCCAGTCATGATTTATTGCAGCCCATGCATGCTGCTCGTTTATTTAGTACAGCACTTGAACAAAGCGTACAGACCGATGAAGACCGTAAAACTTTACAACAACTTGATCGTGCTTTATATGGTGCAGAAAGCATGCTCTCTGCGTTGCTAGATATTGCACGTTTAGAAGGCGGCACCATTCAACCTAAACGCCAGATTTACCCATTACATGATTTATTACGTGATTTAGAACTGCAATTTAAATCCATTGCAGCGCAGCGTAATATCAAATTAGTGGTACATGATGCTCAGTTCTGGATAGACACTGATCCACAATGGATTCGCCGTATTATTCAAAATTTTGTGAGTAATGCGCTACGTTATACGGCTAAAGGACGTGTTGTTGTTGGTGTATTACGTTCTGCATCAAAGCCTAGACATATTCGCATAGGTGTTTGGGATACAGGTCCGGGTATTGCTGAGGAACAACGTATTAAGCTGTTCCAAGAGTTTGAACGCTGTGGACATACTTCACCGTGGGGCGAGCAAGGTTTAGGTTTGGGCTTAGCCATTGTACAGCGTATGACGAGTTTGTTGGATTATCCTGTACATGTTGCTTCTGAGTTAGGCAAAGGCTCATGCTTTATGATCGAAGTACCTATAGTTGATGCACCAAAAGTAGTTGCAACACCTGTACAAGCGGTTCCTTTACGGACTAAAGCATATAAAATTTTATGTTTAGATAACGATGAAACCATTTTAGAAGGCATGAATACTTTATTAACCAAATGGGGTTATCAAGTCTTTAAAGCCACTGAACCTGAACAAGCTTTAGAAATTATCCAAAATGAAAATATTCAAGTTTGGTTAGTTGATCAGCATCTTAACCATCATAAAATTGGTTTAGATTTTATTTTGGAAAATCGTCAGGAAAATGTTCCTGTTGCACTGATTACAGCCGATTCTGATCCAGAACTTCCACAACATTTAAAAGAGTTAAATATTGTCTTACTGAAAAAACCACTCAAACCTGCTTCATTACGTTCATGGTTATCAGGTCTAAAAATATCAAAATAAGCTCAAGCTAAAAGTTTGAAAAATATGTTTTGATACATTTATTGCGTCTAAAAAATTATTTTTAGGCGCATTTTTTTAAGACAAATAGCAATCCTGTGAACAAGTTTAGGCAAAAATGATCAAAAATTAGTGATTTTTAATCAAATTGATTGACCAAAAAATTCACTGAACTATTTTCTATGGCAAATTCAATCAAATTTATTTCCATACATTCGCACACTTGGTTACAATTATTTAAATATTTGAATTTTATAAATATAATAAACAAAAAAAACCACATACAACTTTAGTCTTATTCCTATTGCATCTTAGATAAATCATAAAATTAGCCTATTGGTTAGATAAATTTGCATCTGGAATGATGCATAAACAAAATTTTAAAAATTAGGAGTTTTCCATGAATATTTCTGAATCAGTGCCTCATGGTATCCATCAAACCCAACAATTCCATCGTCAATATGGCGTCAATGCCATATTGCCTGAAATTGATTGGAAAACTGTTTTCCCACATACTAAATTAGAAAATACTCAATTAAATGCTTTAAATGCGCTTTATCAGGCAGCCGTTCCTTTGGCTTTGAAAGTCTTTGAAGAGCTCAAATTTGATGTGTTTTTGCCTGCTGCGTATCAACCACAAGGTTTAGGTTTATTTGATAAAATCGCACAACAAGAAGAATTACTCATTCAAGAACTTAAAGATGAATGCAAATCTTTAGATGAAGAAACACGCCATCAAATTTGGAGCATGTTGCTACGAGGTGGTGCTGTTCTGGTTTTTAAAGCATGGCTAGGTAAAGTTAAAACAGGTGAAAATAGTTTAGATTTAACTCAATTTGATGAACTTTCTGACTTATTATTTGTGAAAACCTCACCAACCACATTGGCACAACGCTTAAATGTAGACACACATGCAGATTATGATCATGTCTTTTTAATGTATGGTGATGATATTTTCTTAGATCGTTTCAATAGCTTAGAAACAGCAGCTTTATTTGTTGATCTTGAAGTTTATGATGCTGCTTTCCTGAGCTTACGTGATGATCGTGTTGCGGAGTATTTAAAATCAAAAGATTATGTAACCCAAGAGCAAATCGATGATCTTAAATACGCGTTAAATCCATTAGGATGCCCTGACTTGATTTCTAAACAAGATTGTCTAGCTTAAACATCTAAAATGGATCATGCCTAACTTTCCTCAGTTAGGCATTTTTTATGGGTGATGAGAAATTTTTCAATGAATGCCGAAACTTGCTCAGCATGCACATGTGCTAAATCATGTTGTCCATTTTCAATGATATGCAGTTCAGATTGAACGATTTTCTGATGTAAATACTGCCCAACTGTTACAGGGCTGATCGGGTCTGAACCGCCCCAAATCAGTAAAACGGGACACTGTATTTTTTCCAACTCAGCATCAAGCTCGACATGATGTTGAACAAACCAATCAGGTACAGCAAAATTAAGTTGATAGTCTGTACGCCAGTCGGCAACTTCAAACTGACTCAAATCAATTCCACCTGAAGTTGCAATCAAAACCAAAGTAATAACCTGCGTTGATTTTTGTAAAGCGGCTTGTACTGCAAATATTCCCCCCATAGACTGCGCAATCAATACAGAAGGTTGCTGAATTTGCTGCAATACATGGTGTTGTAAGTCTTCAAAACTGTGCACATGATCATTATCAGGATGACCACCAAAGCTTGGATAGGCAATCACTTGTGTAGTGACATCTAATGTTAAGCACTGAATAACATTATTCCAAAATGTGGTATTGCCTGACGCACTAGGTAAAAAGATCAAATTCATCAATAAAACCCAATATAAAAAATGGCATTTTCCTTAAAAAACACCATTTTTTATTTTTCTATGACTAAAGAATAGACGTGTTGATTTCTACACTTCGTAATAATGTCTTTGTTACAGGGGTTTTCTGACAAATATCCAAAACTTTTTGATGTAATTCTTCAGTCAAAGGCTGTGCAAAAGCCAAACGAGGATCTATCCATTCTTTGCCTTCTTTATTGGCATTAAAATCAGCTTCAACTGTAAATTCACCTAAGTCAAAACCTTTATGCTGTGCGTACATGCGTAGCGTAATCATGGTACATGAGATTAACCCTGAACAAATAAAATCATAAGGCGCTAAACCCTGATCTTGTCCACCAAATGACTCGGGTTTATCCGTAATGAGTCTGTGCTGACCACTACTGACCTCTCCTGACCATGCTTCGGACAATGTTTTTACCTTTGCATTTGCGATAATTGCCATTTTATTTTACTCACTTTTCACTATTTTTATTTTGAAGGACGCATTTTATCAGGAAATACAGGTGCTTCTAAACGAGGACCGTCATAACTTGGAATACGTCCAAAACGCGCATCTTCTGCTACCCATTGCTCACGTGCAATCTTTAACTCTTCTTGCGTACGACCAACAAAATTCCACCACAGTAAAATTGGAGATTCAAAAGGCTCACCACCAATGAGCAATAGACGAGCACCTTTATGGAGTTGTACTTCAATTTTATGAATACCAGGTTCTAATACCACCATATTATCGCTGTTGAGTTCATGTCCATTCACAACAGCCTCACCTTCGAGTGCCATAAAACCATATTCAAATTTTGGATTTAAAGGAATGATGGTGGTGGTTGATTCTTTTGCATAAAAATCGACTCCAACCAGTTCAGAATGTACCTTCACAGGCGAAGTTGTTTTTAGAAACTCACCCACTAAAACTGTAAATTCAACCTCATCTTGTTCAACCACAGGCAACTCAGGATAATGGTCAAACTGTGGAGCCATATTTATTTTATCATCAGGCAAAGCAATCCAAAGCTGAGCTGCATGCATTTTTGTTTCATTGTCAGGTGCAACTTCTGTATGGGAAATACCATAACCTGCGGTCATGAGATTGACTTGTTTAGGTTGAATGAGTTGATTGGTCGTACCCAGACTATCACTATGCAACATCGTCCCTTCAATCATCCAAGTAAAGGTTTGTAAACCAATATGTGGATGTGGTCCTACATCTAAGCCATCACCTTGAGGAAAAGTTACAGGTCCTGCATGATCTAAAAAACACCATGCGCCAATCATACGCTTATGACGGCTTGGTAAAGCACGTTTAATCACAGTGCCTTTGCCGATCTCCGCAGAGCGAATTTGAAAGTTTTGAATAAATTGATTGACGTATTTTTCGCAATCATCAGAATTAGAGATTTCACTATAATTGGTATTTGTCATATTTTTATCCTAAATAAATGCTGCATAAAATTTGCGATGGCGATGCTGATCTATCCATATTCTAGTCAATTTTCAAGATTTGACCTAGATAACATTTAATACGCTGAATACTAGTAATAGGACAATAACAGAATTGTTTTTGTTGTAAATTTCTTTTAATTTTTATTTTTTTCAGCTTTGTCTTAAAAGAGCAGTCCCTGTTATTATTTTTCTTCTTGGACTTTGAAAACTAAGCATGACTGAAAATGATTGAGCATTATTTACTTTGCTCTTTAACTTCCAAATATTCAATTTCTGCTGAGTCAGCAGGCAAATTTAAACGAATTTGACAACCTAATTCATATTCACTTTTTTGGATAACCAAAATTTCGGATAATACTTCTATTGGGCGCCCAACTTTAAAATCCGTTTTTTCCAAATACTGCCCAAGCTGTTGTGCATAAATATAATCTAATTGACCAATTTTAATGTCTTTTAACATCACATCGATCATATATTTTTCATGCTGAGACTCTGGCACACGTTGTAAGCGTACTTTTTTATAATATGGCTGTGCTGTCGGTTTCAACATCTGCTCAGTAATGATCTTACGCTGAGCTGCATAGCTGATCTTGAGTTGATAGGAAAATTCTGTTGTATCTTCAATAACTAAGGGATGAGATCTAAAAAACATATCTCGTTCAAACTGATAACGTTGCCAGCGTCGCTCATCCATTTTTTGCACAATAACAAAACCAAATATAACAACAACAGCAACCAAAACTAAAAACACCATGAGTGCATTAACCTGAAGCAAATCTATTTAACAAAAATAAGGAGCGATACGCTCCTTAAATCTTAATTATGTAATCTAAAAGATTAAATACCATATTTCACACGGTATGCTTCCATTTTAGCTAAGGCTTCTTTTTCACCTTTTGCATCTAAATAGTCCATCAAATCTTTCATGGTAATCAAAGCATGTACAGGAATTTCTAACTCTTTTTGTACTTCTTGAATCGCAGAAAGTTGACCTTGACCTTTTTCTTGACGATCTAACGCAACCAATACACCTGCAATACTTGCACCTGCATTTTTAAGAACCGTCACGACTTCACGAATTGCTGTGCCTGCCGTAATAACATCGTCAATAATCCAAACCTTTTTGCCTTCAACCGCAGCACCAACCAAAACACCACCTTCACCATGATCTTTTGCTTCTTTACGGTTAAAACCCCAAGGCACACTTACGCCATGAACTTGAGAAAGTGCAACAGCCGTTGCAGCAACAAAAGGAATGCCTTTATAAGCTGGACCAAAGATCACTTCAACATTGTTACATTGTGTGAGTTTATCTGCATAACCTTGTGCTAACAGCGATAATGCTTCACCGTCATTGAGTAAGCCTGCATTAAAAAAATAAGGACTCACACGACCTGATTTTAAAGTAAACTCACCAAATTTAAGCACACCACGTGATAAGGCAAGTTCGATAAAAGTTTGCGGATTGAATGTCGCTGCTGATGTCATGAGGTGCTCCGAAATTCTGTAATAGAGGTAAGACTTGCGCATGATACCAAAGAGTAGCTATCCAAGTGATCAAAAAATTTTAAGAGTTGTCTCAATTAACGTAAATGGTTTACGTGCATCTGTCACAAAAGGCTTGCTAGATTGGCTTGAACAGTCTGAGGCGGATGTCATTTGTATGCAAGAAAGTCGGATCACACATACACAGTGGACTGATAAATTTAAACCTGAAGGTTGGTACACGCATCTATTTCCCGCAGAAAAAGCAGGCTATGCAGGGACTGCTATTTATAGCCGATTACCTTTTGTTTCCATCAAAGATGGTTTAGGTTTTGAATTAGCCGATTCACAAGGTCGTTTTATCAGTGCTGAATTTGATCTTGGTTTAGAACAAAACGTACATATCTGTTCCCTTTACCTTCCTTCAGGTTCTTCAGGTGATGAAGCACAAGCACGCAAAGATCATTTTTTAGAAGAATATAAAGTCATTCTAAAAAAATGGCGTGATGAAAATAAATCAGTCATTGTCTGTGGCGATTACAATATTGTGCATAAACGTCTTGATATTAAGAACTGGTCAGGCAATCAAAAAGCATCAGGCTGCTTACCACATGAACGTGCTTGGCTCGATCATATTTATGATGATTTAGGTTATGTAGATACCTTCCGTGAAGTACGCAAAGAAGCTGATGTTTACTCTTGGTGGTCAAATCGAGGACAAGCACGAGCAAAAAATGTCGGTTGGCGCATTGACTATCAGGCATGCTCGCCTGACTGGAAAACCCGTACTGTCAACGCTTGGGTCTATAAAGAACAATGGTTTAGTGACCATGCACCTGTCATTATTGACTATCAATTATCAGTTTAAAATATAGAACCCTCACTATTAAGTGAACACTTGTTCACTTAATAAGTGTAAATATCTCACAATACTTGTCGTGTTATCGTATTTTTTCTTCACCCCAATAAGCGCATTATTGTCTCACGGCACAGGGACATTGTCAGGATGACAGCAAAAGGATAGGACGCCGTAGGACGAAAGGAAAATACTAAACGCAAGTTTATATTTTTAATGGATTTGACATTGGACGTTGTACTGAGACCCGCATAGTCAGGATGATTAGATGCGGGTTTTCTCTTTCTTATGTTTTAAATAATTACTTTGTTATTTTCAAGTCTTTTCGTTGTTTATCTTTATAATTTTTCTTCATGTTTATAGCAATTAATTTAAAGACTTTATCTTTCATTTTTATGACAACTTATATTTTCACATTATATTTCCCATTTTAAATTTTAAATGGTTTTAGTCCACGCATTTTTTTTGCTACCCTAAAATTCAGCAATATCAAAATTTAAAGACAAATAGGTTATATATTATGTTGAAAATTTACGGAATCAAAAACTGTAGTTCGATGAAAAAAGCGTTTGACTTACTCAATGAACTGTCTATTCCTTATGAATTTCATGATTATAAGAAACAAGGCATTGATGCTGAAACATTAAAAAGATGGCTCAACCAATTAGGACAAGAGCTTATTCTCAATAAAAAAGGCACAACATGGAAAAAACTTTCTGAACAAGAACAAAAAGAAGCTTTAGAAAACCAAGACAATCTGATTCAAGCTTTAATCGCACATAGCAGCATGATCAAGCGTCCTGTTATTGAAAAAGATGAACAATATGTCGTCGGCTTTGATGAAGAAAAAATCAAAGCTTTAAAATAAAATAGCGTCTATCTGCTGTTTAATAAACAATAAAAAGCTCGATATTAATATCGAGCTTTTTCACATGATTGATGCAAAAATTAGTTAGCACGAATCCAAGTTTGGTTACGACCTAAAGCCGAAACGCCCATATAGCCACGAAGGTTGAGCTTACTGCCTGCTAACTCACCTTTTAGCTTATAGCTTTTGCCATTTTTAGGGTCAAGAATTGTACCGCCTTCATATTTACCATTTACATTTTTTAATCCATGAACAATGGTGACACCTTTCAAAGATTTATTGTGATACTTGCCTTCACACTTCGTACATACATTTTCTTCGCCTGGCGTCACAATACTTTGGATCGTGGCAGAAAGTGTGCCATTACTTTGCTCAGTAAATTTCACAATCGCTTTCGGCTGTTTGGTTTCATCATCAATGGTTTTCCATACTGTACCATTGAGTGGATCTGCTGCATTAGCAAATGCCGTCGCTGCGAATAAGCCGATCATCAATGCTATTTTTTTCATTTTTGTTGATTTCCCTAGTCATCATTAACATATGATAGTATTCAAAAATTGCAACAAATATGCAATTTTTGAATGTGACTATTTAGTGTACCCTTGTAAATAATGTTGGTCATTCAACAAATAAAAACAGTAAAGATCAAACAAAATGGAAAAAGCATGAAGATTAATCCGTTAATGAAACAATTCATCACAGAAGCTATTTTAAAGACCAGTTTTAAAATGCCAAGTCGCTTAAATCTCCCACCGACTGCTGTGCGTTTTACTCTCGAACAACTCACACGTGTTTTTCCTCAACCAAAAGATGTTGTGCTTCGTTCTTTGCGTATTGCGGGCATACATGCTGAAGAAATAAAGCCGCAAGCCACAACTACACAGATGATTTTTCACATTCATGGTGGTGCTTTTTTCGTTGGTTCACTCAAAACACATCGGGCTTTTTTATCTGAAATCGCTGTTCGAACACAAATGCAAGTCTTACATGTTGACTATCCATTAGCACCTGATCATCAATATCCTGAAGCAAGCGATGCGATTTATGACATCTATCAAATGCTGATGGATCAAGGCGTACAACCAAAAGATATTATTGTTTCAGGGGATTCTTGTGGTGCAAATTTAGCTTTAGCTCTTGCCTTAAAACTCAAAAAAGAAGATCCAGAACATCTACCAAGTGGCTTAATTTTAATGTCACCTTTTTTAGATTTAACATTAACCAGTGAATCTTTACGTTACAACCAAAAACATGATGCATTACTTTCTGTAGAAGCTTTAGAAACAGGAATTAGTTACTATGTCCCTAAAGATATAGATCCTTCAATTCCTGAAATTTCACCTATTTTTGGTGATTTTTCAGGTCTTCCACCCACCCTTGTTCAAGTGGGTTCAAAAGAAATCTTGATGGATGATGCCATCCGTTTCGAGAAAAAAGCCAAAAAAGCTGATGTCGATGTCACCTATAAACTCTATACAGGCATGTGGCATAACTTTCAGATGTTTAGCCCATGGTTTGATGAAGCCAAAAAAGCACTTGCTGATATTGCTGACTTTGCTCATCGACTTGATCAAACTTGATCAATTTTTTAAAACAAAAAGCAGTCAGTGGCTAAATAGCTGCTTACTGCTCTGCTTGCATGATATTTTTAGAAATAATTTATAAAATACAATTCTTTAATAATTTTAGATAAAAACATGCAGAAAATAATCATTTAGGTTTATAATTTCATCGCACATCATTTATGCATTATTTTCTCTTTTAGTCTATTTAACACTGACTGAAACTATATGTAAAATATCTCCTCGGTCAGCTTCATAACAGATTAAATTTCAAAATGCTCCCATAAAAATACTGTATTTTTTCTTAAAATATTTTACATTTTTAGAGCATGTATAGGAAATACATGAATAACGAGTTAATCTAACCAAAATAAAATGGATTTAATATAACTCCCATGAATAATTTAGCAAAAAAAATGATCAGTTATATACAGTCTAATATTATTATGAGTTGGTCTAACATTCATAAATGTATTTTAGTTTTGGTATTGGCTATTTTAATTCATTTAATCTGGATTATGTGGAAAGTTTATATTTTAATCACACCAACACTTTGGCAATGGTTAAATATTTCATTATTAAAAAATCAGCTTATGATCAATATTATTTCGATTATTTGCTTAACGATTTTAATTATTGTCAGTATTTTCAATCATAAAAAGACATGGATAAATCATTATTTTAGCTACTTTGTGATTACAACCTTTATTTTAATTTTAGTTTTAGACGGTTATCTAGTTGGAATTTATAGTCCTGCAACGATTTTCACGAGTGTTTGTGTAACAGGTATAGGATTAGTTTTATTTAATCAAAAAATTATTTATTTTAATTTAATTTTAGCTACATCTATTTTTTCTGCCTTAATTTATCTGACCACTAAAAACATCATTCCTTATGCACCTATTTTTAGCCATCAATTATTAAATAGTATTCCCTATCATAATAATTTTTGGGTTTATAGTATGATTTATTTCATTATACCTGTGTTATTTGCGGGTCTACTTTTCTTTGAAATACTTTTACTACAGTGGCGTCATAGAGAATCTTTATTTCAAGAAATTAGCCAAATAGATCCATTAACGGGTTTGTATAATCGGCGTTTTTTTAATGAAAAAATTAAAGAGTTACAAAAACAACAGCTTTCTTATCTCATAATTTTACTGGATTTAGACCATTTCAAAGCAATTAATGATCATTATGGGCACTATACAGGTGATTTGGCACTCAAACACATCGCAAAAACATTGTCTCTTTCAGTTCGCAAAACGGATATTGTTGCGCGTTATGGTGGTGAAGAATTTATTTTACTCTTACCACAAATTACAGAAACACAAGCTTTAGAAATCGCAGAAAAGTGTAGAAAAACGATTGCCAACCATCCTTTAAAACTCAATGATGGGCAACAAATTTATCTGACGGCTAGTTTTGGTTTAGGGCTAACTTGCCCTCAATCGAATATTGATCAAGCGATTTATTTAGCAGATCAAGCACTCTATCACGCCAAACAAGCAGGACGAAATCAAGTACAAATTTATGATGGAACAACATTTCAGTCATTCCAACATAAAACGCTAAAATCTTGAATAATCAAGTTTAAGCACTATGCTCTACTTCTAAAGCAGGATAATCAATATAGCCTTCTGCCGTTTGTGAACCGATCATATTTTCAAATACCAGTTCATTCAAAGGTGCATCCTGAAGTAGGCGTTCATATAGATCAGGGTTGGCAATATAGGCTTTACCAAAAGACACGGCATCGGCTTTGCCTGAGGCTAACAGTTCAATAGCATCTGCACGGCTTAACTTCATATTGGCAATATAAGGTACGCCACCTGAACGCTGTTTTAAATAACCACTGATGCTACCTTCATCAATATGCTCACGGGTAAAGAAGAACGCGATTTTACGTTTACCCAATTCTTCGAGCGCATAGCCAAATGTTTCACGTGGATCAGCATCGCCCATATCATGTTCATCGCCACGAGGTGCTAGATGCACACCTACACGACCTGCACCCCAGACTTCAATCAAGGCATCAGTCACTTCAAGCAATAGACGGGCACGGTTTTCCACAGAACCGCCGTATTCATCATCACGCTGATTAGTTTTGCTCTGTAAAAACTGATCGATCAAATAACCATTGGCAGCATGGAGTTCCACACCATCAAAACCTGCATCTTTGGCACGGATTGCAGCCTGTTTATATTGCTCGACAATGGTTTTGATTTCAGAAATCTCTAAAGCACGTGGCACAACATAATCACGTTTTGGACGCAGTAAACTGACTTGCCCTGCTTGCTGTACGGCACTTGCAGAAACAGGCGTTTCACCACCCAGTAGATCAGGATGTGAAACACGCCCAACATGCCAAAGTTGAGCAACAATCAAACCACCCTTATCATGTACTGCCTGCGTGGTCAGCTTCCAGCCTTCAACCTGAGCATCGGTGAATAATCCCGGCGTGTTTAAATAACCATTGGCTTGTTCAGAAATTACCGTCGCTTCAGAAATGATTAAACCTGCACTTGCTCTTTGAGCATAGTACTCTGCCATCATTGCGGTAGGAACACGGTCTATGGTCGCACGACTGCGGGTTAAAGGTGCCATGATGACACGGTTTTTAAGGTGTAAATCGCCTAAAATAAGCGGAGAATTCAGTTCAGCCATTTTTGCCTCATTCAGCACCAAAGAGAGAGAATCTCAGCCTCTGCTGAGTCTTACAGTGCTTGCTGTAAATGTTCAATATATTGCTGAATAAGGGTTTCATTGCGGGAAAAATAAGACCATTGACCATATTTTTCAGCCTGAATTAGACCTGACTGTTGTAACACAGACAAATGATTTGACATGGTGGATTGTGAGACCTTACCGAGTTTTTCGATATTCCCTGCACAGACCCCACGACTAAAGCCTCCACACTGCTCTTCACACAGATATTGCTGCGGGTTTTTCAACCACGCCAAGATCTGCCGTCGAGTCGGATTTGCCAACGCTTTAGAAATTAAATCAATATCCATACTTATAACTCGTATCAGACACATTCAAATTCACAACAAAGCATTATCCAGCATTGTTAAACTCAATATATCGTATTTTTTCGATTTTAATATCGATTATTTTAGATATATTGTAAACATGTAGATAATGCTTTGCTTTTTATCAAAATTTAATTTCAGCAATTAAAGCCCTTGCTTTAAGCTCGCCTCAATAAATTTATCCAGATCACCATCAAGAACCGCACCTGTGTTGGAATTTTCCACGCCTGTACGTAAGTCTTTAATACGTGAATCATCCAATACATACGAACGAATCTGACTGCCCCAACCAATATCAGACTTCGAGTCTTCAAGTGCCTGTGCTGCTTCGTTACGTTTACTCATTTCCAGTTCATACAATTTTGCACGTAACTGTTTCCATGCATGGTCACGGTTGGCATGTTGTGAACGTTGGTTCTGACACGCCACCACGATGCCTGTTGGTGCATGTGTTAAACGTACCGCAGAGTCCGTTTTGTTAATGTGCTGACCACCTGCCCCTGATGCACGGTAGGTATCTGTGCGCACATCGGCAGGGTTAATATCAATTTCAATATTGTCATCGACTTCAGGTGAAACGAATACTGCTGAGAATGAGGTATGACGACGGTTACCTGAGTCAAACGGTGACTTACGCACTAAACGGTGTACACCCGATTCGGTACGTAACCAACCATAGGCATATTCACCTTCAACACGAATGGTTGCAGATTTAATCCCTGCCACATCACCATCCGATTCTTCCATCAGTTCGGCTTTAAAGCCATGACGTTCAATCCAACGCATATACATACGCAATAACATTGACGCCCAGTCCTGTGCTTCTGTACCGCCAGAACCTGCCTGAATTTCCACATAACATGGGTTCGGGTCCATTGAGTTACTGAACATACGGCGGAATTCAAGTTTCGCCAATTCTTCTTCAGCAGAAGTCAATTCAGCCTGAACATCGGCAAGCAAACTTTCATCCTCAGCTTCAACAGCAAGGTCAAGCATTGCCTGAGCATCTTCAAGCTGAGTCGCTAAGCCTTCAAGTACATTAATGACGTTTTCAAGCTCGCCTTTTTCTTTTGCCATCGCCTGCGCACGGCTCTGATCATTCCAGATGGCAGGGTCTTCCAGCTCGCGAAGTACCTCTTCTAAACGCTCTTTCTTTAGATCGTAGTCAAAGATACCCCCGTAGTGTTTGACCACGGTCGTTTAAGTCTTTTAGCTGTATTAGATAAGGATTAATTTCCACGCGTTTTTATCTCACGGTTAATGATGTTTAATTCGCAGGCATTCTACCACAGAGTCAATAAAAGATAAGAATTTGCGTTTCTGTCCGACAACTGTATTGACCAAACTGTATTTTTTATGAACAATTCACGCTCATTATTTATGACAATTTTCTTAAACAACAATAACCTAAACTGAATGGGGAATTCATGAAACGTGTATTCATCGCTTGTACTTTAGCAACACTCACTATGTCTAGTTTTGCTTATGATGCTCAAATTGAGGGTGGCTTTACCTATTTAAATCATGATGATGATTTTACCAAAACCGACCATCAGCTTGATGCCAAAGCGACATTCTACTTTTCGCCAGTACAAACAAAAAGTGCTCCTCTAAATGAAGCCGCTTTTTTAGGAAACGTAAGTAATCTCTATGGCACATATCGCTATAATTTTCTAGAAAGTGAAAATTATATTGATATGTTTGGTGCTCATAATGCGATTGCCAAAAGTGAACGTGATATTCATTCTGTTGTGGGTGGTTTAGAATATTTTTATCAGCAATTTTATGTGAATGGTGAAATTGGTTATAGCCAACTTCAAGATCAAACTGTTGCACATGTAAATGGTGGAAAAGAGAAATATACTCACGACGTTGATGTAACAACCTATCGTGCATTGGTCGGCTTTATGCCAGTCAGTAATTTATTACTTGCGGCTGGTGTTGACGGTTATACAACAGATGAAGATGACCAAGCCAATCTTGCTCTAAAAGCAAAATATGTTACTTCCCTTGGGCAAAGTGGACAATATTTAAACTTTGAAGCTGATGGTACTTTTGGTGATCTAGACCAATTTACCTTAGCTACAGATTATTATTTTAATTACGCTTTTAGCTTAGGCGCAAGCTACACACTACAAGATGATAATCACAGTAATATTGATTTTTTCTCAGTACGTTCAAAATATTTCATCAACCAAAACTTGGCGCTTGGAGGTGAGGTTGGTTTTGGTGATGACTTGCAAGGCGTTCATGTAAATGCAACTTATCGCTTCTAAAAATATAAGAATGATTTAGATAAAATATTGAAGCATTTCATACATGAGGTGCTTTTTAATTACACTTTTCTCTTATTTTTTACCTAAATATCAAGATTATTCATAATATTCACACAATTTTAATAAAACAAAACAATGTTTTTATTGTTTAAAAATCAAATAATTAGTGTTGTAATTTTACACAAAATTACCAACATTACAGTTCTGTTACTTTGCAGTGATTGACGCGCTTTTTATTTCCCTTAGACTGAAGTTGTAACAAAAGATTTAAAACACGAATGAAATCATATTTCAGAGGGGAGAAGAATCCATGAAAAAACTAGCGTTAGCTTCAGCAATCGCACTATCAGCGATCGCAGTTTCAAGTGCTGCAAATGCTTATCAAGCAGAAGTAGGCGGTTCTTATACTTATACTGATTGGGATGATTTTGATGCAACTCATCAATTTGGTGTAGATGGAACTTATTATTTTAACCCAGTACAAACACGTAATTCACCTTTAAATGAAGCAGCCTTCCTTGACCGCGCAAGTAATGTAAAAGCCAATGTCGGTTATGCAGATAACGATGGTGTAAAAGATACGCAATATGGTGCAGGTATTGAATATTATGTGCCAGGCAGTGATTTTTATGTCAGTGGTCGTGTAGGTCGTGATGAACTTGAAGTAGACAACACACCGATTGACTCTAAAGTAACAACTTACGGCGCTGAAGTCGGTTACTTACCAGCACCAGGTTTATTACTTGCTTTAGGTTTAACAGGCTATGATGCAAAACATGGCGATGATGGCGTAGACCCAACAGTTCGTGCCAAATATGTTACTCAAGTGGGTCAATACGATGCAAACTTTGAAGCATTTGGTGCATTTGGTGATTTAGACGAATATCGAGTTCGTGGTGATTTATACCTAGACAAAACTTTAAGTGTTGGTGCTGATTACTACAACAATGACTTAACAGAACGTGATGAATTCGGTGTTTCTGCTAAGAAATTCTTAAATCAAAATGTAAGTGTTGAAGGTCGTGTTGGTTTTGGTGATGACTACAATACTTATGGTGTACGTGCAGGCTACCGTTTCTAAGCCGCATAGATCACACATAAAAAAACCGCTCAACATGAGCGGTTTTTTTATTTTTATATCAAATCAATGCATTAAATGCAAAATTCTGAGTTGCAGACTTACATTTCCATTAAATTGATTTTTATCTAGTTCATAAACAAGATGAACTTTTTCTTGTGTAGGATCAAACTGAAATTTATCTCGTGCATTAAAAGCAATCGCATCAACACATCGTCCATCTTGTAAAGCGACCTTTAACTTCAAATGCACTTCTTTTAGCCAACGATGCTCCACGACCTTAAACTGACCTTCAAAAATTGGAGCAGGAAATTTATGCCCCCAAGGACCTAAATTTTCTAGCAAATTCACAGTGTGGATTTGAAAATCTTGCGCAGCTAATTCACCATCTGTCCATAAAGTTGCTTGAAATAACTCAGCATCAGATTGGGCAATGAGTTGATTAAAAACTTGTTTAAATTCTTCAAAATGCTGTTTTTTGATCGTCAAACCTGCTGCTGCTGCATGACCACCAAAAAAACTGACCAAGTGAGGATGCTGTTCTGCCACTTTTTCAATACAGTCTCGAATATGAATACCATCAATAGAACGTGCCGAACCTTTGATATGAAGCCCATCTTTATCTGCTGCAAAGACGATACTTGGTCGATGGAATTGTTCTTTTAAGCGTCCAGCGACAATCCCAATGACACCTTGATGCCAATGTTCTTCAAACAACACCAAGGCTACAGGTAAATTGGTTTGATCAAACTGTAATTTTTCAATTTCAAGCAAAGCTTCTTGCTTAATTTGTGACTCGACTTGACGGCGTTCAAGATTTAAATCATTTAACTGTTGTGCCAAAGCATAAGTACTTTGCATTTCGGTTGCTAACAGACATTCAATACCAATATCCATAGTTTCCATGCGTCCAGCAGCATTGATACGTGGACCAAGAACAAAGCCCAAATCTGATGCTTGTAACTGGGCAGGATCTCGTCCTGCAATATCCAATAATGCACTGATGCCAACACGGCACTGATTTTGCTGAATCCGCTTTAATCCTGCATCAACCAAAATTCGGTTGTTATAGTCTAAACTTGCAACATCAGCATAAGTACCTAATGCAACCAAGTCTAAATATTGCGACATTTTTGCAGTGGATTTAGCTAACTTTGCGCGATAACTACTTAAATTTGCCAGTAAATAAAATGCAACTCCGACACCTGCCAAAGCTTTACTTGGAAATTCACAGCCTAATTGATTTGGATTGACGACAGCTTCTGCTTGTGGCGTTTCTTTTGTTGTTAAATGATGATCTGTAATAATGACTTGCATAGCATGGGCTTGCGCTTGTGCTACACCTGCATGGCTCGAGATTCCATTATCTACCGTGATTAACAAATCAGGTTGATACATTTCAAAAGCTAAATCAGCAATTTTTGGCGTTAAGCCATAACCATATTTAAAACGGTCAGGGACTAGATAATTAACATTCGCGCCCATTTCAGTCAGAGCAAGAATCATCAAGGCTGTACTGGTTGCACCATCGGCATCATAATCGCCAACAATAACGATTTTTTTCTGTGTATCAATTGCTTGATCAATAATTTGAATGGCTTGATCAAGACCTTTCATCGTCGGTGCAAGTAAATACTTTAATTTTAACTCTAGCTCTTGCTCAGATTGCACACCACGGCGTGCCAAAATATCGGCAACAAATGAGGAGACGCCCTGAATGTTTTCAGGGCGTGTGATAAAGGGGCGTTGTTGAATTTTAATTTTTGACATTTACGGCATCAAACGTTGTAAAGTCCAGAGACTATTTTCTTTTTTATAAATCAAGCGATCATGTAATCGATTTGGGCGACCTTGCCAAAACTCATAATGATCGGGTTGTAAACGATAACCACCCCAAAATTCTGGTTTGGCTAATTCATTTTGTTGCTCAACCTGATCATGTAAGTCTTTAAAGCGTTGTTGTAATAACTCACGGCTTGCAATCACCCCACTTTGTGGCGTACTGATATGTGCTGCAATTTGGCTGTCACGCGGTCGCTTATGATAATAGTCTGTTGATTCCTGTTCAGAAATCCGAGTCACTCGCCCACTAATACGAATTTGTCGCTCTAATTCAGACCAATAAAATAAAATTTCTGCATAAGGATTTGCAGCTAAATCTAGACCTTTTTGGCTGTCATAATTGGTATAAAAATCATAACCATCTTGCGTTGCACCACGTAACAAAACAGTGCGTACATGCGGACGACCTTGACCGTCCGCAGTTGCCAGTGACATTGCATAAGGTTCATGAAGATTTGCATTTAAAGCAGAGTTAAACCATTGAAGAAATTGCTCATGTGGATAAATATCCACATTTTCCTCATGCAGTTCATCTTTTTGATAAGTCAGACGCAGCTCACTTAAATCTTTAATTACATCACTCATGAACTTTCCTCTTTTATATTAAGCGTTAGCGTTTTGACGTACTTGATCTGCCAAATGGTTAGCTAAATCAGTTACTTCTTGCTGATTATCACCTTCAACCATGACGCGAATAACAGGTTCAGTCCCTGACTTACGAATCAAAATACGACCACGCCCTTTAAGTTTTGCTTCAACTTGATCAAATTCTGCGACTAATGCAGGAATTGCAAAAGGATCAAACATTTGCTCTAAACGAATATTCACTAAAACATTCGGTAATAATTTAAAGTCTGCAACCAACTCATCTAAAGCTTTATCTTGTTCAACCATAACCGTTAATACTTGCAATGCGGCAATGATTGCGTCACCTGTTGTACTCTTATCCAAAGTCAAAATATGTCCTGATGGCTCACCACCTATCACCCAATTATTTTCTTCAAGATTTTGTAATACATAACGGTCACCCACTTTGGCACGTACAAAAGGTACTTGTGCTTTTTCTAAAGCGAGTTCAAGCGCCATATTGCTCATCACTGTACCCACAATCCCAGCAGGTTTAGTATTGGCTTGAGTCGCTAAGATATACAAAATGTGATCACCATCAATCAAGTTACCATGACGATCGACCATGACAACACGGTCAGCATCACCATCAAAAGCAATCCCAAGATCAGCTTGATGTTCAACTACAGCAGCTTGTAACTTTTCAGGATGTGTTGAGCCACAACCTTCATTAATATTTAAACCTGTTGGTTCATTATATAAAGCTATAACTTTTGCACCCAACTCACGGAAAACAGCAGGTCCAACGCTATAAGCTGCACCATGCGCACAATCCACCACAATTTTTAAATGGCGCAAGTTGTAATGATATGGGAATGTTGATTTACAAAACTCAATATAACGTCCATTTGCATCGTTGACGCGCACACTTTTTCCTAAGTTTGCATTATCATCAATGACTATTTCATTTTCTAATTCTTGGTTAATCGCTTCTTGAATTGCATCAGGTAGTTTTTTACCTTCACCAGAAAAGAATTTAATTCCATTATCAAAATATGGATTATGTGATGCCGAAATCACAATACCTAAATTGGCATGCAAAGCACGTGTTAAATGTGCAATTGCTGGCGTAGGTAATGGTCCAAGCAAATGCACATAAACACCCGCAGCATTTAAACCTGCTTGTAATGCAGCTTCTAAAATATAACCAGAAAGACGTGTATCCTTACCTAAAACAACAATAGGCTTAGTTTTTGGACTGATTTGCTTTAATACTTTTCCTGCTGCAAATCCTAGTTTTAATGCAAATTCTGGGGTAATTGGGAGTTCACCAAATTTGCCTCGAATCCCGTCTGTACCAAAATAACTCATTTTTTACCCGCTTATTTATCGTGTTGTTTAACAGTTGATTTTCAATCGCATTACTTTACACCAAAATAAAAAAACCGCCATAAAATGGCGGTTTTAAAATGTAAAATTACACGAAAATATTAACCAACACGGTAGTTTGGCGCTTCTTTTGTAATTGTTACATCATGTACATGTGACTCAGACATACCTGCTGCGGTAATTTTTACAAACTTCGCATTTTGACGTAAATCTTCGATTGTTGAAGAACCTGTATAGCCCATAGATGAACGTAAACCACCCATCATTTGATGCACGATATTGCCCATAGGACCTTTGTACGGTACACGACCTTCAATACCTTCTGGTACTAATTTTTCAGCGCCTGCTTTTGAGTCTTGGAAATAACGGTCAGCAGAACCTGTCGCGCCTGCCATCGCACCCAATGAACCCATACCACGGTATGCTTTATAATAACGACCTTGGAAGAATTCAACTTCGCCAGGTGCTTCTTCAGTACCTGCCATGAGTGAACCGACCATGATTGTACTTGCACCTGCACCAATCGCTTTTGCCATATCACCAGAGAAGCGAATACCACCATCTGCGATCAATGGAATTTGATCTTTCAATGCATTTGCAACAGAATCAATTGCAGAAATTTGTGGCATGCCAATACCTGCAACAATACGTGTTGTACAAATTGAACCAGGACCAATACCGACTTTAACTGCATCTGCGCCTGCATCAAGCAATGCCAATGCTGCATCACCTGTTGCAATGTTACCGCCAATGACTTGAACTTGTGGATAGTTTGCTTTTACCCAACGTACGCGTTCAATTACACCCGCAGAATGACCATGTGCAGTATCAACCACAATCGCATCGACACCTGCTTCAACCAATGCTTCTACACGGCTTGGTGTTTCAGCACCTGTACCTACAGCAGCACCTACACGTAAACGACCCAAATCATCTTTACAACTGTTTGGATAAAGCTCAGCTTTACGGAAGTCAGTGACCGTAATTAAGCCTTTAAGTTCGTTGTGCTCACCAACCACAATCACTTTTTCAATACGATTTTTTTGAAGAAGTGCTTGGATATTTTCTTTAGACTCATTTTCACGTACTGTGACTAAACGGTCTTGACCTGTCATGATATTGCTAACAGGTTGTTCAAGATTGGTTTCAAAACGCGTATCACGACCTGTCACGATGCCAACCACTTTGCCATCTTTAACAACAGGTACACCACTGATATTGTTTGCTTGAGTAATCGCAATCAATTCACGTACAGTTGTTTCTGGTGTTACAGTAATTGGGTCTTTCACCATACCTGCTTCAAATTTTTTCACACGGCGAACTTCTGCTGCCTGAGCAGAAATGTCCATGTTTTTATGCAGGATACCGATACCACCATTTTGCGCCATTGCAATCGCCATACGTGACTCAGTCACAGTATCCATTGCTGCTGAAACCATAGGAATATTCAGTTGAATGCCGCGGGTAAGGCGTGTCTTTAGAGAGACATCTTTTGGGAGGACAGTAGAATAGGCAGGGAGTAATAAGACATCATCGAAGGTAAGGGCTTCTTGAACGATGGTCAACATAACAGTCTCGCTGGTAATTTCCGTGAGCTATTATATACAAATTTCAGTTTAAATTTCATTTTTTATTGTGATGAATTGCTTTATTCTTGATTAGATCAATTTTTTCAACCACTAAGAAAAATCAAAATGGGCTTTGAATATAAAATTTTAGTCAATTTAACACCACAACAATCCTTAGAACTTCATTGAATTTAGACATTCTAATAATGACAATCCTAACTGGAGACCAAATTTAAATTTATTGTTTGAAAATGACGTTATCTATATTTGTAATAATTCAATCATACTGATCTGGAATGATCTGTAGATCATCAAAAGTTATCTTGAACAGCATGATTTAGTATATTGCCTATTTGATTATTCAGAATAAATTCAAACGACATTTATTTTGAAGTATAGGCAAATGCCATTTTATGCCTCTTGGAATCATAAAGAATGAGCCTTAAATCAACAAAACGATATTGAACATTCAATATTTTAGCTGTTTCTATTTCACTCATTAACCGATTATTTTTTGCTAAGGCAAAGTCACTGGTCAAATACACATCATCTGCAAGCAAATTAAAAGTCATCAAAAGACCTCATCCTTTAACACACTTGGTCATAACCATCATCATTACTTGGTAATACAGGTTCAATTTCAACCAATGGAATTAAACCATGTGCAGAACGTGCTTTATTACACTGTGCATCACCTGCTTGAACTTCTTTACAGCTTGAACTGCGTTGTTCATACATTGTGCAACTCACTTGTTGCCCAATTTCACCTGACAACATCACACAACGTGGATTTTTTTGATTGGTACCTTTCATACATGAATAGACAGGCGTTAATTCATCTACCACACCTTCAGGCATAATTTCACCTTCTGCCCAATAAAATGAAACCCTGAAAAAGGCGCAACACGCCCCACAGCTTAAGCACGCATCCTGTGCTGAGATTTGAGACAACATATTTTTAAAATTCTCGCGGTCAAAAAAACCTCCTTCATTTTTTAGTCATGAAAGAGGTTTCAAAAAATAAATCAGAGTTTTTACAACACATCAAAAAGTGGCGATCTATCCCGTTTTAAACAAATATAGATCACAACTCAAATGAGGAAAAAATCCATTGTGTAATACAAATCCTAATTATTTTTTTTCTTCAACTCAATATTTTTTTCTAATTTTTTGTTCATTTATTGTGGGTATGAAAATACCATTTCATCCATCAAATCTATGCCACATTGCAGATTTTCAATCCAATCTAAAAATTCATTAATCATCGTTTTACCTACAAAAGGCGTTCCATGTTGCGGCACGATCATTTCAATATCCATTTGACGCACCATTTTCACCCAAAGACGAATCACACGATTTGAACACATATAACGCTGATGAAAACCTTTCATTGTGGGAATATGTGCTGCAAAATTATCAATCGGTTTCGAAGCATCTTTCACCATAGATGCCCCCATATCACCAGAAAATAAAATTTTGGAAATTGGATCATAAAATTGAAAGTTTCCAACCGAATGTAAAAAATGTGCAGGCACAGCAATAATTTGACATTCGCCTAAAGAAATCGCAGCTCCTTGATCAGGTAACTCAACTAAGCGCTCCAACCAACCACCTTTCATACGATCACTCATAAATGCAGAGTTTAAATGTGGTAAAAAACGTGCCCATAATTTTGAAGCAACCACTTTGGCATCGGTATAGACCAACCAACGCGGCATAGAGGTAATAATGTCAGGGTCTTGGTGCGATGCCATGACATAATCAAGGTTTTGTAAACGTGTATATTTATTGAGTTCCATGGTGAGTGGAACATAAGTCAAATCACCCCCCGGATCTAAAACCGCAGCACGCTCATGATCAAGAATCAGAAATTGATTGGCTTGTACCCCCTCTCCTTTCACCAAACTGGTAAAACTAATACATTTATGCGTACCGTTATCAAACAGCACTTGCGATGTTGTACGATCCAAAGCCATATCCAACCCCAAAAAATTCTTTAAATAAAATCGTTTTTTAATTTAATATTCACAATATAAGTAGTTTAACAAAGTTACAATACATACACATAAAAATTTTAGGGATTTATTTTTATTTTAAATTTTCCAAAAAAAAGCCCAAATATCATTGAGCTTTTAATCTATTCATTTTTAAATTAGAAGAAATAATGTTGTACCAATGCAGCAACACCAATCACCAAGAAAATTAATGCACCAATTTTATGAATTAATGAAATTGGAAGTTTATCCGCCAATTTATTACCAATAAATACTGCAGGTGCATTCACTAACATAATCCCGATGGTTGTACCTAATGTCACCCAACCAATACTGTCAAAACGCGCAGCTAAAGCAACAGTCGCAATCTGGGTTTTATCGCCAATTTCAGCCAGAAAGAACAACACAAATGTTGCGCCAAAAACACCATATTTTTGCCATTTATTAATACTTTCAGATTCATCATCCAACTCATCTGGAATCAGCATCCAAGCTGCCATCGCAATAAAACCAAGAGAAACAATCCACAACAAAACAGTTGGACTTAAAACAGTGGTAATCCATTGTCCAAGTACAGCAGAAACACCATGATTCACCACAGTTGCTAGAAAAATAGCGATAAGAATCGGTACAGGTTTACGAAAACGTGCAGCAAGTAATAATGCAAGGAGTTGGGTTTTATCACCCATTTCTGATAAGGCAACAACCACTAAAGAAATAAGAAAGGCACTAAACATGTCATATTCTCTGGCTAGCAATATTTACCGATGACTTACCCCTCCTGCTAGCCTAGATGAATAGTTGCCTATCCAATGCAGAGTGATAAATCAAAGGTCTTGCCAACAAAAGAAACTGAATCTTCAGTTAAATTGGTTCTTTGCTATGATGACCATGTTCTGTTGAACAATTATGTTGACCATCACCTATTCACAAAAATGTGAATAGCGGCTACTCCCCAATGAAGTGTATTGCTATATTAATCTGCTTCTGTTTTATTTTCAATGAAATTCAGCTAAAGCGACTTTTCTTGAGTATACCTATAAAAAAACCTTGCCGAAGCAAGGTTTTTTTATTGATTTTTAAGGCTGAAATTACAGCAAAATATTACGAATATCTGCTAATAGCTTGGTCAGTTTATTGGTAAAACGCGCCGCATCCGCACCATTAATCACACGGTGATCATAAGACAATGACAACGGCAACATCAGTTTTGGATCAAAACCTTCACCATTCCATACAGGTTGCATGGTCGCAGGTGAAATGCCCAAAATTGCCACTTGAGGCCAGTTTACTAACGGTGTAAATGCTGTACCGCCAATAGAACCCAAGCTAGTAATGGTAAAGTTGGCACCTTGTAAGTCTTTCGGTGAAAGTTTCTTATCACGGGCTTTTTTACTGAGTTCACCCAATTCAATCGCAATTTGCTTAATTGATTTTTGATCAGGATTACGCAGTACAGGAACAGTAAGACCATCAGGTGTTGCGACAGCAATTCCCATATGGATTTCGTTACGTAATACAACTGACTTTTGATCATCCGCTAAATGACCTGCAAAGTATGGTTCTTCTTTCAACAGGAATGCCACCGCTTTAGCAATGAATGCCAAAATCGTCAGGCTGATACCATCTTGTTTGAATTTACCTTTGAGTTCACCACGCCAAGCTTCAAGCTCAGTGATATCTGCCAAGTCAAACTGAGTCACTTGTGGAATGAAATTATTCAATGATAACTGCGGTACAGACACTTGCTGTAAACGGGTCATTGGTGCAATTTCACTACCACCAAATGCACTAAAATCTGGTAATGCTGGCAAACCTGAAGCAACAGGAGCAGCCACTGTCTGAGCTGCTTGTGGCGTTGTCAATTTCACTTTCACAAATGCGAAAACGTCTTCCTTCATGACACGTTCATGTGGACCTGAAGCTTTTACTTCCGCTAATACCACGCCTAATTCACGTGCAAGTTTACGTACTGCTGGACCTGCATAGACTTTGGAATTGGCTGCATTTTGTTCTTTGCTTAACTTATCTGCGCTGTGTGTTTCAGATGCTGTTTGAACAGGAGCAACTGCTTTCGGTGCTTCAACTTTAGCAGGTGCTTGTGCAACAGGTGCAACAGCTTGACCTTCAGCCTCAATGGTCACTAAAGCAATACCTTCAGATACATTTTGCCCTAAAGTGACATGAATGGCTTTAATGGTACCTGCTGTTGTACTCGGTACTTCTACCGTTGCTTTGTCTGATTCAACCACAATGATGCTTTGGTCTTTCTCAACCTTGTCACCTACTGCAACTAAAATCTCAGCCACCGCTGCTTTATCTACACCCAAGTCAGGAACTGCGATTTCAACAGCACCTTTTGGCGCTGCTGCCACAGGTGCAGCAACTTCAACTTTAGCAGTTTCAACCACAGGAGCCGTAGCTGGTGCAGCCACAACTTCATCTGCGACAGGTGTAGCTGATGCAGTTTTCACTTTCAGTAATACAACACCTTCTTTAACACTATCGCCAACTTGGATGATCACAGCGTCAACAATACCTGCAACAGTACTTGGTACTTCAACAGTCGCTTTGTCTGACTCAACCACCACAATGCTGTCATCTAAAGCAATTTCATCACCAACAGCAACTAAAATTTCAGATACTGTGGCTTTTTCAACACCAATATCAGGCACTTGAACATCAACCACTTGCGAAGATGTAGCTGTCACAGGTGTTTCAACAGTTTTTGCTTTCTCTTCAGCAGCAACAGCTTGTGTTGCTGTTTCTACTGGTGCTGTTTCAGCAACAGGCGCTGCCGTTTGACCTTCAGCCGCTAATTCGATCAGTACAGCCCCTTCAGCGACTTCATCGCCCTGCTGAACTAAAATACTTTTCACCACACCTGCCGAAGTGCTTGGCACTTCAACAGAGGCTTTGTCAGATTCTAATAATACAATACTGTCATCGACAGCAATCGTATCACCGACTTTGACCAAAATTTCAGCCACTGTGGCTTTATCTACACCAATATCAGGAGTCGTAATGTGCATAATTAGTTCTCCTCTTTATAGTCAGCAACAGCATTGACTGAAGGTGTTGCTTGAGGTGCCCAAGCCACAGGACGGTCGGTTTCTAGTTCAAAGCTAACAATTGCATCTTTCACTAAACGAGGATTTACTTCGCCTTCATCGGCAAGTTTCTTCAAGGTTGCGACCACAATATGAGCTGCATCAACACCAAAGTAACTACGTAATTTTGCACGTGTATCAGAACGACCATAACCATCTGTACCTAATGCCACGAATGGGCGGTTATCAGGTAAATATGCACGAACTTGTTCACTATAAGCACGCATATGATCCGTTGCAGATACGATAATACCTTTGGTATCACGTAATTGTTCAGTGATCCATGCTTCTTTCTGTTCTTCAGTCATTGGATGTAAGCGGTTATATTCTTCACATGCCATACCATCACGTGCCAATTCGTTGAAGCTTGTTACACTCCATACGTTTGCATGAATTTGATATTCTTCACGTAAAATTTTCGCTGCTTTAATCACTTCACGTAAAATAACACCTGAGCCCATCAACTGCACAGTAGCTTTGTCATCTTTTTCAAATAAGTACATACCACGCTTAATGCCTTCTTCGGCATTTGCAGGAATCGCAGGATGTTCGTAGTTTTCATTCATCACGGTTAAGTAATAGAACACACGCTCTTGGTTGACATACATGCGTTTTAAACCATCATGCACAATCACTGCTAACTCATAACCAAAACATGGATCATAAGAAATACAGTTTGGAATCGTGTTCGCAAGAATATGTGAATGACCATCTTGGTGCTGCAAACCTTCACCGTTCAGCGTTGTACGACCCGCAGTTGCACCAAGTAAGAAACCTTGTGCCTGTGCATCACCTGCCGCCCATGCAATATCACCAATACGTTGGAAACCAAACATTGAGTAATACATATACATTGGAATCATTGGTAAGTTATTGGTTGAATAACTTGTACCCAAAGCAGACCATGCACTCATTGCACCTGCTTCGTTGATCCCCTCTTGTAGCATATGACCGTCTTTAGCTTCACGGTAATGCATTAACTGTTCTTGGTCTTCAGGGGTATATTTTTGACCATGTGCGGCATAAATACCCAATTGGCGGAACATACCTTCTAAACCAAATGTACGTGCTTCATCAGGTACAATTGGAACTACACGGTCTTTAATGGCTTTTTCTTTCAGTAAAGATGAAATCAAACGTACCATTAACATGGTGGTCGACTGTTCTTTACCTGCAGAGCCTTTCAAAACCGCATCAAAAACTGATAATTCAGGAATCGCCAATTGTTCGCTTTCTTTACGACGTGCAGGCAAATAACCACCCAATGCTTCACGACGCGCCTTCATGTATTTTAATTCAGGCGAGTTTTCACTTGGACGATAGAACGGAACTTCTTCAAGTTGCTCATCAGTAAATGGTAAGTTAAAACGGTTACGTACATATTTTAAAGATTCAAGCTGCATCTTTTTAATCTGATGCGTTTTATTCACCGCTTCGATCTCTTCAGATAAACCATAACCTTTCACTGTTTTCGCTAAGATAACAGTTGGTTGACCTTTAGCAGTCATCGCTTCGGCATAAGCTGCATAAACTTTATATGGGTCATGACCACCACGATTGAGATTATCAATATCTTCATCGCTTAAGTTCTTCACCAGCTCTTCTGCTTCAGGGTAGCGACCAAAGAAGTGCGCACGTGTATATGCACCACCTTTTACTTGATAACGCTGATAATCACCATCTACCGCTTCTTCCATAATGGCTTTTAAAGCGCCTGTTTCATCTTTCGCTAACAGCGGATCCCAATGACGACCCCAAATGACTTTGATCACACGCCAACCTGCGCCACGGAACAATGACTCAAGCTCTTGGATAATTTTACCATTACCACGCACAGGACCATCAAGGCGCTGTAAGTTACAGTTCACCACCCAAATAAGATTATCAAGTTTTTCACGACCTGCGAGTGAAATTGCACCTGTACTTTCAGGTTCATCCATTTCACCATCGCCAAGGTAAGCCCACACTTTACGGTTTTCTTCTTTGATTAAACCACGGTTCATCAAATACTTTTGAATGTGTGCTTGATAGATCGACATGATCGGACCAAGACCCATTGATACGGTCGGGAACTGCCAATAATCAGGCATTAAATATGGATGTGGATATGATGGTAAACCCACGCCATCCACTTCACGACGGAAATTATTTAAATGCTCTTCAGTCAAACGACCTTCTAAGAAAGAACGTGCATAAATACCAGGCGCACAGTGTCCTTGGTAATAAATCATGTCACCACCAAAGTGGTCACTGTTCGCACGGAAGAAATGGTTAAAACCGACATCATAAAGCGTTGCAGAAGAAGCAAAACTTGCCAAGTGACCACCAAGATCATCACCTGTTTTGTTGGCACGTAGCACCATTGCCAATGCATTCCAACGAATGAGCGCACGAATACGACGCTCCATATCTGCATCGCCTGGCATTGCAGGAGTTTCTTCTACAGGAATGGTATTTAAGTAGGGGGTATTTAATCGCTGAATAGGAACATGCTTAGAAATCGCTTGCTGATAGAGTTTTTCTAATAAGAATGCAGCACGCTCAGTTCCCATATGTTGCAACACAGAATCGAAGGCATCTTGCCACTCTTGTGTTTCTTGAGCGTCGGTATCACCATAATACGCCATATCCCATCTACTCCTTGAACTATTTTCTATATCTTATATGTATCATGTTTTAGGGGTGTTAAGTTATCGTTACAAATGAATGTCGATTGTGAGCATTATTTAGTAACTAAATACTTAGTGACTATTTAACACACAAAGAAACAAAAAACCGCCAATTTAGGCGGTTTTTTATACAATATAGATTTATTTTAATGATAAGCTTTTAGTCTAGAAATACATTTTGCTCATCATGTAAGGCTTAAGGCAGCATTGCTAAATAAGTTGATGGATTGCGACGTTGACCATCTTTTACAACTTCATAATGCAAGTGTGGACCTGTACAACGACCTGTACAGCCGACATTGGCAATATGTTCACCTGCTTGTACTTGATCACCTACACGAGCAATTAAACGTGAAGCATGTGCATAACGTGTGATATAGCCATTACCATGGTTGATTTCAACATATTGACCATAACCTGTGCCCCAACCTGACTTGGTTACAATACCTGGACCAGTCGCATAGATGGGTGTTCCACTTGGTGCAGATAAATCTAAACCTGAATGATTTTCAGCACGTCCACCCATAGTGCGTCCACCATAGTTTGAACTCACGCGCTTCATATCAGGTAGTGGATGTGCAATTAACCATGAATGTTGAGAATTTGCTGAGTAATTTACTCTAGATGAAGATGAAATTGCAGCTGAACCATATTTTTGTGCAATCGTTGCGTTGTTGAGTTCAACTGGTTTTTCATTTGATGTACGCAAATGCGGTTGGAATGTTACGCTTCCTGGAATATCCATATCGTCAGGATGAGTATATGAGCCTTGAGATACGGTGGTATGAGATAGCGTCTTAGAAAGTTGCTCTAAGCGATCTGGAGCAGATGTATTAGAAGCATCTAATTGGACTAAATCTGCGAATGCAACCGATGCAGCAGAAGCCGCCAAAGAAAATGCCAATAAAATACGTCGCGAATGCATAAAAACCTCTTTTAACTGTTCTTAATCAAGTTCCTTGAGTGATCTCGTCCTTGATATCTACTGAAACGAGGGCTTAAGATAAGACATAACTATGTAGGAAAAATGTATGTCTGAACCTAAAAATCTCTTTCATCAAACAAGACAACACGTAAAAACAGGAAACTTATCGTTTCTTAAAAAGCAAGTTGCCGAATGGCAAAAACTCACTAAGCTAATCCAACCTTTGCTACCTCAACCAGAAGTATGGCAGGTTGTCTGTTATGAACATGGTATTTTGACCATCACCGGTGAAAATCAAGCCATGATTAGTCAACTCGGTTATCTTCAAAAACAATATATTTTTCAATTGTCACAATTAGAAGAATTTCAAAATCTAAAAAAATTGCAAATTAGACTACGTGAAAACACAGAAAAATCGACAATTCCTCAAAAATCTGTTCAATCCCTCACACCAGAAACACAAGAGATGTTGCAACATGCTGCTAGTTTTGTGAACGACGCTAAGCTTAGCCAAGCTTTGTTACGTTTGGCAAGCAATAAAAAGTAAACAATAAAATAAAATATTGGATATTGTATTTACAAAAAGCCAACCGTGTCACATTATTTTGCGTTACTTTATAACATTGCCGCTTAAAAGCAAGGACTTATAAGACTTGTACATATTGTATTGGACAGCTTTTCATGTCATCAAATGTTACAATTTCATAACTGCTTGGATCACTTTTAACATTGCGTAAAAGTTGATTATTGAGCGCATGTCCAGATTTATAGCCATCAAATTTCCCAATAATTTGATGACCCAGAAGGTATAAATCCCCAACTGCATCTAAAATTTTATGACGGACAAACTCATCAGCAAAACGTAAACCTTCTTCGTTTACGACACCCGTATCATCTAAACCAACAGCATTTTCCAAACTCGCACCTAGAGCTAAATTATGTGATTTTAAATAGTCTAAATCTTTCATAAAACCAAATGTACGCGCTCCACTGACTTCATAAACGAAAGTTTCAGTAGAAAAATCGATGGTTGCTGACTGATATTCTTTAGCAAAAGCAGGATGATCAAAATCAATTTCAAAGTTTAGTTGAAAACCATGATGAGGTGAAAAAATAGCTCTTTTGTCATCAATTAATGCTTCAACAGGTTTAAGCATACGAATAAATTTTTTAGGTGCGTCTTGCTCAACCAAACCGCCCTGCATAAGCAAGTAAATAAACGGTCCCGCACTCCCATCCATAATTGGGATTTCTGACGCAGATACTTCAATAATGAGGTTATCAATGCCTAAACCAGCAATGGCACTGGTCACATGCTCAATAGTGCCTACTTTGGCATCTTTTTCGACTAAATTTGAACACATGAATGCTTCTTGGATCAGCATTGCATCTGCCTGAATATCAACGGGCGGATTTAAATCAATACGACGGAACACAATACCCCCATCAGCTACATGAGGTAAAAAGTTAATCATGACTTTCTGCCCGCTATGTAATCCGATTCCACTCGCTTTCACGACTCGTTTCAGGGTACGTTGTTTCAACATGCTAATTCGGTCTTCATTCTCAAATCCGCTATACGTTAGCACATTTAGCCATTGATAAAAAACAAAAAAGGCAGTGAAACTTACTGCCTTTTTCGATCATGATCAGTCTTTATTTGAATTATCAATTATTTACGTTGTTGATTTTTCAAATAATCTTGAATACTCATTGGAGTAGAACGTGGCGATGCACTTGAGTTCGTTGCAGGCGCATCACTGTTTTGACGCTTGCTGATCGCAGGTACATCATCTTCATCAACTGGATTTTGGCTGGTTTTTTGCACATTTGCAGCAACATTAACAGAAGCACGACGCTTTACTTCTGCTTCATTGGCATTGCGTGTTAAACCTGTTGCAATCACAGTCACACGAATTTCATCACGCGCATCTGGATCAAATACTGTACCAAAGAAAACTTCACCTTCATCAAGGTCAACAATCTGATTGACCACATCTGTGATGATCTCAGTTTCACGTAAAGTCACATCTGCGCCACCTGTGATGTTAATTAACACCCCTTTGGCATTCATGATATTTACGTTATCTAATAATGGACTACGAATAGCAAGACGCGCAGCTTCTTCAGCGCGGTCTGGACCACTGCTCTTACCTTCACCCATCATTGCATAACCACGTGTACTCATCGCAGTTTTTAAATCGGCAAAGTCAAGGTTAATATGACCAGGACGAACAACGAGATCAAAGATACTACGCACAGCGTTCAGTAATACGTCATCTGCTTTACGGTAAGCATCTTGCATAGAGATGTCACCATAAACACTTAATAAACGCTGATTTGGAATAATAATCAATGAGTCTACATGTGCTTCAAGCGCTTCAATGCCCTTTTCAGCCGAACGTTGACGACGACGACCTTCAAAGTTGAATGGTGTTGTGACAACACCAACGGTCAAAATACCCATTTCCTGAGCAATTTCAGCAACAACTGGCGCAGCACCTGTGCCTGTACCACCGCCCATACCAGCGGTAACAAAGACCATGTCTGCACCTTCAAGGTGTTGACGAATCAATTCACGACTTTCTTCAGCAGCAATTTGACCTACATCTGGGTTTGCACCTGCACCCAAACCACGGGTACTTTGTTCACCGAGTTGGATTTTAAATGGCGCATTCATACGATCTAAAGCTTGTTTATCTGTATTTGCACAAACAAACTTTACCCCTTTAATGTCAGACTGCACCATGTGTTGTACGGCATTACCACCGCCACCACCAACACCAAACACAGTAAAACGGGCTTGACCGTTACTATCGGTTTGTTCATCTTCTAAAAATTCAAATGAGGCCATGACCTTTAGATTTCCTACTTAATGTATGGCAGTCACTTAAGCCCGTATACTGCCTTGATCTTCAATAATAAAATTTGTTTTTAGGATGCTGTTCATTGTCAGACTTGTCAAGTACAGGACGACATGCTTACAACTTTTTAACAATATTCCCAAAAAACCACACCTAAAAAATACCTTTTAATTTGTTATTCAACGCGACCCAGCCATTTGCCACACGTTCCCAAACTGAACGATGACTATTAACTTCAGGCTCTTCTACAGCATCTTGCATATCACTTTGGCTGAATAACAATAAGCCAGATGCAGTTGCATACATTGAACGACGTAAAGCAGATAAATGTTGGTCATCAGCATGAACATTAACTGTTGGATTACCCAAATGGGCAGAAACACCCAACATTCTACGTGCTAACGTTACCATACCTTCGATTTGACATACATCCCCAGTCAATACCACGCCATGATATAAGCTTTGCAATGCGCCACGTTGTTCTAATTCATGATGAACTAAACTCAAAATTTCTTCGTAACGTGCAATAATAATTTCTGCAAGTTCAATACGACTAATCGTTTGAGTTCCATCAATTGCTTCAAACTGAATCATATGTTCAGGTTTAACTTGATGCAAATCTACACAACCATAGAGTAACTTAATTCGCTCTGCTTCTTCTGTAGTCGTTTGTAATACAGCTGCAATATCTCGCGTCACATTTTCACCACCACGTTGAATGGTATGCGCTAAAACGAGATGCCCTTCTATATAAACTGCAATATTGGTGGTACCTGCGCCAATATCAAGTAAACATACACCATATTCTTTTTCGTCTTTGAGCAAACTACCTTCAGCAGTTGCCAAACACGATACCACCATTTTTTCTACAGAAATATTTGCGCCTTTCATTGCCCGATCTAAGTTTTGCATCGTAGCAATAGGCATCATCATTAATTGATAATGCGCAGTCATACTATGCGCCGTTAAATTAATCGGGTTTTGCACCCATTCAGGCGAATCATCTAACTCAAAACCTAAAGGTACTGCTGTAGCAAGATAATGATCTGCCGTCATATGACTGGCTTTAGCAAGATCTAATGCGCGTACAACTTCTGAAGTGGTAATCGTACGTTCTGGGTTTGAAATAGGTGTACGTCCAACTGCATAATGACTTTGTAATTCTGTACTTGGAATAGATACCCATGCAGAATGTACACGGCATTCTGCCATGTCTTCCGCTTCTTGTACGGCTTGTTTAATTGCAGTTATGACTTTTTCTAGGCTGACAATTTTGCCTTTGGTCATACCTTTATTGCGTGCACTAGCCATGCCAATAACCTGAATATTATCAGGGGCATGCACCTTACCTATTAGAACTGAAACTTTATGTGTCCCAATGTCTATCGCAACAACTGAGGGAACAGCTTCACTCATCACTTCGCTACCATTATCTTCATTGTTTATCTTTGGCTCATCGCCTCTTTATAAAGCCATCTATTATGGCTGCACTACTCTTGCATCTGCAACGCTTGGTTCATCGCTCGTTACAACAAAGCCACCATTCAAAATTTTCGGTGACCTTGAATCTTTCCATTGAATTGCAAGACCATTTCGATAACGTAAATCAATCGCAGAAATCGTTGACCAAACAGGTTTTAAATCGGTTTGTGCTAAATGACTTAAACGTTGCAACTTGCTCATCGTCTGATCTTGATCAACAATAATGCGTAAACCCGAATCAAACTGCATAAACCATGTCATACGCTCAGTTAAATACAATTCTTTTAATCGCAAATTCGCAGGATGAAATAATTGATTTATTTCATTATAACGACGCATCATGACTTTAGATTGGCTGAGTGGACCATGTAAAAGAGGTAAATTGCTATGATTACGCACTTGTACCTCAGTATAAACATCTCCACTGTCACTTAATAATCGCCCCGTTCCCCAACGGGCAATCGCATGACGCGGCATCACTCGAACACGAATTCCATTTGGCCATGCACGTGCGACAACCACTCGATCAACCCATGATACTTCAAGGGCTTTATCTCGGATTTGCTCTAAGTCTGAAGTAAAGTAATTGTCTTTTACAACAGGTGCTAAGTGCTGCGACAATACTTCATTTTCCAGTGCTGATTGAGTACCTACCACTTGCAAGGTTGCAACCTTAGCATCTGTCACAACTTTGTATAAACCAAACAATCCTACACACAATACAAGAAAGGCGATCAGGAGCAACACCCATCCTCCCGCATTGATGAACTTCTCTTTGCGGGTAGGTGGTTTATCATGTATTGATGTAATGGCTGCGCGTTTACGACGCATTGAAGCAGGAAGTTGAGCCATAAACTTAGTGTGCTTGTTCCGTTAAAGTCTGCGCTAAAATCGCTACACACAATTCATCAAAGCTGTAACCTACAGCATTTGCAGCTTTAGGCACAAGAGAATGGCTCGTCATACCTGGTACAGTATTTACTTCTAATAACCAAAAGTTGCCTTGCTCATCTAGCATGGCATCAATACGTCCCCAACCGCTTGCACCAACTGCTTGGAATGCACGTAAACAAAGCGCTTGTAGTTGTTTTTCTTCTGCATCACTTAAACCACATGGAATACCATATTCCACATCATTACGATTATATTTTGCTTCATAATCATAAAAAGCTACATCAGCAGGTGGTTGTAAACGAATAACAGGAAGAGGCTGACCGTTTAAAAATGAAATTGTATATTCACGCCCTGTAATCCACTTTTCAGCCATGACAATAGCATCATGCACAGTGGCTTTATCAATCGCATCGGCAAGGTCTTCAATTTTTTCAACCTTACTCATACCCACACTAGAACCTTCATGTACAGGCTTGATGATTAGAGGTAAACCCAGATTTGCAACAATTTCTTCTAAATCAGAATCTTTTGAAATAATACGATAAGGTGCAGTTGGTAAGTCAGAACCTTGCCAAATTTGCTTGGTTTTAACTTTGTCCATACCAATGGCTGAACCTTGTACACCAGTTCCTGTATAAGGAATGTTTAACCATTCCAAAACACCTTGGATTTGACCATCTTCACCACCACGACCATGCAATACAATAAATGCACGATCATAATTTACAAGTTCTGTCACGCTACGCTCTTGCGGATCAAAAGCTTCTGCATGAACACCTGAACGTAATAATGCTTCTAATACAGCTTTACCACTATCTAATGACACCTCACGCTCAGCGGATTTTCCACCAAGCAATACCGCTACTTTGCCGAATTTAGAAGCATTTGACACGTTTAAATCCTTAAACTTATAAGTTAGTCAATAAAATAAATACTGAGCTTCATCTATACAACAGTACAGATGAAGCACTTTACTCAGTCATTATTTTAAATAAAGTTGGTTTTGAGCCAATTCTACCGAAATTGCACCCACGTTACCCGCACCTTGTGTTAATAACAAGTCATTTGCTTGTAACACTTTTTGTATCGCGTTTTGTAAATTACCTTCAACAGGATCAATTAAAATAGGTTCAACTTCACCACGCAAACGAATACTACGTGCTAAAGCACGACTGTCTGCACCCACGATTGGTTTTTCTCCCGCAGGATATACTTCTAAAAGAAGTAATTGATCAACCTGAGACAGCACATCAACAAAGTCATCAAAACAATCACGTGTACGACTGAAACGATGAGGTTGGAACATCATCACCAAACGACGCTCTGGATGACTCGCACGTGCCGCTTTAATTGTTGCTTCAACTTCTTTAGGATGATGACCGTAGTCATCAACAAGTTTTACATTACCTTCACCAAGTTCAAATTCACCTTGCACTTGGAAACGACGACCAACACCACTAAAGCTTTCTAAAGCACGTGCAATGGCAGCATCTGAAACACCTTCATCGGTTGCAATACCAATCGCAGCCAAAGCATTTAAGATATTGTGCAAGCCCGGCAAGTTAATGGTTAAACGCAAAGGTTCACGATCTTTACGTAAAACGGTAAAGCTTGATTGCATGCCAATTTGTTCAACATCAATTGCACGAATATCATTGTCTTCATTAAAACCATAAGTTAAAACAGGACGACCGATACGCGGCATAATTTCACGAATATTGGCATCATCACCGCAGACAACAGCTAAACCATAAAATGGCATTTTTTGTAAAAACTTAACGAAGGTATCTTTTAATACATCAAAGCTACCGCCGTAGGTATCCATATGATCTGCATCAATATTCGTTACAATCGCAGCCATTGGTTCTAAGTGTAAAAATGATGCATCTGATTCATCTGCTTCAGCAACGATATAACGACTTGCTCCAAGCGCTGCATTTACACCTGTACGATTTAATAATCCACCAATCACATACGTTGGATCCATATTTTCTTCAGCAAGCATGCAAGTGACTAAGCTGGTTGTTGTCGTTTTACCATGCGTACCTGCAACTGCGATGCCATGACGGTAACGCATCAGCTCACCCAACATCTCAGCACGACGAACGACAGGAATGCGGTTTTCAATTGCTTCTTTAACTTCAAGATTTTCAGGGTCAATGGCAGTTGAAACCACTAATACATTTGCACCTTGAATATTTTTAGCTGTATGCCCGATATAAACCTTAATGCCATTTTCTTCAAGCTGTGCTGTTGTTTTAGATGCCTTAATATCAGAACCTGAAACTTTATAACCTTGGTTTTTCAACACTTCGGCAATACCACACATGCCTGCACCACCGATACCCACAAAATGGATATGTTTAATACGGCGCATTTCAGGAATTTTAATGAGGCTTTTTGCTTTATCAGCTGGGCTTGTTGGAGACATAATCAACTCTAACTTACAAATCTTGAATTAAACCAACCACACGCTGTGTTGCGTCAGGTTGGGCTTGTTGACGAGCTTTAACCGCCATTTCCATCAATAATTGGCGATTCATCAACGGCGTTAATAAATCCTTTAACGAATCAGGTGTCATGGTGGCTTGCGGGCAAATTTTAGCAGCACCAATTTTCTCTAAAAAACGAGCATTTGCTGTTTGATGATCATCTACTGCACTTGGTAAAGGAACAAAAACTGCGGCTACACCTGCAGTTGCAACTTCAGTTACAGTCAGCGCACCTGCACGACAAATAATTAAATCAGCGTCACTATATGCTTTTGCCATATCTTCAATGAATGGCTGGACTTCAACATGCAAATTTTCAGGTAAATTTACATATAAAGCTTGTGTTGTTTCTTGTTTATTTTGACCACATTGATGAAAAACATGAAGTGGAACATTGAGCTGTTTTAAAGCGTGTGGCACACACTCATTTAAAGCTTGTGCACCTAATGAACCACCCACAATAAGAATACGAATAGGTTCACTTGAATTTTCACGTTCTTTGTAACGATAAGTTGGGTTGTAAATTGCAGTAATTTCTTTACGTACAGGATTACCTGTAGTCACAATTTTTTCAGATGCAGGAAAGGTATTTGGAAATGCCTCACATACTTTTTTTGCCACACGTGAAAGTTGTGTATTGGTAAAACCTGCAACCGCATTTTGCTCATGAATAATGACAGGAATACCCAATAAGCGTGCAGCCAAACCACCCGGACCTGCAACATAACCGCCAAAGCCTGCAACAGCATCAACTTTAAGTTGTTTCATATGACGCATTGCGCTTAAGGTCGCTTTTAAAATTTTAAAAGGTGCTGCTAATTTACGGACAAGACCATTGCCACGCACACCTTGAATATCGATTTGATAAATTGGAATATCATGTTGTTTTAATAAACGATTTTCCATTCCTGTCGGGGTTGCTAACCATGAGACTTGGCACCCTTGTTGTTGCAACTCTTTAGCGACCGCTAAGGCTGGAAATACATGCCCACCTGTACCTGCTGCCATCATCATGACATGTTTAGGTGTAGTTTGTTGAGGTTTGCTCACAGTCTAATTCTTCAATACCAAAAAATAAAATTTAACGAGTCTTTAAGCAGACAATTGTAATCACAAACCATGAGAGGGAAAAGTTTATTTACTTTTTTTCGCCTGACACTTCATTGTTTTTTTCTACTGATTTGAAAGTTTAAACTAGTTTTGTTATTAATCTATCAGAAAATACTTATTTTTGTACAATTTATATATTTTAAATAGAGATTCCTGTATGCCTTAAGTATTTATCGTATCTTTCTCTTTATATGAAAAATTTATCTATAAACTTAAAATTGTTTTTATAGAAATATATTTTATTCTCTTTATACTCAAATTTTACTTAAAAATTATTCATGGAAGAATAGACATCGTGACACAACATACTTCACGACATGATCTTTGGATTATTGCAGCAGGATATTTGGCTGCGGTTCATGTTGGTAAACTCTCCCCGATTATCCCTATTTTACAAAAACAACTCGATCTAAATCTTGCACAAGCAGGACTTGCTTTGTCTTTAGTACAAGCGGCAGGTATGTTATTTGCGTTATGTTTAGGAAGTTTTAGTGAGAAAGTTGGACTTAAACAGTGCTTTATTGCGGGTTTAGTGATTTTAGGTTGTGCGAGTTTAAGTGGTGTTTTTATTAGTTCACTATTCAGTTTATTTTTCTTTAGATTTTTTGAAGGAATTGGCTTTTTATTGATTACCCTCACTGCCCCTGCAATTTTAAAAAGAATCTGTGATCCACAAAAAATGAATGTCAAAATGGGCATCTGGGGGTCTTATATGGGACTCGGTGTAGGAATTGCCATGCTCAGCATTCCGTTATTATTACAGTACTTTTCTTGGCAGCATATTTGGTTTGGTTTAGGACTGCTCTGTTTAGGCTTTGCAGCAATTGTACAAGTTTTACTTCATCTTCCACGTACACATTCAACACAGACCTCATCATTATCATTTTTAAGTGTTGTTAAAATGACACTGCGTCACGCACCTGTTGTCTGTTTAGCCATCATTTTTGCTGCTTATACCAGTCAATGGCTGACCGTCATTGGTTTTTTACCAAGTATTTATCTCAATGCAAAAATTGATTTTCAAGTTGCAGGGATATTAACCGCTATTGTTTCAATTTCTAATATTGCAGGAACCTTGGCTGCAGGTGGACTTTTGCATCATGGTATTACTGCCAAAAAACTCATCATCACAGGTTTTTTGACCATGTGTACGATGTGTTTCGTTATGTTCGTATTCAATCAATATTTACCATTTCCAATTCAATATTTAAGTGTCATTATTTTTTCTGCTGTAGGCGGGCTGATTCCTGCAACCGTTTTTGCGATTACTTTAAATTACGCACCTCATCCGAATGCAATTGCAGCAAGTGTCGGTTTAGTATTACAAATCTCAGCTTTTGGACAATTTATATTGCCACCTCTGAGTGGAATGCTCGTTTCATATACACATAATTGGAGCAATATTGTCTGGATTACCACAGCTTTATCTTTACTTGGCATAGGTGCAGTTTGGCAGTTATTTAAAGCGCACCCCTTAAAAATACAATAAATGTCATTTAAAAATTTCATACATATTAAGAAAACACCAGCTTGATGCTGGTGTTTTCAAATCGACTTAAAACGATTAACGTCCTGCTTCTAGGACAGCAAATAAGTCATCAGCAATTGAGGTGCCAAATTGTGTATCAATTTCTCGAATACACGTTGGGCTGGTGACATTAATTTCAGTGACATAATTACCAATCACATCTAAACCAACAAAAACTAAGCCTTTTTCTTTTAAAAATGGACCCACTTTTGCTGCAATCGCTTTGTCATTTTCAGTCAATGGTCGAGCTTCACCTAAACCACCTGCTGCCAAGTTACCACGCACTTCTCCATTTTGTGGAATACGTGCCAAGCAATATGGAACAGCTTCGCCATTGATCATGAGAATACGTTTATCACCGTCAACAATTTCAGGAATATAGCGCTGTGCCATAATCGGTTGTGTACCGTTATTTGTTAAAATTTCAATGGTTGAACCAATATTTACCCCATCTTGGTATAAACGAAAAATACCCATTCCACCCATACCATCTAAAGGTTTAACAATCACATCACCATGTTCTTTTAAGAATTCACGAATCAGGCTTTGTTGTGATGTCACTAAAGTTGGCACTTGTAGCTCAGGGAACTGAGTTGCAAATAGTTTCTCGTTACAGTCACGTAGGCTTTGTGGCTTATTAATAATCCATGCACCTTCACGCTCTGCTTGTTCTAAAATATAAGTAGTATAAACAAAGTTCATATCAAATGGTGGATCTTTACGCATCAAAATCACATCATAATCAGCCAAAGATTGCTTTTGTTTTTCACCCAATTCGTAATAGTGGTTGTAATCTTCAAATACTGTTAAAGGATGAATTAAGCCAAACGCTTTACCTTGATCAATATATAAATCTTGCTGTAATGCATAGCCAAGTTCATGCCCACGTCGTGATGCTGCCCATAACATTGCCATGGTTGAATCTTTTTTGAGATTTACATTTTCAATCGGGTCCATCACTACAAGTACACGCATATTACTGCTCTTTTTCAATGTTTAATGGTTTTAGTATAGCGGAGATTTTTCTTGCATTTCCCTGATTTTTGGTAAACCTTTAACTGATATTGTGCTAAATGTTTTGAGGAATATCATGCAACAAGCCATGATTGCTTTTCATATTGACCATGAAGGTCATTGGGTGGCTGATCTTGCTTGCGGTCATACGCAACATGTTCGTCATACGCCACCTTGGCAAAATCGTCCGTGGGTTATGACTGAACAAGGACGTAATGAAAAGATCGGCATGATGTTGCAGTGTAAAGAATGCGATTTACAACAAACGTCTGCTGAAAATATTTTAAATCCTCCCAATAAAATATAAAAATACCCAATAAGCAATATCACACTTATTGGGTTTAATCTGTCATAAATGATGTTGGCTTACTCAGACAAATCAACACATAAATATTTCATTTCTAGATAATCATCAATGCCGTATTTAGAACCTTCACGCCCCAAACCTGACTGTTTAATCCCACCAAAAGGAGCTACTTCTATAGAAATCATTCCTGTGTTGACTCCCACCATGCCATACTCTAGTGCTTCACCCACTCGCCATTGACGTGATGCATTTTGTGTAAATAAATAAGCAGCCAAGCCAAATTCAGTATCATTTGCCATTTGCACAGCATCTTGTTCTGTTTTAAACGAAAATAATGGTGCTAAGGGTCCAAAAGTTTCTTCACGTGCAACACGCATCTCTTGTGTAACACCCATTAAAACTGTGGGTTCAAAGAACGTATTACTTTCACTTAAGCGCTTACCGCCTGTAGCAAGCGTCGCCCCTTTTGCCAGTGCGTCTTGAATGTGTGATTCAACTTTGGCAACTGCAGCTTCATCAACCAATGGACCTTGCGTCGTCCCCTCGATTCGACCATCGCCGACTTTCAGTTTATTTACTTCTTCTATTACACGTTGTGCAACAGCATCATAAATACCCTCTTGAATATAGACACGATTGGCACAGACACAGGTTTGTCCACTATTACGGAACTTACTTGCCAAAATCCCTTTTACTGCTTGTTCAATATTGGCATCATCAAACACAATGACAGGTGCATTTCCACCCAATTCTAGAGACAGTTTTTTAATGGTTGGCGCACATTGTTCCGCCAAAATACGCCCAACTTCAGTTGACCCTGTAAACGTAAGTTTACGGACAATATCACTTTCACACAGTGTTTTACCTACTGCGACTGAGTCACCACTCAATGTGATCATCACATCGGATGGTAAACCTGCCTGTATTGCCAAGACTTGTAAAGCATAGGCACTTAGTGGTGTTTGTTCCGCAGGTTTAATGAGCATTGAACAACCTGCTGCAATTGCAGGTGCGATTTTACGTGTAATCATTGCCGCAGGAAAATTCCATGGTGTAATCGCAGCCGTCACACCAATGGGCTGTTTGATCACCAATAAACGCTGCTGTGCTTGTGGTGATGGTAAAATATCTCCATCTATACGGCGCGCTTGCTCTGCAAACCAACGAATAAATGAAGCTGCTGACCCAATTTCACCACGCGCTTCTGCGAGTGGTTTACCCTGCTCTGCAGTTAAAATCTGTGCTAGATCTTCTTGATGATCTAACATCAAGCGATACCACGCCATCAAAATATCAGCACGTTGTAAGGCTGTGAATTTTTTAAATGCAGCCTGCGCTTGCTCGGAACGTAAAATAAAATGTTCAACAGAAGCACGATCATGCTGCTTGACCCAAGCTAAAGATGTGCCATTGGCAGCATCTTTTACTTCGATATATGCACCTGAAGTCGGCGCTTCAAATGCAATATCAGCATGATTTAATAAATAATGATATTTTTGATCAATCATGCAGGCATATCCTCTTTCTTCGTCGCAATCGCAGCAAAGCCTTCCTTAATAATCTCCAAAGCATTTTGGAACTGTGCATCTGGAATTGTTAAAGGATATAAGAAACGAATCACATTAGCTTTTTTACCACAAGACAATAAAACCAGTTTTTTGCTCATCGCATATTCTTGTACCACTTTGACTTGCTCAGCCGTATTCAGTTCAATCGCAATCATTGAACCTAAACCACGAATATCACGTATAAAACTATGCGTATCACGTAAGTCTTCAAGTACATTGATTAACTGCGCACCAAGTTTATTGGCACGATCACATAATTTTTCTTCTTCAATCACATCAATGACAGCATGTGCAGCGACAACTGCCAAAGGATTACCCGCATAAGTACCACCTAGTCCACCTGGATTTGGTGCATCCATAAGATCAGCACGTCCTACGACACCAGAAATAGGGAAACCACCGCCTAAACTTTTTGCCATCGTAATCAAATCAGCTTTGACGTCTGGATAATGTTCCATTGCAAATAGTTTCCCTGTACGTGCAAAGCCTGTTTGAACTTCATCTGCGATCAGTAAAATACCATGTTGATCACAGATTTGACGCAAACGAATCATCAGTTCTTGTGGTGCAACATTGAAACCACCTTCGCCTTGAACAGGCTCAAGTACAATCGCAGCAACATCATGTGCAGCAATATCTGTACTGAAAATATCTTCTAAACTTTCAATCGCATCATCTACACTGATGCCATTCACTGCAACAGGATAACGTGCATGAAATACGCCTGAAGGCATTACCCCAAAATCACGCTTATAAGGTGCAGTTTTACCTGTCATTGCCATAGTCATAAAAGTACGACCATGGAATGCACCACCAAAAGTGATTACGCCATGACGCTTAGTTGCTGCACGTGCAATTTTAACTGCATTTTCAACAGCTTCTGCACCTGTAGTAAATAATGCAGCCTTTGCTGGACTTGTAACTGGTGCACGTTCAATAATACGTTCAACCAAAGAAACATAACTTTCATACGGTACAACTTGGTATGCAGTATGCGTAAATTTACCTAATTGTTCAGTGACTGCCGCAATAATTTTCGGATGGCGATGTCCTGTATTTAAAACAGCAATACCACCTGCAAAATCAATATATTCATTGCCTTGAGTGTCCCATAAGGTCGCATTTTCAGCACGCTCAACAAACCATTGACACATCACTCCAACACCACGCGGAGTTGCTGCTAATTTACGGACATTCATTGCAGAATCTTGCTGACCCATATCGTTTACCTCAATCATTATATTCATGGTGTGTACTGTTCATACTTCACGATTTGAAAGTTTTCACAGTGCACTTGATAAATCTAATGTGGCTTGAATTTTTGCATGAAACGAGAGCCAATTTCATATATTAATCAGGTACCAATTTTATTCCTGATGAATCACCAAAATTTCACCTCAAAAATATTTTCTTAAAACCATCTACGACTTTAGTCTAATTTTTTATATTTTTACAATTAAATCAATAATTTTATAAATCATATACTTATATATGTTTTGAATAGTTTTTGTGTTTTTAAGCATTTACCAACACTTTCACACTTTTATTTTTTGCTATTTGACAGTCGAAATAAAACATAATACATATAGTGTTATATGTAATAGTTTAAAACCAAGGACAAGGAATAAAAAATGTCGAACAATCAACTTAAACACTTTATCAATGGTGAATACATCACCGCACAATGCACAGAATACTTTGACTTGGTCAGCCCAGTAACAGGACAAGTCTATGCTCAATCACCTAATGCAACTGATGCAGAAGTGGATGCTGCCTATGCAGCTGCAAAAGATGCTGCAAAAATTTGGGGGCGCAGTACACCATCAGCGCGTCAAAAAGCATTATTAGCTTTGGCTGATGCCATTGAGGCGAATGCAGAACGCTTGATCGAAGCACAGAGCCGTAACACAGGGCAACTCAAACACCTGATTGCTTCTGAAGAAGTTGGCGCATCAGCAGATCAAGTTCGTTTTTTTGCAGGTGCTGCACGTTTACTTGAAGGCACTGCTTCAGGTGAATATCTTGAAGGTTTAACCTCTAGTATCCGTCGTGAACCTGTGGGTGTGGTTGGTCAAGTTACACCATGGAACTATCCACTCATGATGGCAGTCTGGAAAATTGCACCTGCTTTAGCCGCAGGCAATACAGTTGTACTCAAACCAAGTGATACGACACCTGAAAGCACATTATTACTTGCAGAAATTGCAGCACCATTTTTCCCGAAAGGGGCATTTAATGTGGTCTTAGGACAAGCACAAGTTGGCTCAAAAGTCGTATCACACAAGACCCCTGCTTTGGTTTCAATCACAGGTTCAGTACGTGCAGGTTTACAAGTAGCAGCGTCAGCCGCAGCTAATTTAGCAAAAGCACATTTAGAACTTGGCGGTAAAGCACCTGTTTTAGTTTTTGAAGATGCCGACCTAGAAAAAGCAGTTGAAATGATTGCAATGACAGGCTATTTCAATGCTGGTCAAGACTGTACAGCAGCAACACGCGTCATTGTTGCTGAAACAATTTATGATGAATTTGTCAGCAAATTAGTTGAAGCAGCAAAAAATACACGCTTTGGTGACCCAGATGATCAAGATGCATTATATGGTCCATTGAACAATGCCAATCAACTGCAAAATGTTAAAGCATTTATTGCAAATCTACCTGCACACGCAAAAGTTGAAACAGGTGGTAAACAAGCAGACCGTCAAGGTTTCTATTTTGAACCAACAGTGATCACAGGTTTACAGCAACATGATGAAGCCATTCAAAATGAAATCTTTGGACCAGTGATTACTGTACAAAAATTTGTGGATGAAGCCGATGCAATTGATAAAGCCAACGATGTGGAATATGGCTTAGCATCAAGTGTTTGGACTAAAGACCATGCCCGTGCAACTCGTCTTTCTCGTGAGCTTGATTTTGGTACAGTTTGGATCAATACCCACATTCCATTAACCGCAGAAATGCCACATGGCGGCTTCAAAAAATCGGGCTATGGCAAAGATTTGTCAGGTTATGGTTTTGAAGAATATACCCGCGTGAAACATGTCATGAGTTCAAATGATTAATGCGTTGATTAACTCAGGTTTAAGCCTCTATGGCTTAAGCCCTAGATAAATCAGTTTACATCGCATATTAAACCATTTAAGCCACAGGTTTTAGCAATGATCAACACTCCAATATGATCATTACCATAACAACAGTAAAACCTGTGGCTTTTTTAAAAAGCAATTTTAAGAAATGGATGACAAAATGAATAAACAGGAAATCAAAGACTTAGTCAGCAAAGCACATCATGAATTATTTACTTTGCATGATATCAGTGCATTAGATCGTTATTTTTCAGAAGATTTTATTGAACACTCGCCACTGGTTGCAGATGGAATTTCAGGTTTACGCCAACTGGTAGAAGACCGTCCAGAAATGAAACATGAAGCCGTTCGTATTCTTGCTGATGGTGATTTGGTTGCCATTCATGGGCGTTTCCAAGGACTTGATGAACAGCCTTTGGTTGGCTTTGACATTTATCGTGTAGATAATGTTAAAATCGTGGAACATTGGGATGGTTTGGTTTCTGAAGCATCACCAAATGTCAGTGGACGCACGCAATTAGATGGCGAGACTCAAATTTTCCCGAGTGAAAATAATGAAGAAAACCGTGAAATCGTCACATCTTTCTTTAAAAAGACCTTAATTGGTGGGGATTATAACGGTTTCAAAGACTATGCCCAAGGTAACCATTTTTTACAACACAGCCCCGATATTGGTGATGGCATCGAAGCTGTCATCGATTTTTTAAACAAAATCCGCAATGAAGGTCAGGGTTTAGTATACTCAAAAATTCATCGCACAATTGCCGATGGACAGTTTGTTCTCACCCATTCTGAAGGCAGTATTTCTGGCAGTCGACATGCATATTTTGAACTTTGGCGTGTTGAAAATGGTAAAATTGTAGAACTTTGGGATGCAATTCCTGCTGTGCCTGAAGATGAGCATGCTGTTCATTCTTATGGCGTATTTTAAACCCTTTATTTGCTTGTATGAGCTAGGTCAAAGATCTAGCTTTTTAGAGAAACGGCTATGTCAGCATATACGATAATTTTTGCACCCATCGGTCAGGCAACTCGTTCTGAACAAGTTGTTGAGCGCTTGGAAAATGCAATTATCTCTGGATTGCTCAAAAGTAATGAACAACTTCCAAATGAAGCTGATTTAGCGCGCTTAATGGGTGTTTCTCCAATTACTGTACGTGAAGCCTTAAATACTTTACGTGTAAAAGGTTTGATTGACACACGCCGTGGTCGTAATGGTGGCAGTTTTGTCTGTGAACTACCACCAGATTTACTGTTAAATCAGCATCCACTACGCCAAGCATCCAGTGAATTTCTCGCAGATTTAGGTGAATTTCATAGTGCTAATTTTAGCCATAGCGTGTATTTAGCCGCACAGCGCACAACACAATATGAACTCAGTAAAATCCAAGAATTAATTGAACAATTTGCCCAAGCAACTGAGCCTGATACACGTGCCCAATACGATTTACGTTGTTTATTGACCATCACATCCTTTGCTCAATCTGCACGTCTTGCCAATCAAGAACTCATGATTCAAGCAGAATGGGCACCGCTCATTGCTGTACTTTATCAAGATGATGATTTTCATTTCAAAATGATAGAGCAATATCAACAACTCTTATCTTCATTTATCCAAGCCAATGAAGATGATGCGTTAACCCAAGCAAGAAAAATTATTTCCATGCTAACCGATCAAATGCTTCGCTATAAGTTATCAATTCAATAAAACAAAAAACAGATAAACTAAAATAAAGCATTGAAATCAATATGGAATTTAGGAGTTACAGGAATGACCCAAAATCTATATGTCAAAGAGCTTCAGGAGCTACTGAAACAAGTCATTGATGAAACTACATCAACGGCTGAACGTTTGGCAAAACAAGCCAGTCAAATTTGTGCACAGCATCAATTTGAACGAAATAAAGGAATCAAACTTTCAGTTGCAGAACGTACTGCTTTGCAACAGGAAATCAAAATGGCGCTCTATAACAGCAGCTATAGTCAAGGCATGGGATTTGCAAGTTATAGCCCTGAAACACTGGAAGAACAAGACTATTGGACACTTGAATGGTGGTATAAAAAAGAAGGAAAACTGCAACAAGCACAGCTTGAAAATTATCAAAATGCGCAGCGTTTTTTAGATTTCCGCTCATTTGAATGGTTTCAACAACCTGCCCGTAACAATCAACCTTGTTTCTATGGACCTTATGTAGATTATATCTGTAACGGTGCTTATACCATCACCATTGCACATCCTGTCATGTTAAATGAGCAATTTATTGGCGTGATTGCAACTGATGTTTTAGTGTCTGCATTAGAGAAAATTTTGATGCCAAAACTCAAAAATATCAAACAAAAAGCGGTCATTATCAACAATAGTGCTCGTGTGATTAGCTCTAATGATGTCAGTATTCGTATTGGAACTTTACTCAAAAATCAAACTGTACAAGTGAACACTCGCCCCAGTGCCTCACTCCAATTGGTTTTGGTATAACTAAATTTAAATGTGTATTCAACATATTTAAAATTTAAAAACTCGCAATATTAGACCACAAACAACGCTCGTTTAATTTTCTTAAAAATCGAGCAAGGGCTTCGTGCAGCCCAAATTTAAGCAAACTTTCTAGGACAGGAAGTAAAAACAAAAATTCAAGGTTGAAATCGCATGGAAAATATTGAAACTTCGGGCAAAAAATTGTCATTGTGGCAAGTCACGATCATTGGGATTGCCTACATGACGCCAATGACTGTTTTTGACACATTTGGTATTGTTTCAGGAATCACCAATGGTCATGTACCACTCGCATACTTATTGGCATTAAGTGCAATGCTACTGACAGCATGGAGCTATGCACGTTTTAGTCGCAACTCTGAAAAATCAGGTTCAGCATATAGTTATACAAGCGAAAGTTTAGGTCCTAAAAGTGGCTTTTTTGTTGGTTGGTGCTCACTGCTCGATTATTTACTTTTACCCTTAATCAATGTGTTATTGGCTGCAATTTACCTCACGGCTCTCATTCCCAGTGTACCTTATTGGGCTTGGGTAATGGTCTCGGCAGGTTTAGTTACATTAGTGAATTGTTTTAGAATCAAAATCCTTGCCAACCTCAGTTTAGTCTTTGTTTTTGCACCTATTATTTTAATGGTTGTTTTTGTATATCTGGTCATACAAGGCATCAGTTCACAGCAAAGTTACCAACATATTTTAACGTTAACACCGCTTTGGCATGGACAGCAGGACATTTTACCCTTGATCGCAGGTGCTTCAGTTTTATGTTTTTCATTTTTAGGTTTTGATGCAGTTACGACATTATCAAATGAAACTAAAAATCCAACTAAAACCATTCCACGTGCTGTGATTTTAACCACACTAACAGGCGGAGCAATCTTTTTTACTGCCTCATGGTTTATTCAATTGTATTTTCCGAGCAATATCCAGTTTAAAAATCCTGATGAAGCATTACCAGAAATCGTGTTGTATGTGGGTGGGGCATTATTTCAGTCCATATTTTTATGTGGTCAAATCATGAATACTGTTGCCTCTGGGCTTGCCTCGCATGCCAGTGCATCACGTTTACTCCATATCATGGGACGAGATAATATTTTCCCAAAAAAATATTTTGGTTCAATGCATGCATCATTAGGCACACCTTTTTTCTCCGTTTTATTTGTAGGGCTGATCTCACTCTCCGCGATGTTTTTAGATTTGGCTCAAGTGATTAGCCTGATTAGTTTTGGTGCATTAGTTGCTTTTACTGCGGTAAATTTCTCAGTATTTGTCAAATTTTATATTCGTGATAAGCAACGTGATGGATTTAGAAATAAGTTTCTTAATCTATTTTTACCTCTTCTCTCTGTCATTTGTATTCTTTGTTTATGGATCAATCTTGATTCATCTTCACTGACTTTTGGTTGTTTCTGGTTAGCGATTGGCATTTTGCTATTTGTCTATAAATTACTGAAAAAGCAAAATATTGCTATAAGCAGCGCCTATTAATTTATGTTAAGGAAAGCCCACATGAACACACTTATAAAATCTCAGCACATTGCAAAGCCGCAGCATTTAAAAGATGTAAAATTTAAAGACAGTGCCGCTACACAAATGGGTAAAGAATGGAGTTGGATTAACCCCAAACATAAACAAGCTCATGAAAAAATTGGCTCAAACCCTGCAAATTATTATGAAAGTTCACTTGAAGATTGGCATACATTTGAACCATTAACAGCAGATATTGAATGTGATGTTGTAGTGATTGGTGCAGGTTTACTCGGGTCTTCAACCGCATTACATTTGGCTGAACAAGGCGTCGATACTGTGGTTTTAGAAAAAAATCGTATTGGTGCTGCGGCATCTGGTCGCAATGGTGGGCAACTGACACCAGGACTTGCTCGTTGGGAAGCAGCAGAAATGGCTGAGCGCTTAGGATATGAAGATGCTAAAAAATTGTGGCATTTTACATCTACAGAAGCAATGCGTTTAATAGATGATATTTCACAAAAATATGAACTTGATTTAAAACGTAAAAATGGTCATATCACAGCAGCAGTACATGAAGGTCATTTGGTTGCATTAACACAAGGTTCAGATGCACGAAAATATTTAGGTGAAGACCATACACAAATTATTGGTCAACATGAATTACAGGATTATATTAAGTCAGATTATTATACTGGAGGCTTATTAGATAATTTAGGAGGACAAATTCATCCTTTAGCTTTAAATCGAGGCTTAATCTATAGCTTTTGCCAAAATGGTGGCAACGTCTATGAGCAAACTGAAGTCCTTGAAATTGAAGAAAAATCAGATGGAGTTTACATCAAAACAGCACAAGCAATCGTAAAAGCTAAAAAATCTGTAGTGCTCGCAGTTCATCATGCCTCATTCAAACTTTTACCTGAACATAAACAAACCACGATTCCATTTTATACTTATGTCAGTACAACTGCACCTTTAGAACTTGATATAAAAGCGTTACTCCCTTTTGAACATCCTGTGTATGACACGCAGTTTCAGATTGACTACTATCGTCCTGTTACAGAAAATCGTTTATTGTTCGGTGGGCAAGGTACAGGTACATGCTGGGGCGCAGAAAAAACATTAAGTTATCTGAAACAACGCATTCATACAGTTTTTCCACAAATTAAAAATTTGGAAATGGATTTTGTTTGGAGTGGAACAACTGATTTAACTGTGAATGGTGCTGTTGATAGCCGTAAATTTCACAATAAATTTCCTATATATGCAGTACATGGTTGGAGCGGACATGGCGTTGCACAAACCGTTCGAATCGGTAAAGCCATCGCAGATGATTTTATAGGACAAAGTGCTGATTTTGAAATGTTAGCAAAAATCCATCATCAAAATATCTTATTGGGACGTAGCTTAGCACCCTTGGTTATTCCAATTGCAAAAAGTGCTTTTGGATTAGGAGCAATGATCAACCCAGGGAAAATGGTTTCATTTTAACCCCCTAAAGTAATCATGAGATGTTTGAAATTTCCCTATAAAACCCTCAAGCATCTCCTTATTTTCTTGTTGATATTTAGACAGATCCTCTAAAAATTACCAAAGTCTTGATCTTTATAAATAACAAATGCTGTATGCTAAATCATGAAAATAAAAGGATTTTTATCAATTGGAGAAACTGTTTGCGTAGTTTATTAGGTGATCATCTTTTACAACGCCTACAACAACAAACTGAAGGTGCATTATATCAACGTGTTTTTCGTTGTTTACGTGATGCCATGATCGAAGATGTACTGCCTCCCAAAACCCGACTACCAGCATCTCGTGATTTGGCACATGAGCTTAATGTCTCTCGCAATACTATTTTAAATGCTTATGAGCAATTACAAGCGCAAGGATATGTTGAAGCATTTACAGGTAGTGGTACGTGGGTGAGTGAAAAATTACCTGAAACTTATCTAAATGTTTCAAGTAATGAAAGCTCAATCAAAGCTCAGAATTCTTATGAATTAAAAAACTTATCTAAACGTGGCATGAATTTTTTTGAAAATGCCGCTGCATCGCCAAATCAATGGGGAGCATTTGTACCAGGTGTACCCGATGTCACTGAATTTCCTCATGCTGAATTTAGTAAAATATTACTACGACTCAATCGACAGCCAAGTGTTAACAATTTAATTTATACCAATGAAGGGGGTTGCTTAGAGTTAAAACAAGCACTGGTTGAATATTTACGTGTTGCTCGCTCAGTCAAATGCGATACCGATCAGATTTTAATTACAGAAGGTATTCATCAAGCCGTTGATTTTATTTCTAGAGTCTTATGCGATGTTGATGATCATGTTTGGGTTGAAGATCCGGGATATTGGGGAGCACGAAATATATTAACCATGAATGGTTTAAATATTCACCCAATGGCAGTAGATCATGAAGGTATTATTCCTGACCCTACAGCCCCTGTACCCAAACTCATTTTTGTCACACCATCGCATCAATATCCTTTAGGTTCACATTTAAGTTTGTCACGGCGTCGCCAATTGTTAGATTTAGCGCGTGTACATCGCAGCTGGATCATCGAAGATGACTATGACAGTGAGTTTCGTTTTGAAGGTCAACCCTTTCCCTCATTACAAGGTTTAGAAGAAAATACACCTGTGATTTATATGGGAACATTCAGTAAAACGATTTATCCTGCATTACGTGTCGGTTATATGGTCGTACCCAAAAGCCTCGTTTCAGGTCTAAAAACCATTTCTGCTGAGCTATATCGGGGGGGACATATGCTCACCCAACAAGCATTAGCTGAGTTTATTCAAATGGGACACTATGCTGCACATATTCGACGTATGCGACTCCTCTATACCAAGCGACGTGCATTTTTAATCGAGTTAATTGAACGTTATTTAGGTTCAAACTTTGTACATGAATATAGCCATGAAGCAGGCTTACATCTGGTATTAAAGCTACCTGATCATGCAGACGATGTTGCTATTGGTCAAATTGCGCTGACACGCGGTGTAAAAGTACGCCCTCTTTCTCAATATTTTATACAAAATCAAAATGCGACTCGTGGATTACTCCTAGGGTTTGCTTGTGTTGCTGAAAAAGAAATGCTGATGGCATTTAGTGTGCTCAGACAATGCTTAAAAGAACACGCCATATTGCCAGAAAATTAAAGTAAAAAAGACTTCTTTTATTACAGTGAAAAAGAAGTCTTTTAACTAAAAAAACGAGAATATTAATTAAATCTACGTTTCAACTGAGGAACTGCCACATGCTTATTTTTCGCCGCGCGTACCTGAACAATAACACCTATCAACATCACCAATGCAGCCGCAGCCCCTGTTGATAAGACCAAAATTCGATATTGTTCAATAAAAGTCATCGCGATCAAAGACAGACTAATAAAAACAATCACCACATAACTTAACCATGGAAATAACCACATTTTCAGTTTAACTTCCTGCGCTTCACGCTGCATTTTATAACGTAATTTGACTTGGGAAATTGCGATGACCAAATAAACCAACATGGCAATCATCCCTGTTGTATTCATTAAAATATCTAAAATTTCTCTAGGTTTTAATGCATCGAAAAAGTTCATACAAGCAATGGCAAATGCCATAACGCAGGAAGCAAATACAGCAAAAATAGGCATTCCATTCGCACGCGTTTTTTGGAAAATTTGTGGAGCATCACCCCGTTTTGACAATGAATACAACATCCGAGATGCAGTATAATGACCTGATACAAAACAGCTACTTACTGAAGTTAACACCACAAAATTCATCACCCATTGCGCACCAGGTACACCTAAAATTTCAAAGGTACGTCGATAAGCACCATAACCTGTTTGACTTAAAAGTGGATCATTCCACGGCACAATACACACGATTAAAAAAATTGAGCCAATATAAAAAAGACAAATTCGCCAAACAACAGACTTGATGGCACGCTTGGTTTGTTCAACAGGATTTTTCGACTCTGATGCTGCAATCGTAACGATTTCTGCACCTAAAAAAGAAAACATGACTCCTAATAATGCAACAATGACGGGTCCCATACCATTGGGCATAAAACCGCCATGCCCTGTCAAATTATGGATTGCATTGACTTCAGCCATAGGTAAAAGTTTCACAACCGCCAAAATACCTAAAATAATAAATACAAAAATAGCGATGACTTTAATTAAAGCAAACCAAAACTCAACTTCACCATATTTACTCACTTGCATAAAGTTGATAAAAATCAAACCAATGGTCATCGCCAATGTAAATACATTGACACTAATATAGGGAAACCAATCATGCAAAATAATTCCTGCAACATACGCCTCCCACGCCATCAATAAAACCCAAAACCACCAATATAACCAACCGATCGTAAAACCTGCCCAACGCCCAATCGCACGTTCTGCATAAGTTGAAAAAGAGCCTGTATCTGGAGATGTTGCTGCCATTTCGCCCAGCATGCGCATAATAAAAACAACCAATGCGCCACCAGCGAGATAAGCTAAAATCACAGCGGGTCCTGCTGCTGCAATAATGCTACCAGAGCCCACAAATAACGCTGCACCAATCACACCTGCAAGCGACATCATAGTGAGATGCCGTGTTTTTAAAGAGGCACTGAGTTCATTCGATGACTCATTCTTATTGATTTGCATATTTGATTCATTCCATGAATAATTTCTTAAGTAACTGACATAGATAAATATTTATAAAATTCCAACATCCAAATTTGGAAAATAAATATCAAACCTACTCTTTTTTGCTTAAATTTTTTGTTTTACTCCTCAATCCCTCAAGTACAAAAAATATTCAATCCTTAATTTCTTATGTTTCAGGTCAGATCCAGCATCAGATCAATCTCATTCAGATTAAAACGGCTATTTTTGTAAAATAAAAAATCATATATTTTTCTATATTTCACAATAGTTTGAAGCTTATCAAAACCAACTTAAAACAATAAAATCAATGATTTAAAAAATATTTACACTACGGTTTTTAAACTCAAAATTAAATTCTAAATCACAAGAATTTTAATTTTTCTATCAACTATTTTTCTTTACTTGGATAATGTCTGCTCAATACAGTTTCTTTTCGAGTACCGCTTTCACTACAATTTAGGGTACCAATTTTGATATAGAAGATTTTTTAGATCGGCAAATGTTGATGGTTTCTGCTCAAAATATGCTGTTTCAGATAATTTTTTAGACTCTAGATTTGTTATATTTTTAATGCTCATAAAAAATGGGCTAAGTCCAAAGACTTAACCCATTTGAGAAATTATTTAATCAATAAATAATTATTCCCATTCAATTGTTGCTGGTGGCTTACTTGATACGTCATAAACCACACGAGAAACGTCAGCAATTTCATTCATGATGCGAGTCGAGATTTTATCAACCAAATCATAAGGAAGGTGTGCAAAACGAGCTGTCATAAAGTCAACAGTTTCAACCGCACGAAGCGCAATGACCCATGCATAACGACGACCATCACCCACTACACCAACTGATTTAACTGGTTGGAATACTGCAAATGCTTGAGCAGTTTTGTCATACCAACCACTTGCACGAAGCTCTTGCATAAAGATGTCATCAGCTAAACGAAGAATGTCAGCATATTCTTTTTTCACTTCGCCAAGGATACGAACACCTAAACCTGGACCTGGGAATGGGTGACGATAAAGCATCTCATGTGGTAAACCTAAAGTTGTACCTAAACGACGTACTTCATCTTTAAATAAGTCACGGATTGGCTCAACCAATTCAAATGCTAAATCTTCAGGTAAACCACCCACGTTGTGGTGTGATTTAATCACGTGTGCTTTACCATTTTTAGTTGCAGCAGATTCGATCACGTCAGGGTAAATCGTACCTTGAGCAAGGAAGTTCACGCCATCAAGTTTACGTGCTTCTTCAGCAAATACTTCGATGAACTCACGACCAATGATTTTACGTTTTTTCTCAGGATCAACTTCGCCTGCAAGTGCAGTTAAGAAACGCTCTTCAGCGTCGGCACGGATCACACGGATGCCCATGTTTTTCGCAAACATGTCCATCACTTGCTCGCCTTCATTCAAACGAAGTAAGCCATTGTCCACAAATACACATGTCAATTGGTCGCCAATCGCACGGTGTAAAAGTGCAGCCACAACAGATGAATCCACACCACCTGAAAGACCTAATAATACTTTTTGATCACCAATTTGCTCACGTAATTGTTCTACACGTAAGTCGATGATGTTTTCAGAATTCCAAAGGTTACGGCAACCACAAATGCCATGAACGAAATTCGATAAAATCTCTGCACCTTTGGCAGTGTGCGTGACTTCAGGGTGGAACTGGATACCATAGAAACGACGTGCTTCATCAGACACCATCGCAAATGGGCAGCTTGGTGTGCTTGCAGTAACTTGGAATCCTTCAGGAATACGCGTTACTTTGTCACCATGGCTCATCCATACTTTCAATTGGTCTTTAGAATCTTCAAGATCGCCAATCAATTTGTCACGAACCTGAATATTAACTTCAGCATAACCAAACTCATGCACATCACCTGGCTCAACTTTACCGCCAAGTTGCTCTGACATGGTTTGTAAACCATAGCAAATGCCCAATACTGGTACGCCTAAATTAAAGACGATTTCTGGCGCACGTGGACTGCCTTCTTCATGCACACTTTCAGGACCGCCTGAAAGAATGATCCCGTTCGGGTTAAATGCACGGATGTCTTCTTCTGACATATCAAACGCATACATTTCAGAATAAACACCAGCTTCACGAACACGGCGTGCAATCAATTGGCTATATTGAGAACCGAAATCCAGAATGAGGATACGATCTTCAGTAATTTGAGTATTGGTCGTCATGGATATACAACTATGCAGGCAAATGGATTTAAGCGCCATATTCTAACATTTTTCAGCGCAGGACGCACACCCTTCCATCAAGTTGACACAATTTTCAAAAGTAAAATGACTTATTTTTAAATTATAATGCGTTTAAAGATTTTAAACTTTTTTCCACATCTATAAACGATCTCAATTTCAGCTCAAAATAATATGTTCCATATCACAGAAGAAATACTCAAAATTCAAAATACCCATTTTTTAAAAATATGGGGCATGCAAATTTTACAGATCAATCTATTGTTTTCATTAAAAATATTGAAAGTGCTTTTATATACCCTCAAGAATCAGACTTTAAAAATATCTATCACCAAGTCAAATGGCTTCCAACAAGTCTAAGTGAAACTAACCCTTTTTATACGATGACTCAAAAACCTCCTGAATCAATTATTATTTTAAGAAAACAAATCACTCAAGCCTTAATGCAATCTATTCGAACTGTTGATCCTCAATTATTTAAATATGACCAGTATGATTTTCAATATGCCGCAAAAAATGCATTGTGTTTTGCTTTTCGCCAAGCATTGATTGAAAAATATTATGGACTAGGACAACACTGGGAAAAAATCACTGAACTTTACTATTTAGGTCATTGGGTCATTGGATATACAACTGATCAATATATTGTCATTTAAACATCAAAATCTAAAAAAGCCAGATTGATTTCTGGCTTTAAACTCACTGTATTAATCTTTATTTTTCAATCAGATGATCAAGACTGATTTTTCCCGCACCATGTAACATTAGGAAGAATAAACCACCCGCCATAGCAAAGTTTTTCATCAAATTAATCGCATCTTCTGCACCACTATGAAAGATAAAAGCTGTAATTAAACTAAATAGAGCTAATCCCATCGCAGCAAAACGCGCTTGAAAACCCAATAACAAGGCTAAACCACCACCAAATTCAACCAAAATTGTCAAAGGTAACATAGCGCCAGGAACACCCATAGACTCCATATAACCTACGGTTGCGCTATATGCAGTAATTTTCCCCCAGCCCGCCATAATAAAGATATATGCCATGAACACACGTGCAATGAGTGTAAGTAACGCTTCAGCTGATGTTTGATTGACTACATTTTTTACAACAACGTTTGGATTAAACATGAGAACACCAATTTTTTATTTCATATTGAAGATGATGCTATGTTAGAGCCGTACTAAATTTGAATAAATATGTCATTATTCAACCCATCGTATCAAAAACAGAACGATAATAAATGCATTTATTTACTTTTTAATACTGACTTTCCCGTCTCACACTGCTAGGATTTGTGCACAATTTGACTTAGCTTTCACCTCATGAATCTCATTGATTTTATTTTACATGTTGATCAACATTTATTTGAATTTATAACAAATTATGGTTATTGGGTTTATGGAATTTTATTCCTAATTATTTTTGTCGAAACAGGCTTAGTGGTGATGCCCTTCCTGCCTGGCGACAGTTTACTTTTTGCAGCAGGTGCTTTAGCAGCTTCAACAGGTGCAATGGATCCTGTATTGTTGGTCATCTTACTTTTTATTGCAGCCGTGCTGGGTGACACTTTAAATTATCATATCGGTAAATATATTGGACCTCGTGTCTTTGAAATTGAATCACGCTTTATCAACAAAGAGCATTTGGTTAAAACCTCACAATTCTTTGAAAAACATGGTGGTAAAACCATTATTTTTGCTCGTTTCATTCCTTTTGCACGAACTTTTGCACCTTTTGTTGCAGGTGCAGGAAGCATGAATTATAAGTATTTTTTAACTTATAATGTGATTGGCGCATTATGTTGGGTGGGTTCATTTATTACATTGGGTTATTTATTTGGTAGACACCCATTAGTCAAAGATAATTTTACACATTTAGTCTTTGGTATCATTATCTTAAGTATTTTGCCGGGTATTATTGGTTATATTCGCCATAAATTTTTTAACAAAGATAAAGCTTAAAAAAAACGAACTACAACAGGCAACATACATAAGACTAAAAATAGCGCTGATCCTTTATACCATTGGTCAGCGCGAATGCCTTTCATATTTCCAGCTAAAACCTTGCGTCCCCAATACATCCAAAATACTGCACAAGGAATGAGGCATAAACTAAAAATCCCCATCACTAAAAAGTAATGTGCAAAAGAGTCCCATGTTTCTACAGGAAAAATACCTGCGGCAAATAAGATCGTTTTAGGGTTTTTTAAAGTTGAAATAAAGAGCTGCGATGGTGTTAATGCCTTACGTGATAAACCATGAGTTTCTAAATGAGATGTTTTCCATAAATGGAAAGCGAGCCAAAAAACGTATAAAGCACTTGCTACATGTAAAAGATCTATCAGCATTGGCCAAATGGGTAAACTCAGATGAACCAATAACGCCCAAATACTAATGCCATATAAATAACCTAAAAGCTCCGCAGGAACCAAAGTAAATGTCTTGCCAAATCCTTGTTGATATGCTGAATTTGCTAATAATGCATTGGTTGGACCTGGAATCAAAAGTACAGCTAACATTGCAGCAATAAACAGCCAATTTTCAATCATATAGCGAATAGAAATCGAGGAAACAGGCGCACACCTTAAACGAAAACCTGAAAATATGACAAGTTTTTAATACCATTTCATATGTAATTTTAAAGTTATTTTTCAATAATTTACATTCTAAGTATTTATTTTTTATAAAATTAATAATGAAATATTTAGTTAAAAATAAATTGAGATTTCCAGTATCTAGACTGAAAATCTCATAAAAAATTACTTTTTCACTTCTTGACGTTTTGGCACATAAGGACAATTTTTAAACTGTGCAGCTTGTGAAATCGCATCTTGCTGACCATAAAGATTTGCTAATTCAGAATTTTTTGTATTCGAAGACTGTCCCATATTGAGTGAAATAGAAGGTCCAAAGCCCCAGCCGCCACGTCCCCAACCACCGCCAAGCCCAACACCCACGCCCATTCCTGTACGTTTAGCAGGCTGTACACCATTACTAATATACTGCTGAATGCGCTGAAACTCAGAGTTAAGCTGTGCGCAATTCATTGCCTGATATTGTGTAGGCGATACATAACTTGGTTTTACAGTCGTTGCACAAGCAGTCAAAACAGGTAAACCAATGATGAGTGTTGCCCACTTCACTGCATTTAAATAGCTAAGTTTCATCCTATATCTCGATCTTATTTTTGCTCAATCTCATTGAACAATGATTGATATGCCTGCGTCAATTTGTGATCTGTTGCAAAATAGATAAGCGGTAGATTTTTATGATGTGACTCTTTCATTAAAACTGAAGGTGGCAGCATATGATTTAAAACAGGTAAATTTTCATCTTTTAACTGTTGCACCACTTCACGTGGTAGTTTTGCTTGCGCTTGGAATTGATTGACAACAATACCTTCTATTTCCAAACGATCATTGTGATCATCTTGAGTTTCGATGACATTTTCAATCAAAGTTTGTAATGCACGTTTTGAAAAAACATCGCAGTCAAATGGAATCAGAACACGATCAGCCGCAATTAACGCAGATAAGGTAAAAAAGTTAAATGCTGGCGGTGTATCAATAAAAATTCGCTCATATTGCCCAACAAGCGTCTGCAAAGAGTCACGTAACTTATAAATTTTATGTTTTGCTTCTAAAGCATGCTCTAAACCGCCCAAAGTCGGGCTTGCAGGCAATACATCTAAGTTTGGAAATGGCGAACGATGGATATATTGATCAAAGCCTTTATTTTTTGATTTTAAAATTGAACCAATTGCATTGCCCAGTAAGCCTTTTTGTTGATTATTTCCAAGAACATCATTAAAAAAACTTTCAATATTAGGTTCAAGTGCTGTTTTATCTGCGGAATACGTTGCGTCATCACCTAATAAATATTGACTCGAATTTGCTTGAGGATCTAAATCAATCACTAAAGTTTTTAGACCTGAATGCGCACTCATTGCAGCCAAATTTACTGCAATACTCGACTTACCCACCCCACCTTTTTGATTAAATACCACACGTGTAAGCATAATTTCCTCAAATTCATTCTTTTTTGACTTGTATGCAGTTTAACCTAGACTCCATACAAGTAGGAAATAAATGTCTAACAATCAACCAAAAACAGGCTTAATAATAATCAACGAAATAATCGCAACAAAAGCGATGATACCTATCATTAACCCTGCTCGACGCTGTGCCAATAAAATAGAATCATCTTTTTTATACACTTTAATCTGCGATGACAATAACACTAAAAATAGTACAATTTTTGCGTAAAACCAAGGTTGTACTTGGAATTTATTCATCACCAACAAAGCAACACCCGTCACCACCAACAAGGTATAAGACAAATGCTGCATAGCCACAAAACCAACACGACCTTTTGGATTAGGTTGTTGATTTTGCGTACCAATAAATAAAGTGGATGCACGTAATACAAATATCAGCATAGCTAAAGCTGCACTCGACATATGTACAATTTTAACAACCAAATGGATATCCATAATTTACCTTATGCTTTAGGTGCATGTGCACATTCAGGGCTTGCAGGTGCTTGTCCTTGCCATTCATTTGGTACATAAGCATGAATTGCGAGTGCATGAATTTTTCCTGGATTTAATAATTCTGCTGCCAAGGCATATACTTTTTGATGACGTTGTACCAAACGTAAGCCCTCAAAGGCAGCACTCACAATAATGACTTTAAAATGAGATTCTTTACCTGGAAAATATCCACCATGTCCTGCTGACTCATTAATAACCTCTAAATGAGTAGGTTCTAAGGTTGTTAATTTTTCAATCAATTGCTTTTCAAGACTCATTTTCATGACCTTTACAAATTTCTTTAATTTTAAGTATAGCGGATAATTATTTTTTTGTTATGAACCTGTTTTAAAGCCTTAAATATCTGCTGAAAACTTTTAAAAATAGCGTAAATATATGGCAAAAATTTGATATCTAAACTAAAAAATAAAAAAATTGTGTTAATTTTATGCAATCAGCACGTTTTATAATAAAAAATTGTTGACCCTGATTTTTCTTAATGTATTATAAGCCCCATGCGGGAATAGCTCAGTTGGTAGAGCATAACCTTGCCAAGGTTGGGGTCGGGAGTTCGAGTCTCCTTTCCCGCTCAAAATTTTTTCATTCGTTTTTTTATTTAAAAAATTGGATAGACTCCGCGGGAATAGCTCAGTTGGTAGAGCATAACCTTGCCAAGGTTGGGGTCGGGAGTTCGAGTCTCCTTTCCCGCTCCAAAATTTTTTCATTCGATTTTTTATTTAAAAAATTGGATAGACTCCGCGGGAATAGCTCAGTTGGTAGAGCATAACCTTGCCAAGGTTGGGGTC